>QHMY01000110.1 GCA_003218305.1 Verrucomicrobiota bacterium
GCGACCGCGTTGGCATCGGCGGCTTAATCATTACCGGAACTGCGCCGAAACGCGTAATTGTGCGAGTTGTTCACTGTCAGGTCTGTATTCCCGAAATTCATCCGCTGCTGGACCCGGTCCTGGAACTGCACGGCCCCAATGGCTTTGCGACGATCATCAATAATAACTGGAGGGACACGCAGGAAGCCGAAATAATTGCCACGGGCCTGGCGCCGGAAAATCAGACGGACCCCGCCATCGTGGTAACGCTGGCGCCCGGAAACTATACGGCAATTGCGCGAGGCAACCCCAACATTACAGGCGTGGCGGTGATCGAGGTTTATGATCTCGATCATGCAGCGGCCTCGAGACTGGCCAATATCAGCACCCGCGCCTTCATCGGCACCGAAGCAGACGTCCTGATCGGGGGCTTCATTCTCGGCCATGGAACGTTGCCTGATAATGTGATCGTGCGCGGGCTTGGTCCCAGCTTAACGGGATTGGGCGTGCCTGACGCGCTGGCCGATCCCAGGATGGAACTGCACGATAGTCACGGAGCGCTTGTGCGCACAAACGACAACTGGATGGATGACCCCGCTCAGGCGGCGCTGATTATCGCAGCGGGATTAGCACCGACAAATCCTCTCGAATCGGCCATTGCGGAGACATTGCCACCAGGTCCATACACGGCGGTGCTGTATGGAGTGGATAAGGGAACAGGAAACGGTTTGGTGGAGATTTACGACCGCGTTGGACAACCCTAGGCCGCAGTCGGCTGCTTCGAGATTCTTGCCTGTGCTGGCCCTGTAGCGGCGGTCTATGACCGCCGTCAGTTCCATGCGCTCGGCGGTCGTAGACCGCCGCTACAAAAATCAACTCAACAGAAAGAAATTGTAGGGCAGGCAGTCGCCGCGGCGATTCAATCGGATCGCGCGGTTTGTGGTGAACTTCGTTCTTGGAGTTTCACTCATTTTCCGATAACGAGTCAGAAAGAAAGGTCTCCCTATGCACCTACCCCTCCGCCGCTTCCCTGCTAGAGGCGGGCTGCAACTCTTCGCGTTGCTGTGCGCGATAATGGCCGGCACGCAAAACCTTCGCGCAGCCACAATCACCGTTACCACCACGGCCGACAGCGGCCCGGGGTCGCTCCGCGCTGCGATCGCCGCGGCGAGTAACGGGGACACGATTAATTTCGATGCCGCGCTTAACGGCCAGAGTATCGTCGTCACCAGCGGTGCGCTTAGCATCGATAAGAACATCACGATCGACGGACCCGGCGCGAATCTGCTGGCGGTGACAAAATCCTTGGGCGGGTCGTATTTCAACATCTTCGATGTTCAGCGCGCCGGTATTGTCACAATAAGAGGCCTCACGATCGATTGTAACGTCACCTTTGGCGCCGGCGTCTATAACGTTTCCTCCGGGGTTTTCATTGACGGATGCGTGGTGCAGGGCTGCCACGGCAATTCAGGTATTTTTAGTATTTGTTTATCTCACTTCGACCCCGACGCGTACCTGGAGGTCCGCAACAGCATTGTCAGGTACAACCACGCTCTTGGTGGTGGCGGCGGCATCAGCAACCTCTTTTTTCCCGGGAGCGGCGGCCACGCGATCCTAACGGTCATAAACAGCGTCGTGAGCAACAACACATCCTCGAGCTATGGCGCCTCCGGCGGCGGCATTCACAACACCGGCGAAGCCTCGATCACCCACAGCATCGTGACCAACAACGTGTCTGGCGGCGACGGTCCCCAAGTCCCGTTCGGCAACGGCGGCGGTATTTGGAATGACTTCCAACTGTTCATCGACCACAGCACGATTAGCGGTAACTCAGCCGGCGTCGGTGGCGGCGGCGTCTACAACACCGGCTTCCTCGCATCGATTGATAGCAGCACCGTCAGCGGCAACACGGCCAGGGGCATCAATGATCTCGAGGGATGGGGTGAGGGCGCCGGCCTCAACAACGGCGGTTCGATAACGATCACCAACAGCACTCTAAGCAACAATAACTCTACCCGATCCGGTGGCGCGGTGAGCAACCGCAATTCCCTGACCGTCCGCCACAGCACTCTCAGCGGTAACAACGCGTTCAAAGGCGGCACCATCGCCAATTACACCGGCGCGACATTGCAGATTGGGAATACTGCCCTCAAGGTCAGCACATTCAGCCCCAGCATTTCTAATATCTCGGGCACCATCACCTCGAATGGCTACAATCTCATCAATGACAGCGGCGGCGGCTTCTTCACCGCTACCGGCGACCAAACCAACACCGAGCCCATGCTCGGGCCGCTCCAGGACAACGGCGGCCCGACTTTTACCCATGAACTGCTGACCGGCAGCCCGGCCGTTGACGCAGGCAATCCGAGTTTCACCCCGCCGCCTGCGAACGATCAACGCGGCCCCCTTTATCAACGCGTCTCTAACGGGCGCATCGACATCGGGTCGGTGGAGCTCCAGCCCGCGCCGCCCACACCTACCCCAACTGGCACACCCTCCCCCACGCCCACAGCGACAGTTCCGACTTCTACTCCGACGCCCACGCCGTTTTTTGTCAGACTTTTGTGGGAAGGCTTCGATGCAGTGTCGGCACCACCCGCATTGCCGCCGGGCTGGGTGTCTTCTACGGCGGCTGGCTCGGGGAACTGCACGCCAACGGTCACCTGCGCAAGCGCCACGAAGTGGGTGACCCGGGCCGGATTTTCTCAAACCGCGTCGAATGCCGCGTTCCATGATGACCCAGGTTGTGTGACTGATTCGAACCTGGACACGCCCTCCCTTTTTGTCCCCATGACAGCTTTCCCCGTCATCATGAGTTTCTGGCATCACTACAATGTGGAAGAAGGTGGCGATGGTGGGGTGGTTGAGATCTCCATCGATGGAGGGCCTTTCACCGACATCGAGGCGGCGGGAGGCAATGCGGATTACAATGGCACGATCTCCACGGGGTTCCTGAGTCCGATCGCGGGCCGGCAAGCGTGGACGGGTAGCGTTAGCGGCTTGGTCAACAGCTTGGTTTCTCTGCCGTTGGCCGCAGGAGGGCACAATGTCGTTTTGCGTTTCCGCCTGGCGACGGATTGCACCGGACCGAACGGCGTCGGCTGGTACATAGACTCAATCTCGATTTTCTACTATGTGAGCGATGCGAGCCCAACGCCAACAGCGACGGCGACGGCTACTGCCACACCGACGGCAACTCCGCCGCCCGCAACTCCGACACCAACGCCAACTCCGCCGACTGGAACGCCAACACCCACGCCAACTCCGCCTCCGCCCCCAGCCCAGGCGCTTAACCTCTCAACCCGGATGAATGTTCAAACCGGCGCCAATGTTGGTATTGGCGGCTTCATCATCACGGGATCGACCGCAAAGCGGCTTGTTTTGCGAGCTATCGGTCCTTCCCTGGCCCAATTCGGTATCCCCAATTTTCTTGCTGACCCCGTCCTGGAGCTGCACGGACCCGCCGGCTTTCCTACCATCATCAACGACAACTGGAGAGATACTCAGGACCCGCTCCCCATCATAAAAGCCGGGCTCGCCCCTACTGACGATCGTGAGTCGGCAATGCTGGTGAATATCAATCCAGGAGCCTATACGGCGATCGTGAAGGGCAAGAATAACACTACTGGCGTGGCTTTGGTGGAGGTTTACGACCTCAACCCGGAAGTCAACTCGAGACTGGCCAACCTCAGTACTCGGGCCTTTGTCGGCACGGCGACGGACATCGTAATCGCCGGCGTCCTTCTGGGTGGGAACAGCAATTACGATCAGATTGTTGTGCGCGGACTCGGGCCGAGCCTCAGTGGCTTGGGCGTGCCCAATGCGCTGGCCGATCCAAAGCTGGAGCTGCGGGATGAGAATGCAACGCTCCTCATCACGAATGACAACTGGCAAGACTCTGCAACACAGCAGTGTGCCAGCATTATGTCCGCGGCAGGCCTTGCACCAAGCAATAATCTTGAGTCAGGCGTCTGTGCGACGTTGCCCCCAGGCGCATACACCGCGCTTTTATCGGGAGTAAATAACGGCACCGGCGTTGGCCTAGTGGAAGTTTACGACCGCGTTGGACAACCCTAGACCTAGCGCTCAAGGACTCCAGGGAGTCCTTTCGGCGTCGGAAATTCGAAATCCGAAGCTCGAAGACCGAAACAATACTGAAATTCGGATTTCGAGATTTTCAACCGTCAGCTCAGCGGGAGCCAATTCCCGGGCTGTGGCGAAGGCGGGAGATCGGTGAGCGAGAGATAAGTGTATTCCTGCAGGAGACGTTCGTAATCCGAGAGGAGTTTCATCCCGTCGTTCGGCTTGAGGCGGTCGCTCTTGATCGCGCCGTCGACTTGCGTCTTGAGCAGCCGCATTAATTCCACTTTGTCCCATTGGGTCATGGCCAGCACTTCGCCGATCGTGCTGCCTTCGATCACTTCCTCGATGTACCAGCCTGACTCTTCGTCGGGGTCGAGAAAGATGTGCGCTTCGGTTACGCGTCCAAACAAATTGTGCAGGTCCCCCATGATGTCCTGGTAAGCGCCGACCATGAAGACGCCTAGGTAATACATTTCACCGGGCGTGATTCGATGCAGGGGCAAAGTGTCCTTCACGTCCTGGAGATCGATGAACTTGGAAACCTTGCCGTCGGAGTCGCAGGTGATATCGACGAGCATTCCATTTCGATCCGGCGGCGTGTTCAGCCGATGGATCGGCATGATCGGGAACAATTGTCCGAGCGCCCAATGATCGAGAAGCGACTGGAACACCGAGAAATTGCAGATGTATTGATCGCCGAGCGACGTCTCGAGCTCTTTCACTTCCTCTGGAACGAAGCGCAGACCTTTGTGCATGGTCACGATTTGCTGGGCCAGCTGCCAGTAGACCGTGTCGATCTTCGCCTTTGATTCGAGGTCGAGCAGGCCGAGGTCGAACGTCTGCTGCGATTCCTCCTTAATCTGTTTGATGTCGTGCAGACTCTCAAGGCGATTCCCGCGTTTGAGGCGCTGTTTTACGTCAAGAATATCGCGGACCAGTTTGTGATCCTTCTCGCTCATCTCGACCTTGAGTTTCGGCGCCGTCTTCTCAATCGAGCTGAACGCTTCCACCACGAGAACGGAGTGATGCGCGACGATCGCGCGCCCGCCTTCGTTTACGATCGACGGATGCGGGACGCTCTCGGAATCGCACACGTCCATGATGTTCCAGACCACATCGTTGGCGTATTCCTGGAGTGAATAATTCGCCGAGCTGTCGAAATCGCTGCGCGATCCGTCGTAATCGACTCCCAGGCCGCCGCCGACATCCAGGTAACCGAGTTCATGTCCGAGCTTGCACAGCTTCGCGTAATAGCGCGCCGCTTCGCGCACGGCGCGTTTGATGGTGGAAATATCCGGCACCTGCGAGCCAACGTGGAAATGAACGAGCTTGAAACAATGCGCCAGTCCGGCTGCCTTAAGCATCTCGCTCGCGGCCACGAGGCTTGTCGTATCCAGACCAAATTTGGCGTTCTCGCCCCCGCTCGGCGACCACTTGCCGGAACCCTTGCTATATAAACGGACGCGAATTCCGATGTGCGGCTCGACGCCAACCTCTTTCGAAGCCCGGATCGTTGCCTCGAGCTCCTCGAGTTTCTCGACCACGATGACGACCGACTTGCCGAGCTTGCGGCCCAGCAGCGCGATGCGGATGAAAGCGCGGTCCTTGTAGCCGTTGCAAATGATGAGGCTCTCCGGGTCCTTGTGCATCGCGAGCGCCGCGACCAACTCCGGTTTGCTCCCGGCTTCGAGTCCGAAATGAAATTCCTGGCCGGCTTCGACGATCTCTTCCACCACTTCTCGCAACTGGTTGACCTTGATCGGGAATACTCCCCGGTATTGACCTTTGTAGCCGAACTCGGTCATCGCCGTTTGAAACGCGCAGTTAACCGCCTGGACGCGATGGCGCAGCAGATCCTGGAACCGGATGACGAGGGGAAACCCGAGGCCGCGACTCCGCGCTTCATTTACGACTTCGAGGATGTCTATCGCGCCGCCTTTTTCCTGAAGGGGCCGCACTTCAACGTTGCCGGCGTTGTTGACCGTAAAGTAGCCGGTGCCCCAGCCATCGACGTTGTAAGTGGAAATGGCAGAATCAACGTCCCACTCGGTCTTCATTTTTTTGGTGCGCGGCGGCAGCCGCAGAGCGCATATTCAATCACCACTGCGGACATGCAAGCGCATTTGTCCGTCCCCTCAATCTTCGTCGTAATCGTGCTCGTGCTCCGGCTCGTGATCGAAACGACAAAATCGAGCACGAGCACGATTACGAAGTGAGAGGCGATCTACCCTCGCTTGTTTTTCGTAACCGGACTGATACGGTTTGCGCGGATGAACAAGACGGTCATCGAGGTGCAAGTGCGGGCGGTTTTGCCGACCAGTGGCGGCTGCGCAGTTTTCCTCGGAAACAACGACAAGGTTTTCATCATCTACGTCGATCAAACTGTCGGGAGCGCGATCACAATGTTCATGCGCGACGTCTCGAAGGAGCGTCCCCTCACCCACGATCTGATGGGACACCTCATGACTGCGCTCGGGGCGCGCGTTGAGCGTGTAATCATTAACGATCTTAAGAACGCCACCTATTACGCGCGGATGATCATCCACGCCGAAAACGAACTGCAGCAGAAGAAAATCATCGAATTGGACGGGCGACCCAGCGATTGCATTGCGATGGCCACCCAGCAGAAAGCGCCAATGTACGTCAGCCAGGAAGTCTGGGACGAGGTCGACGATATGAGTGATGTCCTCCGGAAGATGGAGGAGGAAGGCATCAAGCCCGATATTGAGTCAGAGTCGGGACCCGAATCGACTGAGGAAGAGTAGTCGGCGGGTATCGACTCCGGCATTCCCTGCCTGTCATCCCGAGCCGCGCAGACCGGGATCGCGACAATGGGAGGAGCGCCGACCCCACAAGCGGTCAACCGCTTCCGCGATGGTGATGCGTGGCCGTCAATGCCCGCCTCTTATCATTAGGGTGACGAAATCTCCGTGGGAGAGGTTCCTCGCCGTCTGCGCGCCTCGGGATGACAAACACGCAACGATTACCCCAACAAATCAGCGTAATGCTGTTGCGCCATCTCCGTGCAGCGCGCCAGGATCGCTGAAGACGTATCGAGTTCCAAGAGCTTTGTCACAAGCTCCTGGCACTCGCTGTGGGCGAGACTTTGCACGGCGCGCTTCACCCGCGGGACGAGCGACGCGCCCACACTGAGCTCGTCCATGCCCAAGCCGAGCAGCAGCGGAACCAGCGCAAGATCTCCCGCCATTTCGCCGCATACGCCCACCCAGATGTCGTTCGCATGGGCGGCGTCCGCCACCATCTTGAGCAGGCGCAGGACCGCCGGATGCGTCGGCGCGTAGAGATGCGCGATTCGCTCGTTCACCCGGTCCACCGCGATCGCATATTGAATGAGATCGTTCGTGCCGATGCTGAAAAAATCCACCTCGCGCGCGAGCCTGTCAGCCGAGATGGCGGCGCTCGGAATCTCGATCATCGCGCCGACTTCTGTCTCATGATTGAAAGCGTGGCCTTCGCGCTCCAGTTCCGCCTTGCATTCCGCCAGGCAAGCCAGAGCCCGCCGCAATTCCTCCAACCCCGAGATCATCGGGAACATGATCTTCACGTTCCCCACGGCGCTGGCGCGAATGATCGCGCGCAACTGCGCTTTGAAGATGTCGGGATTCTCGAGACAAAAACGAATGGCCCGCTCGCCCAGGAAAGGATTCAGCTCATCATCCGAGCCCATCGCTCCCGCCACCTTGTCGCCCCCCAGATCAAAGGTCCGAATGATCAGCGGATGCGGGCGAACTTGTTCCGCCACTTTTCGATAGGTCGCGTATTGCTCCTCTTCACTCGGGAGGGTCGTGCGATTCAGGTAGAGAAATTCCGTCCGATAAAGGCCAATGCCTTCCGCTCCATTGCGCGGGGCGGCTTCCACGTCGTCCGGCAATTCGATGTTAGCTGAGAGAACGATGTGGCGTCCGTCGCGCGTCGTTGATTTGGTCTCGCGCAGGCCAGTCAACTGTTCGGCCACCTGCACCTTTCTGTGCTCCAGCTCCCCATAATGCGCCAGCGTGGCGGGGGTCGGATCGAGAATGAGCAGACCGCTGTAACCATCCAGGAGGACTTGCTGTCCGTCCCTGAGTTTCTCGGTCACGTCGTGCAGAGCGACCACCGCCGGCAGCCCGAGCGAACGGGCCATGATGGCGGTGTGGGAAGTGCGGCTGCCCAAATCGGTCGCCAGGCCGAGCACGAATTCGCGGTTCATCGTCGCGGTATCCGATGGCGTGATGTTGTGCGCCACCAGGATATGGGGCTCGGTCAGCGCCAAAAACGACTTCGGCGCCTTCCCCTGAAGGTTTCGAATAACCCGGCGCGTCACGTCCTGGATGTCGACGGCGCGCTCACGCAGGTAGGGATCGTCGATCTTGCTCAGGGTATCGGCATAATGGTTCGCCACCTCCTGAAAGACGAATTCCACATTGCACAGATCCGCCTGGAGCTTGCGCAGGACTTCATCGATCAACGTTCGATCTTCGACCACGAGCAGGTGTGCGTCGAAAATACCGGCATCCTTGGCCCCGATCGATTCCGCGATCCGCTCCTGCATTTCAAGAATTTGGGCCCGCGTCTGGATCAGCGCGGTCTCGAATCGCCCGATTTCGTTCGGGATTTCACCGGCCTGGATGCGACGCCGCGCGACTTCATCGCTGTCGTCGCGAATGACATGGATCGCTCCCAGGGCGAGGCCGGGAGAGACCCCTACGCCCTGGAACCGCGTCTCCGGCATGGCGTTATCGCTACTCATGTCCACCGAGAGTAGCGGATGACAAGCCTACTGAAAGCGCGAAAACTTCGCCTCACCATTTCTTCTGTAGGGCGGGGTCGCTGAGCCCGCCGAGGAGAAGCGGTGTCTTTCTGTTACCCGCCTGCAGCTTGTCCGCGGGGTCAACGACCCTGCCCAGCAGAAGAATCCCGCCTCAATCTTCCTTGAAACGCCCGTTGATCAGATCCTCGAGTTCCTCCATCGCCTTGTCGGCATCTGGCCCCTCGCATTGAACCAGGAGCTTCGAGCCCTGGCCGGCCGCCAGCATCATCAAACCCATGATGCTCTTGCCGTTGATCCGCTCGCCTTCCTTCTCGACCCAGATCTCGGAACGATATCGGCTCGCGATGCGCACGAACATGGCCGCGGGCCGGGCATGCAGGCCGAGACGATTGATAATCGTAATCTCCTTCTCGATTTTCTGCCCCCGCGCCGCTCCGGACGATCTCCGATTCAATAGGCCCATTAAGTTTCCTTCTTCTCCATTAGATTGAGCAACTTCGCATTAAATTCCACTGCGCTGTTTCTTCCCAAACCTTTCAGCTTTTGGTCCATTGCCGCAACTTCGATCAATCGCGCAATGTCGCGGCCCGGCCGGACCGGGATGGTGATGTGCGGCACCTGCAATTTGAGGATTTCGTAATATTCTTCGTCCAGCCCAATCCGATCCACTTCTTCGATTTCCTGCCAATCCTGCAAGGTTACGACCATATCGACCCGCTTTTCGATGCGAATGCTCCCGATTCCAAAAATTGAGGCGACGTTGATGATACCGATCCCGCAACTCGGGCGCGGTCGCCATCAACTCCCGGCCCTCGAGTGACGTCACCCGGGTCACGTCGTCCGCCACCAGGCTGTAGCCCCGCTCGATCAGGCCAAGGACGCATTCGCTTTTTCCGATGCCACTCTGCCCGCGAATCAGCACACCCACGCCGAGGATGTCGACCATGCTGCCGAACTCTGTTACGGTGGGCGAAAAGTCGACCTCCATCGCGATCGTGGCTGCGTTAATAAATCGCATCGTCACCATCGGGGTCCGGAAGACCGCTACCTGCATGTCTTCCGCCAGCGCGAGCAAGTCCGGCTCGAGATGGGCGCCTCGCGAGTTAACCAGGCAGGGAATTTTTTGCTCGCACAAGCCTCGAAAACGCTGGAGGCGCGTCTTGGGCCGCAGACTTTTCAGATACGACTGCTCCGCTGCGCCCAGAACCTGCACCCGCTTTTCGGCGAAATAATTGAAGAAACCGGAGAGCGCGAGACCGGGGCGGTTGATGGTCGGTTCGCGGATTTTGCGGTGAAAACCGACCGGCTTTCCTTCCAGCTTCAATTGTAGCGTTTCCGCATGGGATCGATAGAAACTCTCGACGGTAACGACCGGGATACTCTTGCGCAGATCGCTGCCCGAAGTAATCGCTTGCGCGGTCGGTTTATCGCTCATCCCACCATTCCTTTATCGCGGGACGGCCGCTATTTCCACCGTGGATCGTGAAGCCTCCCCATTTGGAGGAGGAAAATCGCAGCCGGCAGCCCTATTTGATCGCGATTAACTCGACATCGAAAACGAGATCGCCATCCACGGGGCCTTTGCCGGCGTAGGCCAGAGCTTCCGGAATCCAGAAGCGCCGTTTTTCGCCCACTACCATTAGTTGCACACCCTCGGTCCATCCGGGGATCACGCGGTTCAGCTGGAACGTCGCGGGTTGGTGCCGTGAATAGGAGCTGTCGAAAAGCTTCCCGTCCGTCGTCCAACCGGAATAGTGAACCGTCACTGTGCTGGTGGATTCGGGATGTCCGCTGCCAGAGCCGGCCTTAAGAATCTTGTAACTCAGGCCGCTGGCGGTCCGTTTCGCATCCGCCGGCGGACGGCGGACGTCTTCTGGCGCTTTGGTGGGGTCTGAAGAAGTCTCTGGCAACGCGACCGGCGTAAAGGAAATCAACTCGACGTCGAAAACGAGCATGCCGGCCGGCCGGCCTTCCTTGCCTTTGTAAGCCAGATCCTCCGGGATCCAAAATCTTCGCTTCTCGCCGGTGACCATCAACTGCACGCCTTCGGTCCAGCCCGCGATCACCTTGTCCAGCGGGAACGACGCTGGCTTCCCTCGCGATAACGAACTGTCGAAATTCTTTCCGTCGGTCGTCCAGCCCGTGTAATGCACGGTAACAAGGTCAGTCTTGGACGGGTGTAACCTTCCCTTTCCCGGCGTCAGGATTTTTGAAGCGAGGCCCGACGCCGTCTTGTCTGCGTCGGCTGGCGGCGCAGCTACATCGTCCGGCGGCGGAATCGGCGCGGCCAACGCCACCACGGCGGCAGCAAGAAACGCCAGTCCAGTCGCGATGTATTTCATAAGAATCAGTTTGCAGTCGGCTCGATTAACCCAAAGTCGCCGCTCTTGCGGCGGTAAAGGACATTCACCCGTGCGCTCCGGGCATTGAGGAAGACGATGAATTGCCGGTGAGACATTTCCAGCTGCAAGACGGCTTCATCCACAAACATCGGTTTGACCGGAAACCGTTCCGTCCGGACGACGGCATGCTCGTGGTGCTCCTCCTCCTCCGTTGGCTCAGGATGCAACACGTGCTCGTCGAGATGCTGGACGATATTCTTGCGCGGCCGATGCTTCCGCATCAGGCGGGTTTTATACTTCCGCATCTGGCGCGCGACTTTGTCCGTCACGGCATCGATCGCGGCATACATGTCGTCTGTCTCCTCGAAGGCCTCGATCGTGATGTGGTTCGAGCAGATGAGGACGACCTCCGCGGAGTGCCGGTATTTCGCGACTTCCAGAATCACGTGGGCTTCGATGATTTTTGGGTAATCGAGGTGAAGGCCTTCGATCTTCCGCGTTACGTAATCGCTGATCGCATCGGTAATCTGGAGGTGACGTCCGGTGACTTTGACATTGGGATGGGCGTTGGCCGTTATCACGTGTTTGCCTTTCTACATTTGGAACCGTTCACCGAGGTATAACTGGCGGCTGATCGGATCGTTGATCAGAAAATCTTTCGTTCCTTCGCTTTCAACGCGCCCTTCGAAAATCAGGTAGGCCCGGTCGACGATGGAAAGGGTCTCGCGAACGTTGTGATCGGTAATGAGAATGGCGAGACCTGATTTACGCAGGTTGATCACGATCTGCTGGACATCGTAAACCGCGATGGGGTCGACCCCGCTGAAGGGTTCGTCGAGCATAAGCAAACTGGGTGAAGTCACCAGCGAACGCGCGATGGTCAACCGCCGCTTCTCTCCGCCGCTCAGGGTAATCGCGGTGTTTTTCGCGATTCGTTCGATACCGAACTGGTGAAGAAGTTCGTCGCAGCGCTGGCGCCTTTCGGACTTGCTCAGAGGAAGTGTCTCGAGAATCGCCAGGATGTTTTGTTCCACCGTCATTTTGCGAAAGATCGATTCTTCCTGCGGCAAATAACCCATCCCGAGCCGGGCGCGCCGATGCATCGGATAATTCGTCACATCGGTTCCGGAAAAAATTACACGCCCGCTGTTTGGCCGGACGAGCCCCACGATCATGTAGAAACTCGTCGTTTTGCCGGCGCCGTTGGGACCGAGAAGGCCGACGATTTCACCGGCCCGCACCTTGATGTCGATGCCGTTCACCACCGCGCGCCCGCCGTACATCTTCATGAGCTGCTCCGTAGCCAGAACATGCTCCTGGCCGAGAGGCGCGGCGGAACGAGGGGCGGACGGCGAGCTGACGGCTGGTTCGTGAATCACGGCTTGGGCGTGGGCGATGCGTTGTTGGGATCCTGGCGAATCTGCGTCCGGCTCGGACCCTGTGTTTCCAGATGACCCTTCTCATTCAAAATCATGACCGTCTCGGGACTGGTGGCGACGTGGATATTAAGACCCCGTTGCACGCGCGGGTTTCCTGTGAGTTCGAACCGCCCGTCTTTAGCGGTGTAGACCGCCTTGTCCGACCGGCCCACCATCCGATCAGGCGGCCCGCCGGTTTCACTGGGTCGATCACGCACCACGCCGACATTACCTTCGACGATCGCTTTTTCGAAGCCTTCGTTCTGCTTCTTGCTGATGAAGATCGTCAATTTGTCTCCCTGGATGTTGAAGCGCGGATCGGTGACCACGACGTGTCCCGTGAAAATGCCGATCGATTGCGCCGAATCAAAGACGGTCTGGTCGGCATAAATTTCGGTAACGATCGGTTCCGTTGAAGCCGCTGGCTTCTTCGCGTCCTTCGGTTTTTCGGTTGGACTCTTCCCTGGCGGAGTGTCTTTCGTGGGCGGGACCTTTTCGGAAGGTGAACTTGACGTCCGAGAGGACGGTGTAGGCGACGCGGAATCCTGGCCCCGGGCAATTCCCGCAACCAAAACGAAGCAAAGAATCGCCGCTCCCAACCCAAAATTTCTCATTCGCCTTCATTCCCCGCCCCACGGGACTTGCCCCGAACCACCATCTTCACATTTCCAGACAGCGTGCCCTTTCTGGTGAGCATCTCGAACTGCATCGTATCCCCGGAAACCTCAAAATCCGACCGTTTGACAGTGGTCCGCTCCGACGAATTAAGAATCTGGGTTTTCAAATTGAACACCGACTTGCTCATGCTGACCTGAAGGTCCGGTTTCTCGGTTTCAGGGATGAACGTCGTAAACTTTACGTTCTGAAACTCGATATTTTCGTCATCGAGACGTTTCGTCACCCCGGCCTCGAGTTTCCCGCGCATGCGTCCCTGACGGTCGAAATCCGGCAGCACCAGTCCCCTCGCATCATGACCTGCGGCGATTGGGACGTTGGTCACGCCTTCCTCGGGCTTGGGTCGCGCCTTCGGTTTGGCCGTGGCTTTCGGTTCGGGCGTGGGACTTTTTCCCCCCGCCAGGGTGACACAACTCAGCAGGGCGAAGAGAAAAAAAACGGAAGGCGCACCAAAGAAAACGGCGCGACCGTTACGAAACGGCAGCATGAATAGCCTTTAACATGCGGAGATGCTTCGGCAACTGCTTTAGCGGAATCTGATTGGGACCGTCCGATAAAGCGCGCGCGGGGTTCTCGTGGACTTCCATGAAAATGCCGTCGCAGCCAGCCGCAATCGCAGCGCGAGCCAAGACCGGAGCGAGCTCGCCATCTCCCGAAGTGGAATCCCCTGCTCCGCCGGGTCGCTGGACCGAATGGGTGGCGTCGAAAATCACGCGATAGCCCGCGGTGCGCATCCAATAAAGAGAACGGAAGTCAGCGACGAGATTATTGTAGCCAAAACTGGTGCCGCGCTCCGTGAAAACAAACTTGCTGTTTCCGAAGCTGGAGAGCTTTTCCGCGATGTTTTTCACGTCCCAGGGAGCGAGGAATTGGCCTTTCTTAACGTTGACGACACGACCGGTCTCGGCCGCGGCCCGGAGCAAATCGGTTTGGCGGCAAAGGAACGCGGGAATTTGGAGAACGTCGATCGTCGCGCCAGCGATCTCGGCTTCCGCAGGCGAGTGGACGTCGGTCGTGACGGGAATTTTTAATTCTGCTCCGATGGCGGCGAGAAGCTCGCACCCTTCCCTGACCCCGATGCCACGATAAGAACGGACCGACGTTCGATTCGCCTTATCGTACGACGCCTTGAAAATGAACGGGACCGATTCTGCCTGACAGATCTCCGCGACTCGCCGCGCCATTCGCCAAACAAACTTCTCCGATTCAATCACGCATGGACCCAGAATAAACGCCGGCTCGCTGCCGCCGATAGTGACAGAACGAATCTTGAGCGGTTTCGGTTTCATTTGTAGCGGCGATTAACCTTGTCATCCCGAGCCGCGCAGACGGCGAGGGACCTCACCATAGCTCAAAGATCACACAAACTAAAAGAGGGCATCTTCGAAGTCGGCGGTTCGTGGATCGCGACCGCGTTTCTTGCGTGGATTTCCGTGCGACTGCGAGGTCCCTCGCCGTCTGCGCGGGCTCGGGATGACACGCAAATAGTCACGCGTCGATTCTCTTCCGCGTGACAAGATCATAGAGAGCAAACGGCAGATAGAGCGCGCAGAAAAAAGCCAGCGCAAGTAGATGCATCTGCAAAAGATAAACAGGCCAATGGTCCGAAAGAAAACTCAGGAGCGAAGCCGTCTGCGGCTTATGAAGCAGATAGCCATAGTTCACACCGGTAAGCAGGTCGACCACGATCGCGACCACGAAGTACACCTCCGACCAGGCGAATGTGCGCCAGATGGATCCGAAATGCGGGCGATACCCACGCATGACCATCAGGAAGACGATCCCGACCACGATTCCACAGTGCCCGATGAAAAAACTGAGGAAGCGGATATCGGGGAACGGGTACTGCAGGTCCGGGGTCACAATGGCCTGAG
>QHMY01000111.1 GCA_003218305.1 Verrucomicrobiota bacterium
CGGGTTCTCGCTTATCGGAGTGGTCCTGTGGGGATCGCTCTCCGGCTCGATGCTTCCCTTCATCCTGAAAAAAGTCGGCGCCGACCCGGCGACTTCCTCCGCCCCTTTCGTGGCCACGCTCGTGGACGTGACCGGGCTCATTATCTATTTCAGCATCGCCCTGCTCATTATGCGTGGGGCCATGCTTTAGCTTCGATCAACCAGAGAAAGATGAGTCGGCGTCTTCTCCCAGGCTTCTTGTTGATCTTGTCATTCCAGAACGCGCTCTTTGCCGTCAGCCCGCTCGTGACCGACGATGCCGACACGGTCGAGCCCGGAAAGTTGCAGCTCAACTGCGATTTCTTCTCCGTGCGGACCAGTTCAACCTCGTTGTATTCGGTGCAGACCAATCCGGTCCTGGGGTTGAATCCTCGCCTGGAGCTGGGCGCAATATTTGGTTATCAGTGGCGCGTTGGTTCCGGTTCGACCCCGGCCGCCGGCGATGCCGATGGTCTAACGGATTTGACGATCGCGCCCAAACTTCGCCTTGGGCAGGCCTTCGATGACAAGCTCAAATTCGCCGCGCGCCTGGACGTGAAACTGCCCATCGCTTCCCAGCGGCACGCACTCGGCACGGGCAACCCGGATGCCGGACTCGTCGGCCTCGCAACTTACAAGATCGGAAAAACCAGCTTCGATTCCAACATGGGTTATTACGTCATCGATGCTGCGCGCGCAGATTTCGACAATGACCGCTGGTTCATCGGCGAGGCGGTCAGACACGAATTCAACAAGGAGTGGACCGTCGTGGCGGAAGCGTATGGCCTGCTTCCAAATACGCGAACCGGGGGTTATGCGACCTGGTATTTTAGCGGCGGCCCGCAATGGTCCCTTCGTGAAAACATGGTCATAACCGCTCTCCTCGGCTCGGCCGCCGGCCACAAGAGTCCGGATCTGACCGGAACTTTCGAAATAACGTTTTCATTTTGAGTCGAGTTTCAAATAGATGCGACTGATCCAGGGGATGAAATGATCAAAACGGAGCCGGGTTGACTTAGACCCGGATTCAGCCACAAATAGCGAACCGTCACCGGTAATTATGGCAAACGTCCAAAGCCAAAAAGTCGATTTCATGGTCGTGGATGACGACCCGGACATCGGCAGCGTCCTGACCAGCTACTTCGAATCACGGGGGCATACTGCCCTATCTTTGCAGGATTCCTCCAAGCTGCTGCCCTGGCTGGAGTTGAACAGCTGCTCCGCGGTTGTGCTCGACATCTATATGCCGGGCCTGGACGGATTGACCCTGCTCGAACGGCTGCGCAAGAGCCATCCGCGTCTTCCAGTCGTCATCTTTACCGGTGCGGGTTACGACGAGGAGCAACTGCAAAAAGCGCTTAGCCTTGGAGCGAATGGGTATGTCAGCAAGGGTTTGAAGATTAACGAGATTTATTCGGCTCTCATCCGCGCCGTCGGCTGGACCGAGTAGCAATAATTCCGCGGGGTCTGATGTATAGGGCAGCGGCTCCGGTTGCCGATCTAAAAGCCCGGCAGGCGACGCGCCTGCCCTACAATTTCCTTCGTCAGCCACCGCCGGGCGGCGGCGCGGGAGTTGGACTCGGCGCTGGCGTCGGACTCGGAGCGGGAGTAGCGCAGACGAACGAAACCTGGTCGATCCCGATGTAGTCGCCGTTTCCAAAACTCGCTCCCCCGTTCGGCACAAAGTAGCGAAAGGCCAGTCGCCCCGTCGTCGGCGATGTCACCCCACTCACAGTGACTGTGAACCGCGTCCAGACGCTGGGATAATCCACGGTGGTCATGTTCGGATTGATGTCGAGCATCAGGACCGTGAAGTCGCCCACTTCATATGCGGTTGTCCCCACGTTGGTGCTGGTCCCATTGTTGCTCATGCGGACCTGGAGCCGGTCCGGAAATCGGGGCCTGTCCACGGTTCGGGTGTAGAAGGTCATCACCGCGCCATTCCTTAAAGTCACAGGCGGAGTGAGGAGCCAGTTGCTGATGGCATTGACAGGCGCGGGCGTCGGTGATTGCGGTGCGAGAGGCCGACCCAGGGGAGACGCGCCATTCTGCCCAGCCCCGGGCGGAGTCAGGAGCCACATGCTGATGGCGCGAGGCGGAGGAAACGCAACCGGCGTCGGTGATGGCGGAGGGGGAGTCTGACGAGGGCGAGACGAAGTCGAGGAGGGAGCGCCCGGGTTCGAAGGGCGGTCGGCGTTGCCGAAGTTGGCGGCAATGTAGGAAGCTTGGTCGCCCGACTGAGCGGGGAATACGGCGCCATTCCCCTGGAACCACGCGGTGGTCCCAAACGGCACACTGTGATTGATCTGCACCCAGCCCGCCCAGGGCAAAGTGTTTACGTCATCGAAACCTTCACTTACGAAGCAAACCGGTGACGGTGTCCCGCTCGGTGTCGGTGTGACCGGAGGAGTCGGGCCCGGCGCCCCGCTTCCGTTTCCTCGATCGTAAACTTCCACCAAACCTACGCCGGTCCCATTGTTCCGCCCCGTCAGCAGCGTGGTGTACAGACCCGGCGGCAGCGTGGCCACGATGACCGACTCCAATGGATTTCCCGGCGCGATCGAGGGCGGGATAGGAGAATTCTCCTGCCAATCGTTGTTGGAAGCGAGGAGCGATCCATTGCTGTCACGCAGCTCGAGCGTTGGATCATCCAGCGGATTGGATACGCCAACGTTGCTCAGGCTCGGTCCGATTCCGCGTAACCAGACATTATCGTTGCCCTGATTGCCGCCCAGAATGAAGCCTGCTATGACGGTGTCGCTCCCTGGCCCGACAAGCGCCCGGGTGCTGATATTGGCCAGCTTCGCCGGCACCCCCGCACTCAAGTCGTACACTTCCACCAAGCCGACTCCAGTCGCGTTATTGTTGCCCCTGACGATAGCGGTATAGGCGCCGGGAGCCAGGGTCGCATCGATCGCTGCTTCGAGATCGTCGGTCGGCGGGATGCCCGTGGCGATGATCGCCGATTGCTGGACCGGGTCGTCTCGCCAGTTGTTGTTGGTCACGGTGGCAAATCCGGCGGGACCGTGCAATTCCAGGACCGGATCGGCGAGCACACCGGCAACACCGAGCTGGGCGAGAGAAGGCCCGATGGCGCGAAGCAGCACGTGCTTTAGACCGGTTCCCGTGATGATGAATCCGCCGATGCCAACGTTCTCACCGGTCTGAACCTTCATCCGAGTAGAAAGGTTAATGGCCTGCGCTGCCGGCATTGGAGTCGAGGTCGGACTGGGCGGACCCGGTGTTAATGTTGGGCTGGGAGAAGGTGGTGCCGTAGCGGTAGGCGTTGGTGAAGGGGGAAACGTCGGCGAGGGAGTGGGCGACGGCTCGGCGATAAAGGCATTCCGGATGGATTCCATGATGTTTTCCGAACTGGAGCCGCTGCGATAATAACCGCGTGCGCGGATGTAGACGTTCTGTCCGACCGGCAGACTCAAACCGGCGAGGGTCCAATCGCTGCCGGATGCCACACCATTGCCGAGGGGCAGATAACTATCGTGTTCGTCTGAAGATTCAAAGGTTACTCGAAAGAACTGGGGGCTGGCGCCGTCCACCGTCCAAGTAACGGCGTTCCGCGTTACGCCAAGGTTTTGCAACGCCACGGTGCCATCACTTAAGCGGGCAAGACTCAGACGCCTCTGTCCGCAAATGCTGGAAAAAGCGCTGCCCAACAAAATCTTGCCAGTCGCCTGCACTGCAATTGCAGGAAAATAATTGCTCGGGTGCGGCAGCCCAGTCGCTCCATCGACTCGCGCGAGTCGCTTGCGCGGCGTCCCACTGATATCGGTGAACGGGCCGGACAGCAAAACCTTGCCATTCGCTTGGAGCGCAAGGGACTGGACATCATCATTTGGGGCCGGGTCGAACGAGTCGGCCAGACCGGTCACGGGATCGAGTCGGGCGAGACGGTGGCGTGCCTGTCCCCCGATGTGGTCGAACCATCCGCCCACCAAAATCTTGCCGTCCGGCTGAACCAGCACGGAAGTGACCACATTGTCCGCGTTTGGATTGAACGAGTCGGCCAGGCCGGTTACGGGATCGAGACGGGCGATTTTGTTGCGCGGCTCGCCTAATACGGTGGTGAAGGCACCACCCACGATAATCTTACCGTCAGGCTGCAGTGCTATCGCCCCGACACTGCCATTAGGCGATGGGAACGAATCTGCCTGTCCGGTCGTGGGATCGACCCGGGCAAATCCGTTGCGCGCCACTCCACCGATAAAAGCGAACGCGCCGCATACCAAAATCGTGCCATCGGGCTGCGGCGCGATTACAACAACCCGGCCGTCCGCGTTCGGGGCGAACGAATCGGCCAGGCCGGTCACGGGTTCGAGGCGGGCGATGCGCGAGCGCGGCTGGCCACCGATGTTCAAGAAATCGCCGCCCACCAAAATCTTACCGTCCGCCTGGACCGCGATTGACCAGACGTTATTGCTTGCGTTCGGATTGAACGTGAGGTCGAGCGTGCCGTCCGTATTCAGGCGTGCGATGTGGTTGCGTGGGAGGCCCTCGACCGAGGTAAAGTCGCCACCGATGAGACTCTTGCCGTCCGGCTGAACGGCGATGGCAACAACATAGGAATTGATGTTGAGATTAAGTGTCCGGTCGACCCTGCCATCGACCTCCACCCGGGCCAAAAAATTGCGCGCCTGGCCACCAAGACCGTTGGCTCCGTTAAAATCGCCGCCGAGTAAGATGTTGCCGTCCGACTGAATCGCGATTGCCACCACAGCATTGTTCGCGTTCGGGTTGAACAAATCCGCGAGGCCACTTGTGGCATTAAGCCGGGCGATGTGATTGCGCGTCTGTCCGCCGATGCTCGTGAAAAAGCCGCAGGCCAAAATCTTGCCGTCCGGCTGCAGCGCGATTCCAAGAATCAGATTGTTCGCGTTCGGGTTGAACGAATCTGCCTGGCCGGTGACAGGATCGATCCGAGCGAGGCGGTTGCGCGTCTGTCCGCCGATGCTCGTGAAAGCGCCGCCGGCCAAAACCTTCCCGTCCGGTTGCAAGGCAATCGTAAGGACATTACTGCTCGCGTTCGGATCGAACGAATCGGCCAGGCCGGTCGCGGGGTCGAGCCGGGCGATGTGATTGCGCAGCTCGCCGCCGATACTTGTGAACACGCCGGCCGCCAGAATCTTCTGGTCCGCCTGCAGCACGATCGAAAGAACAGTCTGCCCCGCATGCGGGTCGAACGAATCTGCCAGGCCGGTCGCGGGATCGAGCCGAGCCATGTAATTACGCGCCTCGCCGCCGATGCTGTTCGCTCCGGAAAAATCGCCGCCCACCAAAACCTTGCCGTCCACCTGCACCGCGATTGACCAGACGCTATTGTTCGCGTTCGGGTCGAACGAATCTGCCTGGCCCGTGACAGGATCGAGCCGGGCGAGACGGTTGCGCGCCTGTCCGCCGATGTTCGTGAAAACGCCTCCCACCAAAATCTTGCCGTCTCCCTGCAGGGCGATTGAAAGAACACCGTTGTTCGCGTTCGGATTGAACGCGGGATCGAGGGTGCCGTCCGGATTCAGCCGGGCGATCCCGTTGCGCGTTACGGTCACGCCACCGTTAGGCGCAAGGGTTGTAAAATCGCCGCCGATAAGGATCTTGCCGTCCGGCTGAACGACTATCACGCGGACCAGGTCATTGGGGCGCGGGTCGAACCCGTCGAGGGCGGATTGCCCTCGGGCCGTTGTCGCGCCAGCCAGCAGGAGCAGAACTGAAAATAGAACGAGCGTCTTACCCGCAGCCTTGGATACCACCCTCGGGAAGAAAGGGAACGCGTCGACTTCAATCGCTGGGAGTCGGGAGGTCATCGTCCTGGTAACGAACGTTGTACCCGTGTCGTCCCCTTCCCCTCAAGCCAAATTCCCTAATGAGCGGAATAATTGCGGAGGAGCTATGCCCGCCGAAAAGGATATCTTGTCCTTCGAGGTAGGGAAGGTGCGCCTGCGGGTCGGCGTTGCTACCAAAGGCGGTCACTGACCCCGCCCTACAATTAATCCGCGCTATCCGCGGTTAGATCAAATTGTAGGGCAACCGCTCCGGTTGCCGAACCTAAGAGATGGCAGGCGGCGCGCCTGCCCTACAATTTCTCGCGGTCATTGACCGCCCGTCACTTAAGCTCCCCTCGGTCGTAAACTTCGACCAGGCCAATGCCGGTGCCATTGTTCAGTCCCGCCAGGAGCGCGGTATAAGCGCCCGGCGGTAACACTAACGCAATCCCAGACTCTAACTGATTCGTCGGCGCCAGACCCGCGGCCATCAGTTCCGCAGCCTGCAATGGATTATCCTGCCAATTGTTATTGGCGGCCCGGAGCCCTCCATTTTCGTCGCGCAACTCCAACGTGGGATCGGCCAGCGCATTAGGCACTCCCACTGCCGTGAGACTGGGGCCAATGCCTCGAAGCACGATTCCGGCGTCGCCGCCGTTACCACCCAGAATGAATCCGGCGATCACGATGTCAGCACCCGTGCCGACAAAGGCCCGCGTACTGATATTGGCCAGCTTTGCCGGAACGGCCTGATTCAAGTCGTAAATTTCAACCAGGGCACTACCGGTACTCTGGTTGTTTCCGCTCGCGACCGCCGTGTAAGCGCCCGGAGCGAGTGTCGCCACGATGGCTGATTCCAAATTATGGCCCGGTGGAATGCCAGTGGCCTTGATCTCGTCCTCCTGGGTATCTCGCCAATTGTCATTCATGATCGTGGCAAAGCCGCCCGGACCGTGAAGTTCCAGCACAGGATCATCCACCACGTCGCGGAACCCGTATGCTATAGATGGCCCCAGAACGCGGAGAAGCACCCGTTTCGGAGCGCTTCCGGCGATGATGAAACCAGCTATGCCTACGTTATCGCCGGTCTGAACGAACATCCGAGTCGAGAGGTTGATCGTCTGCGGCGGAGGCTTCGGCGTTGGTGTTGGTGTTGGTGTTGGTGTTGGTGAAGGATACGGCGGCGTAACGGTGGGTGTCGGAGTCGGCGTGGCCGGGTTAGGAGTTGGGGTGGCGGGTGTGGGAGTTGGTGACTGCGGAGACGGCGTGGGCGGCGGAGTTGGGTGTATTTTTTCGACGACAAAAATAGGGCTGCTCGTGCCGGTGATCGAGGGGTTGCTGGTGTCTGTCGCTGTAATTGTCTGGTTACCCGGTGAGTACAACATCACTTGGAAGATGGCTGCGCCATTGGTTAACGTGCTGTCCATCGGAAAGTTCCCGCTGCTGCTTGTGGTCGTAAAGTGGACCGTCCCCGTATAGCCCGTGGCGACGCGATTGAATTGGTCTCGCGCCGAAACCATGATGGGAAAGGGAAGGAACTGGTTCGCCTGCGAAGGAACGTTCACCACAAAGCGGGTCGTGATCGGGGCCGGCGTCGGTGTTGGCGTCCCGGTCGGGGTAGGCGTCGGCGTTGCGGGCATCGGCACCATGGCATACGCGTGCCTCTCGCCGTTGTGAGTGCCCGTCCCGACAATGATGTTGTTGTCGCTGATGCTCACGTGCGTGACGAAAGGTCCTGCCGTGAAGGTCCATCCGGAGCCGGCCGGGATAAGGTCCGCGAGCTGGTAGGTCGTCATCCCATCATAAAGGAATCGACCCGGATAAAGAGTGCCGACAACCCAACCGGCCGAGTTCACCCCGGTGGCGGAGCCTCCGTTCGTACCTTCGGGCAGCGGAAGCGCCACCATTCCGGTCGCCTCCGACCAAATGAACGGATAGCCCGCCCCAAAATATTCGAAGGCGTCTCCGACGACCACGCCGCTGTTGTTGACATCATTGGCCACCGCTGAATTAGCGCCCTGAAGCGTGCCGAGGTTAATGGTCGTTTTGGTTGAGATTTCGTAAACTAGCGCCCTCCTTGAAAACTCGATGCTCGGATCCGTGCCCTGGCCTACCACCCGGCCTGAATCATTGATGGCGTAGGCATTGGAAAAATAGACTCCATTAGGCGCCGTGGCGGTAATGATTGCGGCGCTGCTCCCGCTGTAGATCACGCCACGCGCCGCCGTCCCATAATTGACCGAGCCGACGGCAACGTCCGAAGCGTTCACGTCGAACGCCCGGGCGTAGGTGTAGCCCGGCGGGACCGGAAGCTGCGAAGCCACACCGTTGTGCCAGATCACTGGCAGATCGGTCGAGCCTGGCTCACTTCCCGAATCCGAGGCGGCCCCGACCACGATGCCATTGTCGTTGGCGCTATAGGCCACGAAGTAGTTGCGGCCGACCAGGCTCGGCAAACCCATCAACCCGCCGCCTTGGGTCCAGGTGAACGCCTGGGAGCCATTCGGAAACGAAGAGCGACCGACGGCGATCCCGCCCGGGGAAATGCCAAGCCCCTGCGACTCCGTGTGGCCCGCCTGCACCACGCCGAGATCGTAAATCTGATATTGCGGATCGGCCATCGCTGTGGCCGCGATAACAACCCACGCGATGTGGGCGACAGTCTGGGTGAACGTTCGCATACTCCGAGTATGCCTGATTTGTCCGCCGCAGGGCAAGCTCTCATCCTGCTCGCTCAACCGCGTTTCATCCTCGGTTAAATTGCCTTCGAAAACATCCGTTGAACGACATGGCCCTTCCACATCCACAATCCCGTCACGAGAAGCATGGGAAAAGCGACATACCGAACCACGGGAGCATAGTTCGGCAGCTCTTTAAACGGACTGTAAACATAACCGGCGATCGGAATGGCAAAGAGAAGATGAATCCAGCGAAAGATCGCGCGTTTGGTGGCGTCACTCATCATCTAGTCCCTTTCCTTTGAGTATTCGCGGCAGACATTTTTCAACCCGTGCCTCCCGGGTCTTCGATTGTTTGGCTGCGGAAAAATAAGGAAGGTACCCTCTTTGCCGTCCCGGCGTCAGCGCCTGAAAGGCAGCTTTTATGGCACGGGTTTTGTCGAATCGCTTTTGCAACTCTTCCGGGATCGTGAACCCCGAAATCTTCTTGTACTCCACGTCCCGCCCGGATTTTTCCACCTCAACGGCTTCGTCAATGTAGGCTTTTATGATCGGTTCCTTGATCTCTCCGACACTCGTGAACGGGATCCGGCGCGCGGCCTGCGTATTCTCGCCGGGTTTTTCCAGAAGATGATGGGGATCCTTGAGCAAGGCGCCCTTGGCAAACAAAAGCGCACAGGATTCCTTGAACCCCTGGATGATGACCACGTTGCTTCCCTGAAACGTGTAACACGGCTTTCCCCACTTCAATTCTTCCGTCAGTCCACAGCCCAGACTGATCCCTCTCAACTTCGCCATCTCCTGCTGCCATTTCGTGGCGCTGCGCAGGTATGCATCCACCTCCGGATTTCGCTTACCTTCCCTGGCATTCATGGTTGGTAATTTTTGTTTATCATCCCGCAACCTGGATGCGAAGCCCGAAAGTATGAACGCGTGGCACAATCCGGTAGCCGTCGCCCTACGGGCGACGAGAGAGAAATTGTAGGGCAACCGCTGCGCTTCCCAGGTCTCGGCCGGCGCCAGCCTTCGCGGCAGCGAGCCTTGCCTCACACTCAACTCTCAACTTCCTGACTTTAACGCTGCATCGACGTGCGAGCACGCGCCATCCGCCAAAGATAAAACGACAACCCAACGTAAAAAACACTCTGGATGGGAGCAACGACAGGGTGCTGTGCCCAGTAGCCTGTAAATAGACCTCCGACAGGCAAACACAGCGTCACGATGGAGGCGACCCGAAGAGCCAATGGCGACAGCAAGCCTCCTTTGATGGGCCGACCGATGATCAAACGGACGGCCTTCACCATGATCCAGCCCCCGGCGAATACTATGACCGCTCCCCCAACGATACTCAGCACCGGACCTCTTGTGGTCGGCGGAAATACCGACGACAGCGCGGCCACGGTGCAGAACACTGCGAAAAAAGCGATGATCAACCCCGCAACTATCTGTAACCACCGCGGCACGTCCGATATTTCGTCGATGGGGTTCATTGACGGGTTAGAGGTAGATCCACATCCCATCAGCGTCTGGTGACATGGACCGCACTCCCTACATCGTGGTGCTCCAGCGACTTTTTCAGAGCTTTCGTAAACGGGCCTAAGCCGCGCTTGGAGTGAACGGTGATCGTGAAAGGAGCCAACGTGCGATTCAGCGCGCTGCTGTCCGAAAAAGTAGCATCGCTATGAAGACACTCGCGGTACATATCCTCTTTGAAGTGCCCGATACGATGAATGAGATCGGAATCCTTCAGAGAGGCTTCAATCGCAATGTCGAAACTGTGCGGCACCGTGGGAGGGGATAAATTTATCGAAAAAGGCCTGAGCCACGCTACGAGCAACCGAGCTTTGCGCCACTCTCAACTACCAACTCTCAACTCTCAACCTCCCCACCGCGCGAGCGTCGCACTAACGCAAAAACAAAACGCACCACGGAGAAGACGAGCAAGTACACGAGCAGCCAAAATGCGATCAAGATCGTTTGTCCCGACTCGCTGGCATGGAGGGAATTTCCTGGATACTCGCCCGCGGGATTGGACTCCGTGACGTACTGCTCCCCCAGGACCTTCTCCGCGACGCGAAGTACCGCGTGCGACGCGCGAACGGTAGGTCCGCGGGTGGCTGGGATGAGAGCAAACGAGGCGAAGTGAATGGCAAAGGCGACAAGCGCCCAAACGAAAATCCAAAGGATAGCTCTCATCGTGTTCAAAGATAGAAATCGTGCTCTTGGTTAGAGGCTTGCCGTTTTCTTCGGCAAGCGTGCATGAAAATAAATGACGAGCGCAATGGCAAAAAGCGCGAACGCCCCACGCTCCGCGAATTGAAGCCCTGAAGAAACGGTGAAATAAAAATCCATGCTGTGCTGCGCCTCCTCCGGTGTGTGAAAACTCTGCTGCTTCGGCATCATACTGATGCCGACGACCGTACTGAGGACAAGACGGCTGGTCGCGGCCAGGATGAGCCAAAGACCAGCCAGCGACTGCAGCCATAAAGTTTGCGATGTCCGCTCCTGGCGGCGCAAAAAGATCATCGCGAAAAGAACCAGTGCGATCGGGAGCAACGCGAAAACGATCTTAACGAGCTCGGTCAGGTAATACGCTTGTTCGCCGTGCATGAAGCCGGTCTAACGAAACGGGGCCGAGTCACCGCTGGCAAGAGCGAACTTCGCCTCACTCTCAACTATCAACCCTCAACTTTCTCAGCCCAACGATCCGTCGTCAGTTTCAATCGCGTTTCAGTTATCAAACTGCCATAGCGGTACGACGACTGCTTTCCAAGTGGGATGAAAATTCCGAACTCCGACGGTTACGTCCATCCGGCTTTCCTGGCGTCAATCGCCCTCCTCCTCCTCGCAGTTCAACCTCTCCGCGCGCAGGGAACTCCAGGCGCGGGTCCCATTCTCCTCGTAAACGGAATCTCGATGAATAGCAGTGCCGTGATTGACAGTTTCGATTCGCGCGATCCGCTCAACTCGACCGACGGCCTTTACGACCCCGCCAAGCGGCAGGCGCACGCCGACCTTTCTCTTAGCAATACCGGCCACTCCGATCTGCACAACGCCTTTGTGTATGGGAACCTGTCCTACTCCGGGAACGCACCCAAAAATTGCACGAACGTTCAGGGCACCATCTCGACTCCTTTCATGAGAGATATTCGCCCCACAACCGATCCCACCTGGGCGCCCGGCGATTATGTTCAATATCCCGGTGGCGGCAACCCGCCTGCCAGCGGGGTATTCGTTGCCAATGGCACCGCATCCAATCCCACCCGGATCAAGGTGGTGGGTGACTTCACTGTCCCGGGAGGCAAGACTTTCTCCATCGTTTCAGACCCCCAGGTCGACGGATATCTCGTTGTCTGGGTGACGGGAAAATTCACGACCTCTGGTAGTGGCAGGATGAATCAGGATCCGACCGCACATGTGATCTGGATCGTCGATAAGGATGTCAACACCAGTGGTGAAGCATACCAGAACCACAGTGGCAAAGCCGCCAACCTCTCTCTCTCCGCAGTCAGAACTGGGAAGGTAACCCTGAGCGGCAGTGCCGGCTTCATCGGAACAATTCAGGGAGCTGAGCGGGATCTCACCATTACGGGAGCAGGCGGCCTTTCCGGCGCCATCCTCGCAAACACGCTCAACCTGGGCGGCGGCAGTGGCATCCACTGCGACGAAGCCCTGACTTCTCCGTAATCCTGAACGTCGTTCAGCCGCTTTCGTTATCTAAGGCGACACAACCGCCAGGCTAGGCCTTTTCGGGAACATGGAAAACACCGAGGCCGACAAAGAATATACCGCAAAGTAAGATCGAAGAAGAAACCGTGTTCCCCAGGAAATCTTTGTTCCCCAGGAAGGTGTCGCTCGCGAAGCCCGCAGCCTGAAGAAACGCAAGGCAACCTGCGAGGGACCAAAACGCCCAGACCGCTTTCCGGATCACCGCGAACCAAATCATCACCAGGGAAAGAGCGCAGATAGAGGCGGCGCAAGCGTTAAACATGACGGCCAGCGCGTTGATCGTTGCTAGCGCGCGTGGATCCATCCCTTCGGCCTGCAGATCCCCGTACAGGATGAGCAACGCAGGAGCGTTTTTGCCGAGGACGAGCAACATGAAGAGGATGCCGAGCGCAAGGACAAGATTGAAACCGGTCCAGAGTGACAAGAGAATTGCGCCGGCGCGAAGCATGGCAACGGCCTCCGGCCTAACGAAACATAAGACCAGTATCTAATGCGAAATAGGCTGCATGCTGTCGCAACACCAAAGCGACATCTTGCAGCCTATTTCGGAATCGCATTTACCCGTTACGGCTCTCCACGGTCGTAAACTTCGACCAGGCCGATCCCCGTGCCGTTGTTCAATCCCGCTAGCAACGCCGTATAGAGACCCGGTGAGAGCGACGCGTCCACGGCGGACTCCAACGGGTCCGTTGGCGCCAGACCGGCCGCACTCAATTCTGCCGCCTGGGCGGCATTATCCTGCCAGTCGTTATTGGCCATCACCACCGCTCCATTGCTGTCCCGCAGTTCGAGCGTGGGATTGGCCAGTGCCGGAGTTACCCCCGATGCCGTCAGGCTGGGCCCAATGCCGCGCGCGATGATCCTGTCAGAACCGTTGTTGCCTCCGAGGATGAAGCCCGCGATCACAATGTCGCTGCCGGTTCCGACAAAGGCGCGCGTACTGATATTGGCCAGCTTCGCCGGGACGAGCTGACTCAGATCGTAGACTTCGATCAGGCCGACACCGGTGGTGTTGTTCTTGCCGCTGACGATTGCAGTGTAGGCGCCTGGAAGGAGCGTCACGTCAATCGCTGACTCGAGATTGTTGCTGGGCGCAATGCCGGTGGCGATAATCGCTGCTGCCTGCACGGGGTCGTCCTGCCAGTTGTCGTTGGTGACGGTGGCGAACCCAGCCGGACCATGAAGCTGCATCACCGGATCGGCCAGCGCGTTGGCGACGCCAACCTGAGTCAAAGACGGTCCAATGGCGCGGAGCAGCAAATGTTTGGGCGCGGTTCCCGTGATGATGAAACCGCCGATGCCTACGTTGGCGCCGGTCTGAATGTTCATCCGAGTGGAGAGATTAAGGGCCTGGCCCGGAGTAGCTGAAGGCGTGGCGGTTGGCGTAGGCGCCGGCGTAACGCCAGGAGTCGGCGTAGGCGGCGCGACGGTAGCTGTTGCAGTCACGGTGGCCGTCGCAGTAGCTGTGGCTGTCGGCGACGGGGTTATCCCGGGGGAGAGGGTCGGCGTAGGTGGTGGGACGGTCGCCGTTGCCGTCGCCGTCGCC
>QHMY01000112.1 GCA_003218305.1 Verrucomicrobiota bacterium
GGAATCGTTGGACCCGGGGTCGCTGTCGGTGCTGGCGACGCTGTGGCTGTCGCTGTTGGAGTGGGCGTGGGTGTTGCATTGGGAGTTGAAGTTGGGGTCGGAGACGAAGTTGGCGTTGCAGTCGCGGGTGGCGAAGCGGTCGCCGTGGCAGTGGCTGTTGCCGTGGCTGTCGCCGTGGCTATAGGAGTAGGCGTCGGGGTGGGTGAGGGGGTTGGCGTTGGCGGCGCCGGTTGCACTTCCAACGACCCGATATCGATGCGTCCGTTAAAGACGCGTTGATAAAGCGGGCCGCGCTGATCGTTCGCCGGCGGCGGGGCGAAGCTCGGGTTACCCGCATCAAGGGCCGGGCTGCCGGTCAGCGGTTCATGGGTGAAGGTCTGGCCGCCATTGTCCTGGAGCGGCCCGAGCATTGGCTCGGTATTGATTTGGTCGCCCGTAGCGGTGAAGAAGCCGCCGCCATTGTCGCTGCAAAGATTGTAGCCGTCCGAGGTGACTGTGCCCGATAGGTTAGTAATGCTCGGGGTTATTCCGCTGCTGGCTTTGAGAGCGGTATGCCCAATATGCACTGTCCCGTTGGTGTAGTTGGCGATGCTAGTGCCTTCGAACCCGTCGTTACCGCTGAGGGTGCTGTGTCCGATCGTGAGGGGACCACGGTTGCTAACGGCGCCACCGGAATGGGTAGCGTTATTGTTGCTTAGAGTGCTGTTGGTGATCGTCGTAGTATTGCCGTTGTAGAGGGCCGCACCTTCCCCCCATCCTTCGCCGTCATGCATGCCATTAGCTGCATTACCGCTGAGGGTGCTGCCCGTGAGCAATGTGAAGGAAGTGTTGTAAATGCCGCCGCCGTACAAGCCCGTTGAGTTGTCCCTAATCGTGCAGTTGGTGATATATAAAGAGCCCGCGAGCGGTTGATTTGAGATACCGCCGCCGTTGCCGAACGGGAATTGGGGACCGTTGCCACCAGACACGTTGCCGCTCACGACGCTGTTGGTGATATCCATCTCGCCACTATTAAAGATGCCGCCGCCGGAGGCAGTGCAAGAGAGCCCGGTGGGACAGGTTCCGACAATGTTTTCGGTCACGACGCTGTTTCTGATTGATGCGAGCGCGTGGGCCAGATTAGCCATGCAACAGGCCTCGTTGTAAATACCACCGCCAGCCGTGTCAGCCTGGTTGTGCCTGATGATGCTGTTTACGACGGTCAGGTACGAATCGTCGTTGAAGGAAGCGTAACTGCGAATACCTCCACCGCGAAAGCAGCCCTGCACCACGCATCCGTCAAGGGTAACGGAGGCATGATCGTTCCAGATGCCCGATCCGAAGGTGCCGTTACCGTCGATCGTGAGGTTCTTTAATATTAGACTATGACCCAGCAGGACATGGAAGATGGAGAAAGACGCCGCGCCTGAGGCTTTTTTCACGGCTAGTTGATTCGCGCCAGGTCCGTCGATCGTGATGTTCTTGTCGATCGCGAGCTCGTTACTGGTGAGCATGATGCTTTGCCCAATAAGCGCCGCGTCGAATTGAATGGTATCACCGTTGCCGGCCAGGACGATTGCGTCGCGGAGCGATCCTGGGCCACTGTCGGCCGTATTGGTTACGATGATAGCGGCGGCGTGAAGGCTTGGAATGCCGGCCATCATCACGCACAGTAACGCGACGAATTGACGCCCGCCCAACGTGGGGAAACAGCGGAGGAATAGGGGCATGATTAACTCCTTTTTCTGACGTGGTTATCAAAAAATGGATGAAGCTCCAAGCACTAAATCCACAACAATCGAAAGATCGTCGCACCGAAAGACTTATAATTCGATCTGTTACGAGTCGGTCTTTTCGCCAGGAGCGGTGACGAACTTCGCAATCGCTTCGAGTATCCGGTCATCGACCTTCTCCTGCGTTTCGCCCGACGTTGCCAGCTGGCGTTTCGCAACCATTAACGAATGATCGCCGCCTTCCACAGTGTGGAGGAAATTCGGGGCCTGCATTTCTGTGCGGACGCTCTCCAGGAGATCCAACGGACAAAGCGAGTCACGCGTGCCTTGCACGAAAAGATTTGGTGTCGTCATCGCGCGCAGAACTTTGTCTCGCAGCTTCGATCGATCGCCGCCGCCGCAAAGCGGGTAACCGAAGCAGACAACGGCCTCCACTTTTTCTTCGAGCGAGACATGGCAGCCGATGCGCCCGCCCATGCTCTTGCCGATCAGAATCACCGGTCTGTCTCGCCTCGCCTCGATCAGCGCTGCGCGGTGGGCTGCGATCAACTGCGGCAACGGGTCCGGCCGTCTTCGCCCCTCTCGCATGTAGTCGTAGTCGAACGCTGCCACGTCACCGAGCGTTGAAAGCCGGTCTTTCCAGCGTTGCATCCAGGGATGAGATGAGGGGGCGCCGGCGCCGGGAGCGAAGAGGAAAAATGGGCGAGATCGTTGAAGGGGCGTCGGCATATTTTCAGTGGGCAATCCCTTGTGCGCCATCAGTTGAACAAAGCCACGGGCGCGGTGCAAAACGAATTCATGCCGGGAGGCTCATGATGAAAATTAACATTTATCTCTTCGCGCTGGTGTCGTTTGCCCTTGGTGGTTGCGTCAGTCACAAGAAAGCGACGACGACGACAACCGTTACCCAAGAGGTGCCAACCACCGGCCCGGTGACGCACGAGGTGGTGATCACGCAGGCTCCGCCGGCGGTGCGGATTGAAACACAGACCGTTTCACCGGGACCGACCCATGTCTGGACCAAGGGACACTGGAGCTGGGTCGGAGGGCGCTATCAGTGGGTCCCCGGCGCCTGGGTCGTGCGTCCTAACCCTGCAGCCGTTTGGGTGGACGGACACTGGCTGCGGCACGGCGGTGGCTGGGTCTGGATCGCAGGTCGATGGCAGTAAGCCTGGAATACGGCCCTGGTCGCGGTCGACGAACACCGACTGTTCCTCGCTCCGCCTCGTGCCCAAGTTGAACTTGGGCACGCATCTCTCTGCGAAGCTGTGCTTCGTGGAACGGCCAACGGCGTTACCAAGTGCAACTTGGTAACGAGAGGGTAGAGGGCGTGAGAGGTTTCGCCGTCGGCTACGCAACGCCGGAACCAAACGGTGCCCGATACTCCGGCGTGGTATCCGGGGCGAACCCGTGGCGCATGATGTTTTCGGTGACGATGCGCGGAACAAGAAACTGGAGCAGGTAGTCGCCGCCGCCGGCTTTGGTTCCGCCACCCGACATCTTGAATCCGCCGAAGGGATGACGGCCGACGACGGCGCCGGTGCAGGAACGGTTGATGTAAACATTGCCGGCCACCAACTCAGCTTTGACGCGCTCGATGTTTGCGGGGCTGCGGGAGAAAAATCCGGCGGTGAGCGCGTAATCGGTGTCGTTCGCGACGCGGATGGCTTCGTCGAGGTCGCGAACGCGGATGACGCTTAAGACCGGTCCGAAAATCTCTTCGCAGGAGAGACGCATGCTGGGTTTCACGTCGGTGAAAATCGTCGGCGGAATAAAGAAACCTTCGGGCGGCACCTTCCCTTGAAAGGCGAGGGTAGCCTCTTTCTTGCCCACCTCGATCGTTTCCAGCATGCGCCGGTAGGCGGTTTCATCGATGACAGGGCCGACCATAACGCCCGGCGCTTCGGGATTGCCGACACGCAGGCTCGCGGCCGCGTCCACCAAACGCTTGATCACGCGATCGGCGTTCTCCTCGAGCACGATCAGGCGCGAGAGCGCGGAACATTTCTGGCCCTGATATCCGAACGCGGAATAGATTGAATCGACGATCGCTTCGTCGAGGTCGGCATCCGAATCGACGATGACGGCATTCTTGCCGCCCATCTCGCAGACGACGCGCTTCAGCTCGAGCTGGCCGGGCAGCGTTTTGCCGGCGCTCTCCCAAATTCTCAGGCCGACTTCGCGCGAACCGGTGAACGCGATCATATGGACGTCTTTGTGATCGACCAGATGCTGCCCGATGACGCGGCCTTTGCCCGGAAGGAAATTGAGGACGCCGGGCGGCACCCCCGCTTCCTCAAACATCTCCATCACCATCGCGCCGCAAACCGCCGATTGCTCCGCCGGCTTCATGATGACGGTGTTACCGGTGACCAAGGCGGCGGAGACCATGCCGGTAAGAATGGCCAACGGAAAATTCCACGGAGCGATGACGAGGGCGACGCCACGCGGCCAGTAATGCTGATAGCTCTCTTCGCCGGGCACGTGCTGGGTCAGACGCGGCAAGCCGCGCAAACGCATCTGTTGTGCGTAAAAGAGGAGGAAATCGATCGCCTCCCGGATATCGCCGTCGGCTTCGGCCCAGGGTTTGCCCACCTCGAAAACTTCCAGGGCCGAGAGTTCGAAACGCCGGCGATCCATGATGGCGGCCACGCGCTCGAGCAGCTCCGCGCGATGCTCGACGCTGACCCTGCACCAATGAGCGAACGCTTTGCGCGCGGCAGCGACGGCGGCTTCCGCCTGTTCAATTCCCGCTTCAGCCACCGCGCCCACTACTTGGGTTGGCGAACTGGGGTTGATCGAATCAATAAGACTTTCGGTCCAGATTTTCTGGCCATTGATGACAATGGGATATTTTTGACCTAATCGGCCCCGCACGTCGCGGAGCGCGTTGCGCATTTTTTCCTGGCTGCTGCGGTGGACGAAGTTGACCGACGGCGAGTTTTCGTAGGTGTCGCCCGGCGGAGTATCGAGGGTCGCGCCGTTATGGGAATGAGAGGCTGTGGCAGAAGTGGATCCGGTGGACGAGACGACGCTCCTCCCTCCGACCAGGGATTTGGGATCGCGGAGCAACTGTTTGGCCGAGGCTTTGTCGGAAAACTTCGCCTTGAGAAATCCTTCGTTGGACGTGTTCTCGAGCAGGCGCCGGACGAGGTAAGACATGCCGGGGAGCAATTCGCCCACGGGACAATATTCCCGGACGCGATAACCCATCTCGACGAGCGCGCGCTTGATCGGGCCGGCCATCCCGAAGAGCAGTTGAAACTCGAAGCGGCTCTTGTCGATTCCGAGTGACTCCGCATAGGCCTGCGCGTGCGCAATGCTGCGGACGTTATGCGAACCGAATGCAGCCGTGACGATTGATTCGTTGTCGAGCAGGATGCGCGTGCATTTTTCGAAGCAGGCATCGCTCTCCGGCTTTTGCAGAAAGACGGGACAACGCCAGCCGTTCTGGGCCGCCTTGATCTTCTCGTAATCCCAATAAGCGCCTTTCACCAGGCGGACGGTGAAACGCGTTCCGCGGCTCTTGCCCCAGTCGAGCAGCTCGCGCAAGTCGCGCTCGGCGTCGTGCAGGTAGGCCTGGATGACGATGCCGGCATGCGGCCAATCGCGGAATTCCGGTTCCGAGAAAAGCGTCCGGAAAAGCTCGAGCGTGGTGTTTTTGTGCGCGTAGCTCTCCATGTCGAAATTGATAAACGCGCCGACTTCACGCGCGCGTTTCAGGATCGGGCGCAGTCTCGGTGCGAGGTGCGCAATCGCATCCTCCGGGTCGGCCGGATTCATCTGCGAATAGAGCGCAGAGATTTTTACCGAAACGTTAACGACCGGGAAGAGCTCGGATTTTCCGCCGAGCGGATCGGACCAGCCGCTGGTTTGAGCGGCCAGGCCGTCGACCAACTCGTAACAGCGCGCGGCATACTCATTCGCTTCCTGTTCGCTCACGACCGCTTCGCCCAGGAGATCGACGGTGAATCCGATTCGTTCCTGGCGCCGCTTGCGCAGCATCTTCATGACGTCATCCGGATTGCGTCCGGCGATGAATTGCCGTGCCATGCCGGAAACGTTCCAGCGTAAAACCGGCGCGGTGAGCCAGGGCAGGATTCGCGCGGCGCGCAGGCCGGTTTGAAGGAACGGGATGGAGCCGTTGCGCATATCCGCGAAATATTCTTCGAGATGCTGGACGATGTCCCGGGGGCGGCGGAGGGACGCCAGCACATCCACGAAACGAAACATTTGGACCTTGAAGTGCTCGTCCCGCATCGAGAACGCCATCATTCGCTGGTAAAAGCCGGCCTTGGTGAAAATCGATTCTGGGTTGCGGTCCACCAACTCGAAGATTCGCTCCCCTCGTTGCTCGATCTCGCCTTGCAGAGAACTCATGCCGCGATACTAACGCCGCCCCCCGAATTCGGCAAAGCCGTTCCGTTAAGGGGTCCCTCGTGTCGTAATCGTGCTCGTGCTCCTGCTCGTGATCGATCTGGGTGGGGGAAGGGGGCCGATTACGAGCACGAGCACGAGTGAGAAATTCGCCTTCCACACGGTCACTCGAAGGCTGCGTTGCGAATAAATACTCAGAGAAAGGACCAAATCGATATGAAACTCAAAGAGCGAATCGAGCAAATAGGGGCAACAGGGTATATTTTGCTGTGGCTCCTCGGGATACCGATTCCGATTCTGTTTTTGTTTTTTCTTCTCCGCGGTTGCACATAGGAGTTAGGTACTCGGAGGGAAGGGATCAGCCTGGCTAGGTTCCGCGGACCACGCGGAATTTGATAGCCGGGCGATCTTTTGTACGGCGATCACCCCGCGTGATCGGCAAGCCGATCCGACTGGGTCGGAATCGTGCACGAGTGGGAAAGAGAAATTCACCTTTGCTCGGGCGGGTGAAGTCGCGTAGGAACTCGCGATGGCGCCGGCGAAGGATCGATACGAATTCGAGAGCGATAACACTGCTGCCATCTGCCCGGAAGGATGGGCTGCTCTCGCTCAGGCGAACGCGGAATCGGCGGCCTCTTACGGCGAGGATAAGTGGACGGAACGGGTCTCTCAAATCGTCCGCGAGATTTTCGAAACCGATTGCGAGGTGTTTCTCGTCTTCAACGGAACGGCGGCAAATTCCCTGGCGCTTGCGCATCTTTGCCGATCGTTCCACAGCGTCCTTTGCCACGAACGTTCCCATATCGAAACAGACGAATGTGGCGCTCCTGAATTTTTTTCCGGTGGATCGAAATTGCTGCCGGTGTCTGGCGCCAATGGAAAACTCGATCTGGCGCAGATGGAAGCGGTAATCCTTCTCCAGCAAGGCGTCCATTCGCCAAAGCCACGCGCGATCAGCCTCACGCAATCGACGGAACTCGGGACGGTTTATCGACCGCAAGAAATCGAAAGGATTGCCGAGTTTGCGCGACAGCATTCGCTTCTCCTGCACATGGACGGCGCGCGTTTTGCCAATGCCGTGGCGACGCTGGATTGCGCGCCGAAAGCGATCACGTGGGAAGCCGGGATCGCGTCGCTTGCCTTCGGAGGGACCAAGAATGGGACCGCCGCAGGCGAGTTGGTCGTTTTTTTCCAGAAGGAACTGGCCCGCGAATTCGAGTACCGGGCGAAGCAAGCAGGGCAGCTTGCCTCAAAAATGCGTTTCCTGGCGGCGCCGTGGGCGGGGCTGTTGGAAAAAGGGGTCTGGCTCGAGAATGCCCGCCGGGCCAACCAGCGGGCGACAGAGTTGGCGGAAAAGTTAACGGCTACGCTGGGTCTGAAGCCAGTGTTTCCCTGCGAAGCCAACGCTGTTTTTTTGCGGCTGTCCGAGCAACTGGTTGCGCGGCTGCGCGGCCTCGGCTGGCATTTCTACAAATTCGTCGAACCGGACGTTTACCGGTTGATGTGTTCCTGGTCGGTGACTGGGAAAGACATCGACGATTTCATTCAAGGGGTGAAGGCCGCGAGCGTAAATCTCCCTGGCGCTTGATTATAAGGTTCGAGGACGTGGGAGGAATTTTCTGGCAGACCGGCGGATGCAGGATAAAATCACGCCGGTGAAAAGGCTGGGATGGATTCTTTTTCTGGGAGCCATCGTCTTGGGCGGTTGCCAAACCGCACATGATGTCGCGGTGACGTCGTTCCACGTGCTTGATGCGCCGGCCAACTACGTCCGCCGGCATATCGACGCGCCTGCCTCCAATACCACCACCGCGACGACTACTACGGTCGCTTCGGATTCAGTAACGCCAGGCCACCACGTCGTTCCAAACCAGGATTCGCAACACCGGCAAACGACGACCACGAGCCAGCCCCATCCGAGTGCCAGCCCGCGGGCCTCACAAAACACCACGTCAGAAAAACCGAAATCATCGCCGAGTGCGCCCCGAAGCGTGACCAACCAGCCCACGCAGGAACCGACGGCAAAGGTCGTGCCGGGCAAACCGGGTTATGTCTTCAGCCCGTTCGATCCGAATGGCGGTTATGTCGATGTGACCGGGTACGCTTCCGGCAGCAAGGTGAAGGATCCCTATTCCGGGAAAGTTTTTCTCGTCCCATAAATAACCGCCTTTAACAGGAACGTCAGAAGAGAATCGAGGCCCAACGAGAAAACTTGTTACGGTGGAACTTGAAGAAAGTTTACCTCTCACAGGTCCATGCGTACGGTTCCTGCTTTTTAGAGATTTTATGATTCGGTTTGGTTCCGATGCTTCTCCACAGCTTCCTCCACTCCAGCGTAACATTCGTCGCGGAGTGAAGTTCGCCCTTGTTGCCTTCGCTCTGGCGCTGGCCTGTTTTTCCAACACAGCCCGCGGGTATGTCCTGGAGGGCCAGACCTGGCCTGCCGGCAGCAGCTTGGTCTTCCGAGTGAGCATGGGGAATCCGCTCGTGCCGCTTCTGGACGGGTCAACCACGTGGCTTACTGCCTTGTCACCTGCGGCCACGATGTGGAGTTCGAATATCCAGCGGGTGCAGCTCACGGCCACTAACGCCAGCGGCTCCGCCAGCTCGGGCGACGGCGTGAATTCGGTCGTTTTCTCGCCCAGCATTTTCGGTCAGGCCTTCGGCTCCAGCACCCTCGCGGTGACCTATTACCGATATGTGGGATCGGGCATGCTCGAAGCCGATCTGCTCTTTAACCAGGCCAAGGTCTTCAATTCCTATCGCGGCCCGCTCCAGTTCCCCGGGCCGGGGCCCGCGATCGTGGATATTCGTCGCGTCTTTCTTCACGAGCTGGGACACGCAATCGGGCTTAACCATCCGGACGCCGGCGGACAGCAGGTGGTTGCGGTCATGAATTCAATCATGAGCAACCAGGAAGTCCTTTCGGCGGACGATCTCGCTGGCGCGCATTTCCTCTACGGCACGGCTTCGAGCACGCCCACGCCGACGCCGAACCCGACTCCTCCGCCGGGATCCGCGAGTCACCTGGCCAATATCTCGACGCGCATGAAAATCGGCGTTGGCGATAACGTTCTCATCGGCGGCTTTATTATCAGAGGGACGCAGTCCAAGAAGTTGTTCTTGCGCGCGATCGGACCTTCGCTCGGCAGCCTCGGTGTGGCGAACGCGATCAACGATCCGGTGATGGAGGTGCGTGGCCCAACCGGCGCTGTGGTTGCCTCGAACGACGATTGGACAACCGGCAGCCAGGTAAGCGAAATCCAGTCCAGCGGATTGGCGCCATCTGATCCTTATGAGTCGGCGCTGATCGTCACTCTTTCCCCTGGAACGTATACGGCGATCGTGAGCGGATATAACGGCGCACAAGGAGTCGGCCTGGTGGAGGCCTACGAGTACGATGCCAACACCACGAGGCCGAGTGGGAACCGGAGACGAAGCAACGATCGGTGGTCTCATCGTTCAGGGCAGCGCCGGTAAGAGAGTGATCATCCGCGCCATCGGGCCTTCGCTCGGCACCGGGCCAAATCCGCTCGCGGGTGTCCTGGCCGACCCGACTTTGGAATTGTGGAACGGCAATGGCAGCTTGCTCGCCTCCAACGATGACTGGAACAATAGTTCGCAAGTTGGCGAAATCATTGCCACCGCCGTGGCACCGACAAATAATCGCGAGTCGGCTATTGTGGCGACGCTGGGAGCGGGAAATTACACGGCGATCGTCCGAGGTGTGAATCAAACCAGCGGCGTTGGGCTGGTGGAAGCCTACGACCTCGATCCGTGATCTCGATTTTTATGAAACCACTTCGCTTTCTCATGCTGCTGCTGTTGACAGTGCTGGCCGCGTCCAGCGCTCAAGCAACTACTGTTATTGCGCCCACTTTCGATCAACTCGTAGGCGACGCGGAACTGATCTTCCAGGGCACCGTAATCGAGGCTCGTTCGGAGTGGATCAGCCAGGGCGCCGAGCGCGAGATGGTGACCTACGTGACGTTCGATATTAAAGACGCGATCAAAGGGGCGCCCGGCTCGAACTATACCATCCGGATGCTGGGAGGAACCATCGCCGGCGAAACCCGGGAGGTAGCCGACGCTCCCAGGTTCAAGGCGGGCGATCGCGACGTTGTTTTTGTCGAGCACAACGGCACCCAATTCATTCCCCTGGTCGGGATCATGCATGGCCGCTTTCATGTCCAAACGGATGCCAGCGGACGCGACGTGATCGCGAAGGACAACGGCGCCTCGGTGGGTGATGTGACCAAACTCGGCCACGATGAAAGGGCTGCCGCGGCAGGCCCGGCGATCTCGTTGTCCGACTTCAAGTCGGCCATCCGCCAGAAGCTGGCAGGCAAATAGAGGCTGGTAGGGTCAGCGCGCTGCGATGACCGAGCGTGGCAACGCTCTTTATTTCCGGGTACCGTCTTCCTGTCGCTGTTTCGACACCTGGTCCGTAACCTTTCTGGTCGTGTCGAGCGAACGCTTGGCCCAATTGTGTTCACTGACTGGGCGGGGCGAGGCAGCTTTTTGTGCGACAGCAGGCGCAGCAGAGGGGGCAGCCGGCTCATGACGTTTCTGGACAAGGAAGAGGCAGCCGAGAACGGCCGCGATGATTAAGACGACAGTGGTGCGCATGTCCTAAATAACAGCAGAGTGCGAGCCAGCGACCCGGGCTCGTTGCCGTGCGGACACGCTGATGGTAGCTGTAGCCACGGCCCTGTGGGCCGTGTCATGAATCGCCAAGATACAAAAAGACTCGGCCCACAGTGCCGTGGCCATAGGGGAATGAGCGCGCAGCGTTCTTTCGCGGGGGCGTTTCTCCTCCTCCTGATTCTTGCCATCGCGAAACCGGTCTCCGGACAAACTTACGAAGGTCGCGAGCTGGTAAAGGCGCAGTTGATTGCCGATACGGATGCGATCGTACCGGGCCAACCATTTACGGCCGGCATTCTCCTGCACATGGCGCCGCACTGGCATACCTATTGGAAATTTTCCGGTGACGCCGGTTTGCCGACAGATATCAAATGGACGTTGCCGCAGGACTGGAAGGCCGGGGAGATCCAATGGCCCATTCCCCTGAGGTTAATGGATCCGGGCGACATCGAGACTTACGGCTACGAAAATGAAGTCCTCCTCCTGCAGGAGATCACGCCTCCGGCCACGCTCGCCGGTCCCTCCACCAAGTTGTCCGCCGAAGCGAACTGGCTTGTTTGCGAAAGGCTTTGTATTCCAGGCGACGCGAAACTCGAGATCGAGCTCCCGGTTGCCGGCAAAAACGCGCCGGCCAATGAGGAGATTTTCTCACGGTATCGGCGGACGCTTCCGCAGAGTTGGCCCGGGAAGGATGTTGCCAAGGCCAGTTGGACCCGGAGCGATTCGGAGTTGCAGCTTGCGGTGGAAAGCGGCGCGCTAGCCAATTCTCCGGTCGCCGAGTTTTTTCCGCTGCCAGACGACAAGGTGGTCGTGGGGCATCCCAAAACCGAACGAGGGCCGGCGGGCAAAATCACGTTTCGCATTCCGATTGAGACCCAGGACCCAAAACTCGCCTCGCTCAACGGCCTTGTTGTCTTTGGCCCGGACGCCACCGGACCGAACCGCAATGCCTGGTCGCTCGACCGCAATGTTGTAGCGTCTGCCACCACCAGTTCAACGCCGTCCAGCCCTTCGACGCTGTTTCTAAACCTCCTCTTCGGCTTTATCGGCGGATTCATTCTCAACTTGATGCCGTGCGTGTTGCCGGTCATCTCGCTCAAGATTTTCGGGTTCGTTCAGCACGCGGGCCAGAGCCGCGCGCGGATCCTGCGCAGCGGTCTTGCTTTCATCGCCGGGATTTTCGCATGGTTCATTGGGCTCGCTCTTCTGTTAATCGCTCTGAAATCGGCCGGACGTGAGATCACCTGGGCCTTTCAATTCACCAATCCATGGTTCGTCTTTGCCATGAGCGCCGTTGTTCTTGTTTTTGCGCTCAATTTATTTGGCGTTTACGAAATCTCGCTGCCCCAAAGCGCGAATAGGAGCGTGCTGGGCCTGACCGCGGGCGAAGGGGATGCCGGTTCGTTTTTCCAAGGCGTTTTCGCCACCGTGCTAGCGACTCCGTGTACCGCGCCATTCCTCGGCGCCGCCCTCGGCTTCGCCTTCACTCAATCGGGCTGGACGATCTTTATCATGTTTGTCGCGATCGCCACCGGCATGAGCTTCCCTTACCTCCTGCTTTCCGCCCAGCCCGCCTGGCTGCGGCTACTCCCAAAACCCGGTCCCTGGATGGAGCGGGTAAAACAATTGATGGGCTTCTTCCTTCTCGCGACGCTGCTCTTCCTGCTGTGGGTCATTGGGGCCGAGCGCGGCGTCGAAGGAATCATCTGGACCGCCTGCCTGCTCCTCGCCCTGAGCCTCGCCTGCTGGATGAAAGGCTCATTCCTCACCCCGACCGCGTCACCTGCTGGTCGCCTCGTCGTAGTCGTGCTCATGCTCGTGCTCGTGCTCGGCAGCGGTTGGTATTTCGGTCAAAAATTCGCCGTCACCAAGCTCGCTCCCGGCGGCGAAACTCCCGTCGCCGGCGACTGGCAACCCTTCACTCCCGAGCGTCTCCAAAGCGAGCTGGCCCAGGGCCACAACGTCTTCGTCGATTTCACCGCGGCTTGGTGCCTGACCTGCAAATTCAACGAAGCCACTGTGCTCGAGAGCGCCGCCGTCCGCGAAGCGTTTCAGCGCCGCGGGATCGTCAAAATCAAGGCCGATTGGACCAATGCCGATCCCGCGATCACGAAAATGTTGAAACAATTTGGACGTCCGGGTGTCCCATTGTATGTGCTTTATCCGGCGGGCAAATCTCCCATTGTCTTTCCGGAACTGCTCACCCAAAGCATCCTATTGGATAAACTCGAAACCATCACGACCAACGTTGCCGCTGAGTAAAATATGAAAACAAGACTGCTCCTGACTGCCCTGACCTGCCTCGCTTCCGCCTCTCTCTTCGCCGCTGATTCACCGGCTCCCGGAAGCGCTGCGCCCGATTTTTCCGTGACCGATTCGAAGGGCAAGACCCAGTCGTTGTCGCAATACAAAGGCAAGACCGTGGTCCTGGAGTGGTTCAACCCAGGCTGCCCTTTCGTGAAGAAGCATTACGGCAGCGACAACATGCAGAAATTGCAGGCCGAATACACCGCCAAAGGGGTCGTCTGGCTTACGATTGATTCCTCCGCGCCCGGCAAGGAAGGCCACCTGACGGCGGAGGAGGCAGAGAAACAGATCGCCGAATGGAAAATGAAATCGACCGCGCTTCTCCTCGACCCTGACGGCAAGGCCGGCCAGACCTACGGCGCCAAGAACACGCCCCACATGTTTATCATCAATCCCGAAGGCAAAGTGATTTATGCCGGCGCTATCGACAGTAAAGCCACGCCGAACCCCGCGGACATCGCGACCTCGACCAATTACGTCAAAGCTGCGCTCGACGAATCGATGGGGGGCAAGCCAGTGAGCACCGCGAGCACGAAGCCGTACGGCTGCTCGGTGAAATACAAATAATTCCCGCATCAACACATCAGGCTTATGAAGTTGCGCACCTCTGTCGTTGTCTTGACCGCCCTGTTTGGGTTTAACGCGGCGGCTGTGGCTCGCGTTGGCGAGGATGAAAAGCAAATCGAGGCACGCTATGGCAAGCCCCAGAAAACCTTCTCTGAGAAGGGCAAGTTTCGTGATGTTGGCTACGCGTTTGAAGGGTTCGTGCTTGCCGTGACCTTCATCGACGGCATCAGTCGCCGTGAGGGTTTCGCCTTGCCCAATCAAACGCCTATGACCGACGACTCCGTTAAGAAGATTTTGGCAGTGAGCGCTGGCGAAGGGGCAACATGGCAGGAGGTTGCTCCCCAAGATGGTGCTCGCTTTTGGCGTCGCTCCGACGGGGCGGCGGTTGCCGTCCTCGAAGCGGATCAAAAACTATTGTCCATCCAGGACGGGAAGTTCGAAGACCCACCAGCGCCGTAGCGGACAGAGAGTCACACCAAGGCAAAGAATCACCTGGCTTTAGCCAGAGTTCAGCTTGGCTTAGCCGAAAGGCTTGACGCGAGCCGCAGGACCCACAGCGGCATGATGCGGACGAGAGACATCCCGAGTTTCATGATGAAACCGGGAATGATGAGTGGACGACCCCTTTCGACGGCAGCGAGCGCGGCGCGGGCGCAATCTTCGACGGAGACGCGGATAAATTCCGGAGTGCGGTCGCGTTTGGCGCCGGGACGTGCCGCGACCTGGGTGAACTCCGTGGGCACTGGACCGGGACACAACGAAGTCACGGTGATGCCGGTGCCGTGGAGCTCGGCCCGGATCGCTTCGGAAAAGCTGGTGACGTACGCTTTCGTGGCAGCATAAACGGCAAAGCCGGCGATGGGCAGAAAACCGGCCGTTGAGCTGACGTTGAGGATCGCCCCGCGTTTCCGCGCTACCATTCCCGGAACCAACAAGCGCGTCAGCAACGTTAAAGCGGTGACATTGACGGCCAGCATTTCTTTGACGCGCTGAAGTTCGCTTGTCGAAAACGGCCCGATATCGCCGAGCCCGGCGTTGTTAATCAGCAGGTCGATCGAGATTTTTTCGTGCTCGATCCAATCACTCAGCTCGGTGACCGCGCGCTCATCAGACAAATCGACGGCCCGAAGATGAACCTTCAGACCTGGATCGCGTTTGGTGAGCTCATCCCGGAGTTCTTCGAGGCGCTCCTGCCGCCGCGCGACGAGAACCAGTGAGCTGGCGCGGCCTCCGAGCTGACGCGCGAATTCGCGTCCGATGCCGGCGGAGGCGCCGGTGATCAGCGCGCTCGAGCCTTCGATCTGGAACCTGCTCATCCTTTGCGCAGGACCGGCTCGAGCGCCCGCCAGACCAGCTCGGCAATGACCCGATGTCCGGCGGCGGTTGGGTGAATCAGGTCCGGTTGATTCAAATCGCGATTACCGCCGACGCCTTCGAGAAGGAACGGGATCAGCACCGCGTTGTTCTCCTGTGCCAGATCGGCATACACCCGCTGAAAATCGGCCGCGTAATCCGCCCCCAGGTTCGGCGGGATCTGCATTCCTGCGATCACAATTTTGACCGACGAATTCTTCGACTTCGCTTTGTCGATTATCGCCTGAAGGTTCGCTTTTAAGGCTTTCACCGGCAGGCCGCGCAAGCCGTCATTTCCGCCGAGCTCGATCACGAACACGTCGATGGGGCGCTGCAGCAGCCAGTCCGTCCGCCGGAGCGCGCCGGCGCTGGTGTCGCCGCTCAGGCCCGCGTTCTGGATTTCGAAAGGCAAACCCGCAGCGCGAACCTTTTCTCCGATCAACGCC
>QHMY01000113.1 GCA_003218305.1 Verrucomicrobiota bacterium
TTTGGTCTTCTTTTATCCAATCGTGGTTGCCGTTCTTCATCGGACTGGCGAACTGCGAAAACTCCGGCATCCGGCGCACCTCGCCGGGATTTTGATTATGCTCGGGATTTTCGCAGCCTGGGCGATCCCGTCCTGGCAGGCGACGCGCGAGACGAATCTCGTCCAGACGTGGTCTGTTCAGCTCACCGGCCGTTTCACGGGGGACGATTTCAAGCTCAGCTCCTGGCTGCTTAATATCCCGCGCGGCCTCGCCTACTTTCTGCCGTGGACCCTGTTGTTGCCTTTGATGGGAGGCGCCAGGTTCCCAACCTCGCGGGAAACGAACCTGTTGCACGCGCTGGCCTGGGGATGTGCGGGCCCTTTTTTGATCGTCAACCTGTTGCCAGGCGCGCTTCCCCGTTATTCGATGCCCGTTTTGGTTCCCGCTTCCTGGTTGATGGCGATGACGTTGTCGGCGAGCGAAATCCGCGCTCCAGGCTGGTGGCGCGCGCCGGGGGCCGCTTCGCCGGCGCGTCGTTTGCGGCTCGTTATGGGAATGGCAATCGTTGCTGGTCTCGCGCTCTGTCTCTACGCAGTCGCGATCGTTCCCCGGTTGCAAGGAAGGTCGAAAGTGAAGCCGATCGCAGCGCAGATCGATGCTTTGGTGCCCGACTCAGAGCCGCTTTACGCGGTCGATCCTGATTATCAGCCCTTCCTGTTCTACATCAGATCGCGCCTCATTTACGTCAGCCGCGTCGACGATCTCCCGCTGACTGCGCGTTACGTGCTGATTCAGCCGGAGAAAGAACAGCAGCTCGTGGAAAGCGAACGATGGTCGCCGCTCCGCGCGCGGCCCCTATCCACCGTGACCGATTACAGAAAGCGAACGGTGATCCTGATGAAAGTAGGCGAGGGGAATCCGTAGGAACGAACAAATGCGGGCGTCATTCCTTGCTTGTCATCCCGAGCCGCGCAGACGGCGAGGGACCTCCCAGTTGCAATTCGCGCTATCGCGAGTCTTCCGGCGTTCAATGACGGACGACGCGTGATGTTTCGCGGTAGCGGCTGAGCGCCTGTGAGGTCCCTCGCCGTCTGCTCGACTCGGGATGACAAAGCGTCCGCCTGACGTCACATAGCTGTCATTTGACATTCCCAAGGTACGGGCATTGCTTAGCACGCTAACCAATTTCCCGTCATGCCTTCTTCGAACACCAACGAGTTCGGCCTTTTGCTCTTCGGCACGGCCCGCGCCTGGCGCACAAAGCTCGATCAGCGTTTGCGTCCCCTCGGCTTGAGCCAGGGCAAATGGCGGACGCTGATCCACCTTTCCCAGGGCGGAAACAAACTCACTCAAAAGGAAATCGCGGAGCGAATGGGCATTGAAGAGCCCACTTTGGCCGGTTTGCTCGACCGATTGCAGGACGACGGATGGATCGAGCGGCGCGAATCTCCCAGCGATCGGCGCTGCAAGATCGTTCACCTTCAGCGGGGCTCGAAGCCGGTCCTCGATAAGATTTTCAACACGGCGCACGGCTTGCGCCACGAACTGATTGAGGATGTTCCGCCAGACGATCTGGAAGCCTGCATTCGCGTGCTGACCCAGATCCGCAAGAGAGCGGAAGAACCCGCGGCTTCAACCAAGAAGTCGAATGGCCGGCGAAGCGTAGCCTCGAGGAATTGATGCGATGACCACATTGGCCAAGGCCAACCTCGTCACCCGCGAAACGGTCGGGAAACTGGAGCATCGCTTTGGAAAGAAACGTCTCTTCTGGGGCGGCGGCGCGATTCTCCTGGTGATTTTGCTTTTGACCCTGCGTGGGTTCACGAACAAGCCAAAGACGCCGAACATGCCGGGGCCGCGCCCGGTGACGACCGCGAGAGTGATTACCCAGGATGTGCCGCTTTATCTCGATGAGATCGGGACCACGGCGGCGTATGAAACGGTCCAGATTCAAGCGCAGGTGAGCGGGCAGATTGTCTCGCGAGAATTCCAGGACGGCGCCGAAGTGAAAAAGGGCGATCTGCTCTTTCAGATCGACCCGCGGCCGTATCAGGCGGCTCTCGCCAGCGCTCAGGCGGACCTGGCCCTGAACCAGGCGACCCTGAAACGGCAGGAACAGTTGCGGAGGGAGAAGGTCACCGCCAGCCAGGAATGGGACACCGCCCAGGCAAATGCGAGCCGCTCCGAGGCCGCGGTGGCAGCCGCGCAGGTGAACCTTGAACGCTGCTACATTAAAGCGCCGATTGATGGCCGGGTCGGTTTGCGCAACGTCGACGTCGGGAATGTTGTTGGGCCGACCTCCACCACGCCGTTGGTCACGATCATGGGGATGGACCCGATCTACAGCGATTTCACCGTGGCCGAACCGGACCTGCCGCTGGTTCGGCGTTACCTCAACAATCCTAACCTTAAGGTGGTAACTGACGCCGAAGGTGACAACATCGACCCGCGCGACGGGAAGCTCTACTTCATCGATAACGCGGTCCAACCCGGAGCGGGCACCGTGAAAGTGCGCGGCGTGACACCGAATCCCGATCGGGCGTTGTGGCCGTCGCAGTTCGTAAAGGTGCGACTGGTTCTCGACATCATCAAAGAAGCGAAGTTGGTGCCGGGCAGCGCGGTCCAGATCGGCCAGAACGGTCCTTACGTTTTCGTGGTCCTGGCGGACTCCACTCTTGAATTGCGCCAGGTGAAACCGGGCCAGCCGCAGGGCGACCTCGTCGTCATCAATGAAGGCGTCGAGAAAGGGGAGACGGTTGTTACGTCGGGGCAATTGCAATTGGCGCCGAAAATGAAGGTGAATCCGCGCGAGAGCGGACCCGACGGCAACGAGAAGCCGGCGCTGCGCTGACATGGCCGCGTCTCGCGACAACGAGTTGTCCGATGCGCCGCCCGGCGACCCAGGCGAGCACCGCGATGGCGTGCCTGGCGAAAAGACGCCCGGCGGCAAACTTGTCCAGTTTTCTTCCGGCCTCTCCAAGCCGTTTATCCAGCGGCCGGTGATGACGATGCTGTTGACGGCGTCGTTGATCGTTTTCGGGCTTCTGACTTTCAAGCAACTTTCGGTAAACGATCTGCCCGCGGTCGATTACCCCGTCATTTCAGTGAGCGCGAGTTATCCGGGCGCGAATCCGGAAACGATGGCGAACACGATCGCCACGCCGCTGGAGAAGCAATTCACCCAGATTCCCGGGCTCACCCTCTCGACCAGCTCGAGCACGCAGGGCTCGACGAACATTACCCTCCAGTTCGATCTCGATAAGAGCATCATCGACGCGGCCACCGATGTGCAGGCCGCGATTCAGCGCGCCAGCGGCCAGTTGCCTAACGATCTGCCGAGCCCGCCCCGGTTCGAAAAGTCGAATCCGAACGACCAGCCGGTCATGTATATCGCGCTGACCAGCGATACGCTGAGCGACGGCGAGCTCTACAAGTATGCCACTTCGCAGGTCCAGCAGCGGATCAACATCCTGCCCGGTATTTCGCAGGTCCAGGTTTTTGGCGTCAAAAGCGCCATTCGGATCAAGGCCGATCCTTCCGCGCTGGCCACGCGCAACATCACCCTGGACGAACTCTCCACCGCAATCCGCGCCGGGACATCTTATTCCGGGGCCGGGCAGTTCGACGGGAAAAACACGTCGCTGGTCCTGCGTCCCAATGGCCAGATTGGTGAGGCCGAAGGATACAAGAACTTGATCGTGGCTCGCGGCAAGGACGGCGCTCCAGTCTACCTCCGCGACGTCGCGAACGTGGTCGATAGCGTCCAGGACGAACGCCTTTCCCGCCACTTCTACGCCCGCGGTTACACCACGCCGGCTTCGGTGATCGTGCTTGCAGTATCCCGGCAGGCCGGAGCGAACGCGGTTGAGGTCGCCCGGTCGATCAACGGGCTCCTGCCTCAGATGCGCCTCGAGCTCCCGGGATCGATCAACCTTATCCCGACCTTCGACCGCTCCCAGAGCATCGTCCATTCAGTATCCGACGTGCAGGACACGCTGGTAATCGCGTTCATCCTCGTGGTGCTGGTGATCTTTGTTTTCCTCGGCCGGGCGCGTGACACCCTCATCCCGGTGGTGGCGTTGCCGCTTTCGCTCTTGATGACCTTCCTGGTCATGTGGGCGCTGAATTATTCGATCAACAACCTGACTCTGATGGCGCTCACGCTCGCCATCGGGTTCCTGGTCGATGACGCCATTGTCTTTCTGGAGAACGTCGTGCGCCGGGCCGAGCACGGCGAGTCGATCTATCGGGCGACGTTGAACAGCGCCGGGGAAATTTCATTCACGATTCTCTCCATGACGCTGTCGCTGGCAGCCGTCTTCATCCCCCTGGTGTTCATGCCGGGTTTGCTCGGCCGAATCTTCCGCGAGTTCGCGGTCACGATCATCGTCGCGATTTTCGCCTCCGGTTTGATTTCATTGACGCTGACGCCGCTGATGTGCGCGCGGCTTTTGCGGGAACACGAACCCGGCCACCGTCAAAGCTGGATGGAACGTTTTACCAACAGCTTTTTCCAGCCCATCGTGCGATTTTACGGCCGATCGCTCACTTGGTTTCTCGACCACGCCTGGCTGGCGGTGCCGATCCTCATCGCCTGCGGCGTCGGCGTCTGGTTTTTCTTTACCTCGTTGCCATTCACGCTTTTGCCGACGGGGGATAGCGGGGTGATTCGCGGCGCCCTTCTCATGCAGGAAGGCGCATCGCCCGAACTGCAGCGTCAGGTTCAGGACAAGCTCGATCCGATCCTCCAGGCGAATCCGGCCGTGGACAAATATTTCACCATCGCCGGCAGTGGCCGAGCCGGCTCTTCCGGCATTTTCACCGTGCTTTTCCTGAAGGACGTCAAGGATCGGAAGCCGATCGACGAAGTTGCAATGGAGATGCGAAAAAGTCTCAACGAGATTCCTGGTGTTTTCGCCACGCTCAATCCGCAGCCCGTCCTGCAGATCAACATCGGCGCCAGTGGCAGCCAGTTTGGGCGTTACAGCTACACCATCAGCGGCATCAACCCGGAAGAAGTGTATGCCGCGTCCGATGCGCTCGGTGAAAAGCTGAAAAGCTATGAAGGCTTTGTCGGTCCCCCGCGGTCAAACCTGTTTCGGAACCAGCCCAATCTCGACATCGATATCGATCGCGACCGGGCGAGCATGGCCGGCGTTTCAATTAGCAAACTCCAGAGCCTCCTCCGCGCCGCCTATTCCCAAAATTTCGTCTATTTGATCAAACAGGCGGACGACCAATATCAGGTCATCCTCGAAGTAGATGATGCCGACCGCGCGCATCCGGAAGATTTACGCCAGCTGTACGTCCGGCCCGATGGCAAAGACACGGTGATCCCGGTCCGCGCCCTGACGAAAACGACTACGAAACTGGGGCTGCAAGGGGTCAATCACTTGAATCAATTCACCAGCGTCACATTCGGTTTCGATACGAAACCCGGCGTGGCGCTCGGTGACGTGACTGATTTCATCGAGAAGACCGCCGCGGAAGTTTTGCCGCCGACGGTGAAAGGCGAGATGCAGGGAGAAGGCCTGGTGCTCCAACAGCTTTTCCGGGCGCTGCCTTTCCTTATCCTCGCCGCGATTTTCGTCATGTACGTCATTCTCGGGATTCTCTACGAGAGTTATGTGCACCCGGTTACGGTGCTTTCGACCCTCTTTCCGGCCGTCGTCGGGGGATTGCTTACGCTGTGGCTGTTTAATTCGACGCTTTCGCTTTACTCCGTCATCGGTCTCTTCCTTCTCATGGGCATTGTGAAGAAGAACGGGATTATGATTGTGGACTTCGCCTTGCACCGGCTCGACGAAGGCTACGACCTCCGCTCGGCCATTCACGAAGCCAGCGTCGAACGTTTTCGCCCCATCATCATGACGACCCTGGCGGCACTGATGGGCGCGGTGCCGCTGGCGTTGGGTTATGGGGCTGATGGTTCTTCCCGGAGACCGCTCGGGCTCGTCATTGTCGGCGGCTTGATCATCTCGCAGTTGATCACGCTCTACATCACGCCGGTGATTTATCTGGCGCTGGAGTGGTTCCAGGAAAACGTGCTCGACCGCGTTCCGTTCCTTCGCAGCGGCCACATGCACCACGAAGCCGATGAGCGAAAAGCTGGTCCGGAGCCCAAACAGCCCGCCCCTGTGACCGTGCAATAAGCGCGTTTCGCACGCGCTGTGGATGCAGCTCTGCCGGTAGCGCGAGACTCTGTGAACCGCGCCGCTTAATTCTTCGGCTCGACGGAGTCTCGCCCTACCATTGTTCCAGCTCGGTAGCGTGAGTCTCAGGTTTTTGTTCGCAAAAATACGGACGAAAAGCCCGCAGCAATCGAATAAGGAGACGAATACCTACTCCACTCCCGGCTGCGCCGGTCTGCCCGGCGGGACAATTTCTTGTCCGTCCGGCAAATTCGAAAGGACATCAAACCCATGACGAATAAAAAACTGCTCCGCCTGACGATATTCTCCAGTTTTCTGATCGCGTTGGCCTTTGTGCCAAGCTCAGTCAACTCCTCTTCCACGGGCCAGCCTAATTCCGCGCCGCCCAAGGCAGCCGCGGCTGCGCCGGCGAATCCGGCCGCCCAAAAAGCGCTCAACCAACTGCGACGAGCTGGCCAGAGCCCGATCGAAACGCAGGTGTCCCCTGAAACCGGAAATTATTCGTTCGTCCGAATCTCCGGGGGCGACGTGCTTGCCGTGGCCGATCGCTCGGTCACGCCTCAGCGAAGGGCTCTCGCCTTCCTCGCTGAGCATGGTGGCCTAGTTGGGCTGGATGAGACGGAGCGCGCCGCGATTTCCAGCAATAATCCGCCAAGCGCCGGCAGCAATCTGCAAGTCGCCAAGACCTCGACCGACGCGCTCGGAATGACGCACGTCCGGCTGAATCAATTTTACCGGGGAATGCCCGTCTTTGGCGCCCAACTGGTGGTTCACATGAATCGCGATGGCGTCACCGCCGTGAACGGGAACTACGTTTCGCGAATTGCGCTTGGCACCGTCCCGTATGTGCCGCAACCGGTTGCCATCGAGGCCGCCCTGGCTTCGGTGCGGAAGAATGCGGCGGGCGACACGTTGACCGCAGGATCGATAAAAATGGCGGTTTACCCCGCCGGTTTGCTCGAAGGGCGTTCGGTCGTGAGCCGGCTGGCCTACTCGGTGGATGTGACCGGGGACAAGACAGCCGACCGGGTTTGGATCGACGCGCAGACGGCTGCGGTCCTGTTAACCATTCCGCTGCACCAGACAGCGCTTTTCCGCACGATCTACTCGCCCCAGTACGATCCGATGAACCCGGACCTTTTCGTGCAGCGCAGGGAAGGGGATCCACCGCACCCGGCTCCGTTCGTAAACAATCTGTATGATTTTGCGGGCCAGACCTACAATCTCTATGCCTCAGCGTTCGGGCGCGATTCCTATGACGGCCTTGGTCACCACATGGTCAGTGTGTACCTGGTCAACCAGCAGTGTCCGAATGCCTATTGGAACGGGACCTCCACCAACTACTGCCCCATTTTCGACGCGGATGACGTTGTCTCCCACGAATGGAGCCATGCCTACACCGAGTATACCCACGGGCTGGTCTATGCCTTTCAATCCGGGGCCCTGAATGAATCCTATTCGGACATTTTCGGCGAAACGGTCGATCTGTTGAACAACTCTGATGGCTCGGGCGGAAACAACAACACGCAACCCTATCCGAATGGGCAGCGTTGGCTGGTGGGTGAGGATCTCGGCCAGCAGGTGCAGGAACTCCTGCTGCGCGACATGTACGACCCGGATCGTCTGGGTGACCCAGGCAAGGTCTCTTCGGTGAACTATGCGTGCGGGACGGACGATGGCGGCGGAGTGCATACCAACTCGGGCGTGCCCAATCATGCCTACGCCTTGATCGTCGATGGAACGCAGTTTGCCCCCGGTGGCTCTTATAATGGCCAAACCATCAACGGCATTGGCCTGACCAAAGCCGCCGCGATCTACTTCCGGGCGGAGTCCGTTTATCAAGTCCCGACAACCGACTTCCCGCAGCATGCTATCGCGCTTCAAACTTCGTGTAACGACCTGATTGGCGCTCAACTCAACCAGCTGTCGACCAGTAGCGCGACCGGCGTTCCCTCCAGCGCGGTGATCACGGCGGCTGACTGCGTGGAAGTGTCCAAGGCCATGCTCGCCGTTGAAATGAGCTCAACGCCGCCGTGTTCCTATGGACCGCTCCTCAATCCGGATGCGGCGCCGATCTGTCCCGGCTCGACCACCATATTCTCGGAAGATTGGGAGACCGGCGAGGATGGCTGGACCAAAACAAGCCAGGGATACCTCACCGGATTGGTCGACTGGGAGGATGCGACGAAGGCGGCAACCCGGTTCTTCCACCTCAATTCGACCCTGCCGGGTGGACGCACCGGAACGGCGGAATTTGCCATCAATCCACTCGTGGGTCAGCCGGGCGGTGGCACCTGCCAGCCGGGCGGCGATTATTCCGGCAGCCACACGCTCGACAGTCCTGCGATTCTTATCCCAGCGGGAGCTACGGCGCCGATGTTGTCGTTCGACCACTACGTTGCCACGGAAGCTGGGGTTGATGGCGGCCAGGTCGAGATTAGCCGAAATGGTCAGGCCTATACGCTTTTACCCAGGAGCCAGTATGTCTTCAACCCGCCGAACACGGTCTACACTCAGGCGGCACCGGTCGGCAACAATACCGGACCCAACCCGGGCGAAGACGCCTGGACCGGAACAAATCTCGGGGGAACCACTCACGGTTCCTGGGGAACGACCCTGGCCAATCTTTCGACGGTCGCGCAGCCTGGCGACACGATTAAGATTCGGTTTACCTGGAGCCAGGATGGATGCAACGGCGTGGAGGGTTGGTATATCGACAACGTTCGCGTGTTCACCTGCCCGGTGCTGCAGGCGCCCACTCTGTCCGCGGGAGCTGATTACGAAAACCCCGATACCGACGGTGCCTACACCTTGAATTGGACCCGGCCGAACGGCGCAACGGGGCCCGATCTCTTGCAAGTGTCGCAAAGCTCATGCGCGCCGCTCATTTTCGACAATGCCGAGAATGGGCTTGGTCAGTGGACCTCGACGACGTCGGGAACAGGAGCACAAAACTGGACGACGGGAACCAAGCCACAACACCCCGGGACCACCTTCTTCGCCCGTGGATTCGAAGGGATCACAAGTGCCGATTCCTTCCTGACCTACAATAACCCGGTCACCATTCCGACGGCGGGTCAGACATTCCTGAATTTCTCGGACTGGGACAACAACGAAGGGGATGACAACGTCATCGTTGAGGTTTCTGTCGACAATGGGGCGAACTGGGATCCGATCTACACTCACAATCGCTCCGAACTGGGGACAGGTCCGGTATCGCTTGCGACCGAGCCGCTTTTCCAGAGGTCCGTCAACCTGGCGAACTATGGCGGCCAGACGATCCGGCTGCGTTTCCATTATTCGCTGGGTCCGGAGAATCGCGCTGGTTCCACTCC
>QHMY01000047.1 GCA_003218305.1 Verrucomicrobiota bacterium
AGAGCGACGAAGACGTAAATGCAGTGCGCGATCCACGGGCGGATGAACGACGCTCCAATGCCTGCGGCATAAAAGAGCGGAGACAGCTTTCCCTTGGAGTCCCGGCCGAGCGCCGCAGCTAACTTCGAAGCGCGGCCCTCGTGGGCAACGATCACGTTTTGCAGGATGTAATAGGCGATGGCAGCCAGGAGAAGGACGCCACCGTAGAGCGCGGACGGTACCGGTGTGAAATGGTTCTCGCCCATCCAGCCCGTGACGAAAGGAAAGAGGGACAGCCAGAAGAGCAGATGAAGGTTGGCCCACATCATCGCGCCGTTAACGCTGTGGACAGCCTTCAGCAGATGATGGTGGTTGTTCCAATAAATGCCCAGGTAAACGAAGCTCAGGACGTAGCTGAGAAAAACTGGGAGGAGCGGTTTCAGCGCCTCAAGGTCGGAACCATGCGGCACCTTCATCTCCAACACCATGATGGTGATGATGATGGCCAGCACCCCATCGCTGAATGCCTCGATCCGATTCTTTTCCATCGCGGTGAGCGTAGCCGCAAACACGACGCGACCGCAACGCTTGATGGCGGGAACCCGGCGATCCAGATGTCAGCTTGCTCAATTTGGGCCCATCCAATAAACCGTTGAAAGACATGACACGGAACTGGGAACCATCATGATGTCGCCCAAGGCGAAAGCGGGATGGATCTCGGGCCTTCATATCGTCGCGGCCACAGCCGTCTATCGGTATTTGATTACCGGCGGCTGGCTGACGAACCATTACCAGCTCAACGATCCCAACATCGTGAATCTGGTGTTGGCGATCTTTGAGCCAATCGCGGTGCTCTGCGTGATTGCATATTGGCTTTTGCGAAAACCGGGCCTTTACCGGCTTATTTTCATCCTCGGCCTTGTTCAGCTCCTTATCGGCGCTGGCTTTGTCGCTTTTATTCTCTTCTTCGCGCTCACCTGGCATCCGAAAATGATGTAGGGCCGACCGGGTCTTTTGACCGCGGATTACGCGGATGGCGCAGATGTTCTGGGTTCCTGCGTTTCTGATTGGGATCCCATCCGCATGATCCGCGCAATCCGCGGTTAAGCTTTGCAATTTGCTCTGCGGCAGGGGGAGCCTGAATCAGATTGTCTTCGCGCGCATCGCTCGTTAGCCTCCATCATTATGAGCGACACTTATGTTCCGTTGATCAGCTCCGGCACGGCTGGACCACTTGGCGTTCTTCACCTGCCGCGGCTTTGGCAGAAGGTCTCCCTTGAAGCGGCGGGCAAACTCGCGGCCGGTTATCCGGGTATCGGGCGGGGGTACGATGCGATGACCTGCGCGGCGCTCGGGCTCGATGAACAGGCGGTAAAGGATTTCATCAAGCAGAAAAAGCCGACGTATCCAGAATTCGAGGCGTGGGTGAAGCAGAATGCGAAATCACTGACGCCGGAGGCGATCGAGAAGCACAACGCATCGGTGCGCGGGTATAATCACGACGACGATACCCGGAAAAAGATTCTGGGATCCTGCGGGATCGCCGATGATGCTTCTGCGGCGAAGGACGCGGTGAATCTGAATAATCTCGACGACTGGCACGAGTTTCATCAGGCGGTGCTGAAGTAGGGGAAGTTGAGAGTTGGTGAGCTTGCTGTAGCCGCTTCGCTGTGCGAAGCGAGGACCGCGCCTGCTTTGCCAATCCACACGGAGCCGCCCACAGGGCGGCTGCTACAGTAGGATCGGCAACTGACACAAGCGCGCCTCAACGCGCGCTTGCGTCGAACATCCCCAGATTCGATTCCGCGCGTCAAAATATTTAGACAAATCACGTTGTCAGCTGCGTTTAGGTAATATATGTCTATGGCACATATGGCCTCGGCGATGCTTGACCGTGAATTGAAAAAGGGAAGCGCGGAATTGTTGATCCTTTCCCTGGTGGAGGACCGGCCGCGGCATGGCTACGATATCGCGCAGCTGATCGAGCTACGCTCGCACGGGACTCTGCATTTCAACGTCGCTTCGCTTTATCCGCTGCTGTACCGCCTCGAAAAGCGGGGATGGATTCGGGGTCGCTGGGTCGAGAAGGCGGGGCAAAGGCGGCGGCGTTACTATCGGTTGACGCCTGCGGGCAAGAAAACGTTGGCGGCGCAACGGGACGGCTGGCGCGAGTTTGTGGAAGCGATCAGCCGCATCACAGGAATCCAACATGCCTGATTTTAAGGACGAGATCAGAAAGCGGCTGGTTGGATTGAATCTCTCGCCCACCCGGGAGAATGAGATTGTCGAGGAACTATCCCAGCATCTTGACGATCAATACGAGCAGGCGCTGCAGAGTGCAACGACCGAGGAGGAGGCCCGCCAGGCGGTGCTGCTGGAACTGAACGAGAACGATTTGCTGGCGCCGGCCTTGCGGCGGGTCGAGCGCCGCATTTCCCAAAATCCGGTGGTCGTAATGGGAACGAAAAGTAAGACCAATCTGTTGGGAGATCTTTGGCAGGATTTACGTTATGGGCTGCGGATGCTGACGCGGAACCCGGCGTTCACCATTGTGGCCGTGATCGCCCTGGCTCTCGGGATCGGCGCCAACAGCGCGATCTTCAGCGTCGTCAACGCAGTGCTGTTGCGCCCATTGCCTTACAAGAATCCGGATGCGCTGATGACGGTTTGGGAAGACGCGACGCATCTGGGTTTCCCCTACAACACCCCATCGCCCGCGAACTTCATCGACTGGCGCGAACAGAACACAGTGTTCGAAGGCATGGCGGCTATGGCTCAGCGCAGTTTCAACCTGACCGGCGCCGGAGAGCCGGAGCGCTTCGACGGCCGCAAAGTCTCGAGCAACCTCTTCACTATTCTTGGGGTCGAGCCGGTGCTCGGGCGCAACTTCCTGCCCGAGGAAGATAAACCGGGCTCGCGCGTTGTGATCTTGAGCCATGGCGTGTGGCAGCGGCGGTTTGGCGGCGACACTGGCATCGTGGGTCGGGCGCTCACATTGAATGGCGAAGCCTACACGGTGGTCGGCGTAATGCCGGGGGCGGTAGACCTGCCCAGCATGGATAACTGGCACGACCAGCTCTGGGTCCCGATTGCCTTCACCGCCGAGGAAGCTGCGGGCAGAGGAAATCACTATCTTGAGGTGATCGCGCGAACGAAGCCCGGCGTGACGCGGCAACAGGCGCAGGCCGAGATGACGACAATCGCCGCGCGGTTGGAAAAGCAGTATCCGGCGGAAAACACTCGCATCGGGATTCGGGTGAGGCCGTTGCACGAGCAACTGGTAGGCGACATCAAGCCTGCCCTGCTCGTTCTTCTGGGCGCGGTTGCGTTTGTCTTACTGATCGCGTGCGCGAATGTCGCCAACTTGCTCCTGGCGCGCGCGGCGGGGCGGCAAAAGGAAATTGCGTTGCGCCTCGCGGTCGGAGCAAGCCGCTCGCGTTTGACGCGGCAATTTCTGACCGAGAGCGTGTTGCTTGCGGGGTTGGGTGGACTGGTCGGCCTGCTCTTCTCTTACCTTGGCTTGAACATTTTGAAGACATTCATCCCGCCCGGCATCTCGCAGGAGCAGGCGATCAGCATCGATGGGAAAGTCCTCATCTTCACCGGCCTGATCTCGTTGGTGACCGGACTGATTTTCGGCCTCGCTCCGGCCACGCAGGCCTCGAATTTCGGTCTGAGCGAGACGCTCAAGGAAGGCGGGCGCGATTCCAGTGGGGGCAGCCGCGGCAACCGCCTGCGCGGCGTTCTGGTTATAGGCGAAGTGGCGGTTTCATTTCTTCTGCTCATCGGTGCCGGCTTGCTCATCAACAGCTTCCTGCATTTGCGAAAGCTGGATCCCGGGTATCGCGCGGATCATTTGCTCACCATGAAGGTGACACTTCCGGAGACCAAATATCCGGATAAGGAGCGGCGGGCGCCATTTTTCCGCGAACTGATTCGGCGCGTCCAGACGTTGCCGGGAGTCGAATCCGTTGCAGTCGCGAGCAATCTACCGCTCACGTATAGCGGTGATTCCATGCCGATCGGAGTGGAGGGCCGGCCCGATCCTCCACCGGATCAGAGTCCCGACGTTATCCTGCGCGTGGTCAGTCCCGGCTACTTCCACACAATGGGGATTCCAATGGTGCAGGGCCGCGACATCAGCGAGAAGGATACGGCCGATGCTGTGAGGGTGGTTGTCATCAGCGAGAAAGCAGCCCGTTATTTCTGGCCGGGCCAGGACCCGATCGGCAAGCGGCTTAAACCGGGATCGACGACGTCGGAAAGTCCGTGGCGTGAGGTCATCGGCATCGTGAAGGATGTGCGCCAAAACGATTTTGTCGCGGAACCGAAGATGCAGATGTACATGGCGCACGAGCAGGTGGGCTCCTTCGCCGCCAACGCAGTGGTAGTGCGCACGCAGGTCGATCCGCTCAGCCTCGGGACCGGCGTTCGCAAGGTTGTGTGGGAGATCGACAAGGACCAGCCGGTCTCCGACATCCGGAGCATGGAAGAGATCGTCTCACGAGCGGTCGCACGGCAGCGATTCAGCATGATGCTGTTCGGCATTTTCGCCACGCTCGCGCTGGTTCTGGCCTCGGTCGGAATTTATGGGGTGATGAGCTATTCCATGGCGCAACGGACCCGCGAGATCGGGATTCGCATGGCCTTGGGAGCACAGCGAAAAGACGTGCTTAAGATGGCGGTGGGGCAGGGATTGAAGCTGGTCCTGATCGGGGTGGGGATTGGCCTCGCCGCCGCCTTTGTTCTGACTCGGGTCATGGCGAGCCTGCTTTTTGGGGTCAGCGCCACCGATCCGGTGACGTTCATCACGATCTCTATTATCCTGACGGGCGTGGCTGTATTGGCCAGCTACATTCCTGCGGTCCGTGCAGCGCGGGTGGATCCGATGGTCGCGCTCCGATACCAATAGGCAGGGACGGCGCGCTGTGCCGTCCGCGGACACCGCAGCGCGGAGTCCATACCCGGAGATCAGTAATCGGCGTTGCCTCGATTTCGCAGGCCTGCAATGCTCGGCTCCGTCGCGGAACTACCTATTCCGGAGGCGAGCTGATGATAATCTTCCACCCGGCGGGCGAGAAAGGGCTTGAGTGTCATGACCTGGCTCACAGCCATGCCTTGATGAACAAGGCGGTCTGGATCGACTTGTTCGAACCGACCGAGCAGGAGGAGATCATCGTGGACATGGTTCTCGGGGTCGATCTGCCGACGCGCCGAGAGATGCAGGACATCGAAGTCTCCCGCCGCCTCTACCGAGAGGGAGACGCGCTGTTCATGACCGTGACAATCCTGACCAAAGCCGACTCTAGCGAGCCCGAAAGCACTGCGGTGACATTCATTGTCGTCGACGACCGGCTCATTACCGTGCGCTACGCAGATCCATCGGTCTTCCGAATATTCCGCCGGGAACGAGAGGGGAATCTGGCGCGGTACGATTCGGGTCAGCGCATTCTCGACGGGCTGGTCGACACCCTGGTCGAGCACATTGCCGACGTCCTGGAGAACACGGGCGCGGCTCTCGATGGTATTTCACACGATATTTTCCGGCGCCGCAGCGCTCCGGCGGATTCGGTCCGGAGCGCGACCAAGCCTGAGGTAGAGGAGGAGAAACCGAATCTGGAGGAGGCGCTCCTGCGGCTGGGACGGTGCAGCGATTTGGTTTCCCGGCTGAGGGAGAGTCTGGCCGGGTTGCGCCGGATGCTTTCGTTTTTTACCGCAGCGCAGGTCAATCTCCCTCCTGAAGTAGCCGAACATTTGCGGACCCTCGGGCAGGACCTCCAACCCTTGGCCGATCACGCCTCGTTTCTCTCTGGAAAAGTGAACTTTCTCCTCGATGCGACGCTGGGCCTAATCAACGTCGAGCAGAACGCGATCATCAAGATTTTTACCGTGGCTGCCGTGCTGTTCCTGCCGCCGACTGTAGTAGGAACGATCTACGGGATGAACTTCGATCGGATGCCGGAACTCAAGTGGGTGTTTGGATATCCGTTTGCGATCGTGTTGATGATTCTGTCCGCGGTCGTGCCCTATTGGTACTTCAAGCGAAAGAGATGGTTCTAGGCCATTGAGCGATCCGGGAAGCGGGAGGATCGAGAGATTTAAAATCTCTCAATCACTCAATCGCCCGATGAATTCACCCTCCGGCCATCGCGCCGAGCACGACGAACTGTTCGGCGCCGGTCGCGACGGCATCGGGGAGGGGAGCGTCAGGCGAATCGTGGGAAAGATCCTGTTCGCAAGCGAAGAAACGGACGAAGGCGCGGCGTTTTTGCGTGACGTGGTCTCGGATCGTTCCGCGGAGCATGGGATAGCGCGCCTCGAGGGCATCGAGGATGGCGCGTTGGGTCACGGGACCCGCAAGGTCGAGTTCCACCTCGCTCTCGATTTTCGCGAGGTTCCGAAGGTGGAACGGTAATGCCACGCGGATCATGCAGGTTGAGTTTTCGGTAGTCTGGGATTTGTTACGGCAACGTCTGGACTTCGACGGAAAGGACTGCCGGCAAATCGCGAACGATCGGTTTCCAAGTATCGCCGGCGTCGGCCGAACCGTAGACCTGGCCGCCGGTAGTCCCGAAATAAATGCCACATTGGTCGAGGGCATCGACGCACATGGCGTCGCGCAACACGTTCACGTAGCAATCGCTCTGCGGCAGGCCGCGCGTCAGCGCTTCCCATTCGTTCCCGCCAGTTCGGCTGCGATAAACGCGCAATTTTCCATCGGGCGGGAAATGTTCGGAGTCGCTCTTGATTGGGACGACGTAAATGGTTTCCGGCTCGTGCGCGTGCACGTCTATGGGGAATCCGAAGTCGGACGGGAGATTTCCGCTGACCTCGTTCCAGGAATCGCCGGCGTTCTCACTCCGCATGACGTCCCAATGTTTTTGCATGAACAAGACTCCGGGGCGTGACGAATGCATTGCGATGCGATGGACGCAGTGGCCGACGTCGGCGGTCGGGTCGGGAATCATTTCCGAGCGCAATCCGCGATTGATTGGTCGCCAGGTTTGCCCGGCGTCGTCGGAGCGGAACGCGCCCGCGGCCGAAATGGCGACGAACATTCGATTCGGCTGGCTCGGATCGAGGAGGATGGTGTGGAGACACATTCCTCCGGCGCCAGGCTGCCAAAGATTGCCCTTGGCGCCGCGCAGGCCGGGCAGCTCCTGCCAGGTTTTGCCGCCGTCGCCGGTGCGAAACAGGGCGGCGTCTTCCGCGCCGGCGTAGACCGTTTCGGGATCCGTCAGGGACGGCTCGAGGTGCCAGATTCGTTTGAACTCCCAGGGATGCTGGGTGCCATCGTACCATTGGTGCGTGCCGGGGACGCCTTCATAGATGAATTCGTTCCCGACCGGTTCCCACGTTTTGCCTCCATCATCGGAGCGTTGAATCATTTGCCCAAACCATCCGCTGGATTGCGAGGCGTAGAGGCGGTTCGGATCCACCGGCGAACCTTTAAGGTGATAGATTTCCCAGCCCGCGAAGTGAGGCCCATCGATTTTCCATTGATCGCGCTTGCCGTCCGCGGTGAGGACGAACGCCCCCTTGCGCGTTCCGACGAGTAATCGAACGGCGCTCATGACTTGCTCCTTCGCAGCGGCCGTGACGTTAGAATCTCAGCGGTGGGCGTTTTCATATCTGAATCTTTTCAAAAGGCGCGAAGAGGGCAAGGGAAGAATGGCTAATGGCGAATTGCTGTAGCCGCCGCCCTGTGGGCGGCGTGGGAATTTTGCAAAACGGCCTGAAAGCTCGCGCTTCGCACAGCGAAGCGGCTCCAGGGCAAGCGAGTGGCCGTTTGTAGCGAATTTTTCGAATAGGCAGGAAAGAATTCGGGCGATACTATCGGCAATCCCATGAGTCAATTGGAACAGCGGCAACCGGAATCCAGCAGTCCAAATCGGACGGGCGGTCTTCGTTTGCTCAGCCCGGAATTGAAACGGCAATTCGAGACCCTCCGGGAACACCTTCAGCGGGCCTTGTGGCTGGCCGAGCGATGCGCCGACGACGAGGGGAGCCAGATCCTGCGCGCTAGACTGACCAACCTTCAGGCGGCGGCCCTGATCGTCATCGTGGGTGAGGTCAAGGCCGGCAAGAGCAGCTTTATCAATGCTCTGGTCCGCGAAGACGTCTGTGAAGTTGCCCCGGGGCCGTGTACCGCTGGGATTCGGGAATTAGTTTACGGCGGGGAGCGAAGAACCGTCGGGCTGACCCAGTTTTGCGAACGCGTCTTTCTGCCCAAGGACGTCCTGCGGGAAGTCACCATGGTCGATACGCCAGGGACAAACTCGATCATCCAAAATCACGAGACCATCACTGAGAATTATATTCCCCAGAGCGACCTGGTGGTTTTCGTCTTTTCCGCAGCGAACCCACACACGAAGTCAGCCTGGGAACTCCTGACGCTGATCAGCAAGGAGTGGCACCGGAAGATGGTTTTTGTGCTGCAGCAGGCGGACCGCGCCAGCGAAGAGGAACTCATCATCAATCGAGACCACGTGACACAATATGCGCGGGAGCGGCAGGTGGAGAGTCCTACGGTTTTTACTCTCTCAGCGAACCGCGAAATGTCGGGAATGGCGGATAGTGGGTTCTCGGAATTTCGCAGTTACCTGCAAAGCGCCATCGCCTGCGGAGAAGTCTGGCGGATGAAGGTGGAAGGGTCGTATCAAACGCTGCGATCGGTCATGTCCCGGCTGCTCACGCACCTTCGCCGTGAAAAGGATGCGATTGAGGAGGAACGCGCTTTCTATCAGGACCTCGTCCGCAAGGTGGAGACGCACGAAGCGAAGGCCTACTCGCTGAAGCTTTCCATTGTGGAAAAGCTTTCAACTACCTACGACAATCTGGCCCAGCGGTCTGAGGATGAATTCGCGCGCGGTCTTCGCCTCGGAAAATTATTCAAGAGAGCGATTCCGTTTTTGCGGGACAAGGACACCAGGACGTGGCTTCAGGATTTGAAGACCCGTTTCGAGGGCTCGGCCCGGAAACAAATCCAGAGCGAAGCGGCCACGGTGTCGAAGCTCCTGTTCGATGAGATGCGAACCATGATGAACGAGCTGGCCCAGGGCATCGCGGGAAGGGAGGAGCGGCTGAGAGAGAATGCGCTTTTGCCGCGAACCGCCACTCATTCGGCCATGCTCGAGCAATTGAAGGCGCGGTTGGAATTTATCCGGGTCGACGACAAGATTCTTAGCGGGAAAGTCGCGGAGACCAAGGATGTCAGAACCCTGGCGCTGGCCGGGACCGGTCTCGCCGGCCTCGGAGTAATCATCGCGGCGCTCTCTCCAATCCTTTGGCTCGATGTTACAGGAGGAGTATTCCTCGCCACCGGAATTCTTCTCGTCACCGTCGGGCTGCTCTGGCGTCGCTCGAGCGTCTTGCGCGATTTCAAGCAAAAGCTGGGGGATTCACGACAGGAATTTCACGACCGTCTGGACTCCGAATTCAGCCAGGTTTTCGACGCCCTCTTCTACGAGGTTCGTCAGGCTTTGACGGAAACGCTCTTCCGTCTCGAGTTGCAGGCTTCGTTCAACGCGCCGCTGCTGGAAGAAACCTTCCGGATTGGCGAGGCCGCTTCTGACATGGTGATGGTGTCCCAGCGAATTGTCGTGGCGCAACCCGAAGAGCCGTCAGTGGCCGCGTAGTTATTCCTTGAGCGGGTGATCGAGAGATTTGGAATCGATGCCGCCACCCGCTACGACGCCTGTGTTTCGCAAGACCACGGAAACGTTTGAGGCAGGGGCCAAAACTTTGCCGCAGCGTTATTTCACTTCGCCGGAGGTCCTGGCGGCGGAACAAGAGGGGATTTTTTCCACCCACTGGATGCTGGTTGGACATCAAAGCCAGATCGCCCAGGCTGGAGATTATTTTGTTCAGGAGGTGGCGGGTGAAAGCCTGATCATCGCGCGCGATCAAACATCGGTTCGCGCATTTTACAATGTTTGCCGGCACCGCGGCACGCGGTTGTGCGAGGATCGGTCCGGGCATTCCACAACCATTCAATGCCCCTACCACGCCTGGACTTATGCCCTCGACGGAAGACTGGTCGGCGCACCGCACATGACGGGGGAAGCAGTTCCAGGTTTCGACAAGGCCGATTACTCCTTGCACGCGGTGAGTTTCGGCCTCTGGGAAGGATTCATCTTTGTGAACCTGGGAGATGCTCCGGCATCGCTGGAGCAATGGTTCGCGCCGTTGCAGGGAAAATTTTCCCATTGGAATCTGCCGCGGCTGCGGTCCGCGCACCGGATTGAGTACGACGTCCGGGCGAACTGGAAGCTGATCTTTGAAAATTATTCGGAATGTTATCACTGCCCGGGAGTGCATCCGATGCTGTCGAAGGTTTCACCGTACGATTCGGCGGAGAACGATTTGACGGAAGGGCCGTTCCTCGGCGGATTCATGAAGATCACAAAGGGGGCCAGCCTGACCATGACCGGTGAGGCCTGCGCGCGGCCGGTAGGTGACGGCCACAAAGGGGAGGAAGAGGGAGAGGACGCGGAAGATTTTGAAAGGGTTTTCTATTACTCCATTTTCCCGAACATGCTCCTGAGCCTGCATCCGGATTATGTAATGGTGCATCAGCTTTGGCCGCAGTCGCCGGATCGGACGCTGATTTCGTGCGATTGGTTTTTCCATCCGGAAGCCGCGGAGCAATCAAATTTCAAGCCGGAAGACGCGGTCGCGTTTTGGGATACGACCAATAAACAGGATTGGCACGTGTGCGAATTAAGCCAGCAGGGGATCGCTTCCCGGGCGTATCAGCCAGGACCGTACAGCTCCCGCGAGAGTATTCCGGCGGCGTGGGACCGGGAATACCTGCGACGGATGGCTGATTTGTAGAGGCGCTTGGGCCAAGCGCCTGTTTGTTTGCCTGGGCGCCCGCCGCGGCGGACGCCTCTACAACCTGAGGAACTCGCGCGCGGTTTCCGAAAGTAGCTGTGTCTTTTGCTGCGACGAGATTTCCTCCATCGACTCGATAAGTTCGCCGGGATGCTCTTCGCCCAGGGGGAACGGATAGTCGGTACCGAGCGCGATCCGCTGGGCTCCGAAGAGGTTGATCAGCAGTCGGAGAGCGTCCGGATTATGCACGAGCGAATCGACGTAAAACCGCGCGGGAGTGTCGCCATCCGCGAGATAACTTTTCGGGCTTCCCTTGGAATCGATGGCGCACAAGTCCGGGCGCATATGAAAACCGTGCTCGATCCGGCCGATGGTCCCCGGGAAGGCGCCGCCGCCGTGCGCGAACGCGACCCGGAGTTTTGGAAAGCGTTCGAAGACGCCGCCGAAAATCATGGAGCAAATCGCGAGCGACGTCTCGGCCGGCATGCCGACCAGCCACGGCAGCCAATATTTCGGCATTCGCTCTTTGCCGAGCATGTCCCAGGGATGAACGAAAATGCTGGCGTCGAGCTGCTCGGCCGCGCTCCAAATGGGCTGGAGCGAGGCGTTGTCCAGATTGAGGCTGTCGACGCGGCCGGAGTGCGGATTGGCATCCACATGGGTGCCGATTTGCGCGCCGCGTAACCCCAGTTCGCGGACGCATCGCTCCAGTTCGCCCGCCGCCAGATCGGGATCCTGCATCGGAATTGTCGCCAGGCCCGCAAATCGGGTCGGATCGGCGCGAACGACTTCCGCGATATGATCGTTGAGTCGGCGGGAGAGATCGAGGGCGTCGGCCGGTTTTGCCCAATAGCTAAACATCACCGGTACGGTGGAGAGCACCTGCAGTGAAACGCCATCGCGGTCGCAATCCTCCAGGCGCCGCTTCGGGTCCCACACATTGTCGGTGATCTCGCGAAAGGCCCGGTCGCCGATCATCATCCGGGCGCAACACGGCTTGTAGTGGTCGAGGCGAACAAAACCGGCGTAGCCGTATTTCGCGTCAAGATCGGGCCAGTCGCGCGGAAGGATGTGCGTGTGGAGGTCGATCTTCAAGGGAAGTGACGAGTGACGCGTGACATGTGACGAGAGGGAAATAGATCGAGTCTCAAAAACTCGTCACATGTCACTTTCTTCAGAACGGCTTCGTCGGCTCCGGTTTGGGAACCTTATGCCCGCACTTCTTACAGGTGCGCCGGGCATCGTCGTTCCAGAAGTCGAGCATGGCCTGGCTGAAATGTTGGACGATGTCGCCACAGTCGAAGTCAATGTCTTCCACTACGGCCCCGCAATTGTCGCAGTAGAAAATGACATGTTCGTGTTCTCCTGGAGGACGACGGCGCTCGACTACAACGCCAACCGTGTCCGGCGGGCGGACCGGCGCGTGCGGGACGTTCGCTGGAATGAAGAACGTTTCCCCTTCGCGAACCAGATGATCGATAATCTGGTCGCCCTCACGAATGCGGACCTTGATGTCGCCTTTGAGCTGATAAAAATACTCCTCGGAATCGACCAGGTGGAAATCATTTCGGGCGTTTGGCCCCTTGATCACCATGACGAAAAAATCCCGGCCGTCATAAAGGTACTGGTTACTGACCGGTGGCTTGAAGAGATGGCTATTTTCCTCGATCCAGTTTCCAAGATCGACGGGCGGCTGCACGGCGATGGTCGTGGGGGGGGCTGTTTTAGCTGATGGAGGCTCGGCAAGATTGGCCATGACCGAGGCTATTTCCTTCCACGCGCAGCGTCAAACCAATCGCTTGGGGGTTGAAACGCGGATGCCACCTCGGACGGCGCATCATTTTCGGCTTCCCACCGGAGGACCGGTCGGATATCAACGGTTCCCCCCTTTTATGGATCCAATCTCTCCAGCGTGGCGAATAACCAGAAAGCTTTAGGTATCTAACCCTTTTGCCTGGCTCCCGCCGGCTTGGTGCCGTTCGGGAGTCGGGCAAGAACCAACCAAAGAAGAGAAAGGTCATATGACAAAGAAAGCAATGATTGCCGGCGCTGCGATCGCCGGTTTGATGAGCGGTTCGTTTGCCGTTACGGCACACGCCGTCCAGTCCAACGCGAAGCCAGGCGTTTCGCTGATGGGTGACAAGGACAAAGCGGACGCCGACAAGCACGCCTGCAAGGGGATGAATTCCTGCAAAGGCAAAGGCGGCTGCAACAGCGGAGACAACAGCTGCAAGGGCAAGAACTCCTGCAAGGGCAAAGGAGGCTGCGCGACCGACGGCAGCAAACCAGCGGCATCGCCCGCCAAGTAAGACTCGTTTATCGAGAGCCGGGGTCCCATTCCCCGGCTCTCAGACGTAGCGTGCAGCGAATCGAAAGACTTCTCCGCCGTGCCGGCAAATTCCTTCAATAATTTCACCGAATACGGAATCGGCATTGGTCTACGGGTGCCGCATTACCGGCACATTCTGGCGGAGAAACCGGTCGTCGATTGGTTCGAGATCATTTCCGAGAATTTCATGGTCGATGGCGGGCGCCCGCTCGAAGTGCTCGATAAGATCATGGAACAATACCGAGTCGTTCAACATGGCGTCGCGATGTATTTCGGGTCGGCTGACCGGTTGAACCGTGAGCATTTGAAAAAGCTCAAACGGCTGGTGAAGCGGACCAAGACGCCCTGGCTCTCCGATCATCTGTGCTGGGGCAGCGTCGACGGACGCTACACGCACGACTTGTTGCCGATGCCCTACACCTTCGCCGCGGCCAAAGCGACGGCGGCAAATATTCGCGAGGCGCAGGATTTTCTGGAGGTGCCGATCTGCGTCGAAAATGTGAGCAGCTACGCAGAGTTTCACGCTTCGGAAATGACGGAGTGGGAGTTCCTGAGCGAGGTGGTTGAACGGGCCGATTGCGGAATTCTTCTCGACGTGAACAACATTTACGTTTCGTCGCAGAATCACAATTTCGACCCTTACGCTTATCTCAACAATGTCCCGCACGATCGGGTCGGACAGATCCACATCGCGGGGCATTCGAAGTTCGAAAAATACATTCTCGATACTCACGATCATCCGGTGCTCGACCCGGTTTGGAAACTCTACGCGCACGCCGTGAAACTCGTCGGGCGCACCGCCACGTTGCTGGAATGGGACGACAGCATTCCGAGTTTCGAAGAAGTTCACCATGAAGCGCTCAAAGCGAACCAGTTCATCGAAAAGCTCGAAAACGCGACGGCTTGAGGTGCGTTCGCGCGCGGAGCTGAAAGCGTTGCAGAGCCTGATGGCGACGGCCGTCTTCCGGCCTCTCACCCCGGAAGAGGGAATGCAGCCGCGCTGGATCGATGGCCGCACGACGAGCGAGCTGGCGTCGACCTTCATCAAGCCAAACGACCGGCTGACCGCTTTCGACCGGCTGGAGATCTATAATCGCGTCTACTGGTTTCGCGTTCTCGATTGTCTTTACGACGATTACCCTGGGCTTCGCGCGGTGCTGGGCGAGCGCAAGTTCATGAAGATGATCACCGCTTATCTGGCGAAGTATCCATCGGCTTCGTTTACTTTGCGCAACCTGGGAAGCCGGCTGGAACAATTCCTCCGCGATGAACCACGCTGGATCGCGCCGCGTCCGGAGCTGGCCCTCGACATGGCCCGCTTCGAATGGGCGCAGGTTATCGCCTTCGACGACGAATCGAAGCCCGCGATCACGCCGGACGACATCCTGGATACTCGACCGGATAAGCTGCGACTCGGATTGCAGCCGTATCTCTCCCTGCTGCAATTGAATTACGAAGTGGACGAGTTCCTGGTCGCCGTGAAGAAAAGCGAGTCGGCCGTCTTGCGCAGTGAAGCGAGCAACACGTTCGAAGCGATGCCCCATTCATCCGGACGTGAGAAGCGCCCTCGCCTGCCGAAACGCAAGCGCATTCATCTTGCCGTGCATCGGCACGACAACGATCTCTATTACAAACGACTCGATCCGGAAGGCTTTGTCATCCTTACGGCGTTGCGTGCGGGCGCGAGCGTCGAGGAAGCGTGTTTGCAAGGTCTCTCGTCCACGAAACGAACCGGCGTGGATTGGAACGAGGAAATAAAGGCCTACTTCAACAATTGGACCGCGCTCGGCTGGTTCTGTCGGTTTTCCAAAAAATGAAAATGAACTCCAGTATCATCACCAGGTATTTTCGGTGGTTCGTTCCTTCAACCACCTTCCTGCAATCACTTCTGCTTCTCGTTATCCGGCTTTATTGGGGGTGGGAGTTTTTTCTGACCGGCAAGGGCAAGTTGATGGATTTGGAGAGGCCGGCGGCTTTTTTTCAAAGCCTTGGGATCCCGTTTCCGTACGCCCAGGCGATACTGGCCGGCGCGACCGAATGCTTCGGCGGCCTGCTCCTGCTGGCCGGTTTCTGTTCCCGATTGATTTCCCTTCCGCTGACGATATTGCTGACGGTCGCGTATCTCACGGCTGACTTAGACAAGGTGAAGATGATTGTCAGCGATCCGGACAAGTTTCTTGGCGCGGACGAGTTTCTCTTTCTGTTTGTGGTCGTGATCGTCTTTGTTTTCGGGCCGGGAAAATTCTCCGTCGACTGGCTGATCAAGCGCAGGGTTGCTCCGCCATCGTCGGAAAGCGTCTAGATCGATTGAAGAAGTTTCGCGTCGCGGCGTTCTTGTTTTGCCTTGGCCCGATCGCGCGCGCCAGCGAACCGGCCGGGATCGATTGGCAACCGTGGTCGGACTCCATTTTCGAAAGGGCCCAGAAGGAGCACCGCTTTGTCCTGCTCGATCTCGGCGCAGTCTGGTGCCACTGGTGTCACGTGATGGAGGACATCACGTATCGCGATCCGAACGTGATCGCGTTGATCAGGCAGCGTTACATCGCGGTGCGGGTGGATCAGGACGCCCGGCCCGATCTTTCGAATCGCTACGAAGATTACGGATGGCCGGCAACGGTCGTGTTCAATTCCGACGGGAGCGAGATTGTCAAACGACAGGGCTACATTCCGCCGAAACCGATGGCCTCGATGCTCCAGGCGATCATCGATGACCCGTCACCCGGGCCTTCCATTGTCGCGGCGCCGCCATTGGAGCAGGCCAGCGGCGCAGGGTTAAGGCCGGAGCAGCGGAACAAACTGCGCAAGATCTTGCACGACAGCTACGATTCGAAGAATCGCGGCTGGGGCACGGTGCAGAAGTTTCTCGACTGGGACATCATTGAATTTTGTCTGAGCCAGGCGATGCGCGGCGATCAAGAGCTGGAGCGGTTGGCGCGAGAGACGCTCGACGCCCAGCTCCAGTTGATCGATCCGGCCTGGGGCGGCGTTTATCAATACTCGACCGACGGCGACTGGAAACATCCGCATTTCGAGAAGATCATGCAGATGCAGGCGGAGAATTTGCGCAGTTACGTGCAAGCTTACGCGCTCTGGAAGAATCCGGCGCATCTCGAAGCGGCGAAGAAGATCCAGGATTACCTGCACAGCTTTCTAACAAGTCCGGACGGCGCGTTCTACACGAGCCAGGATGCCGATCTCGTGCAAGGCGAGCATTCCGCCGATTACTTTGCACTTCCTGATGCAGAACGGCGCAAGCGGGGCATTCCTCGCGTCGACCAGCACATTTACGCGCGTGAGAACGGCTGGGCGATCAATGCCCTCGCGACGTTCTACGGAGTCACGGGCGATGAGAGCGCGCTAGCCGACGCGACGCGGGCGGCCGAATGGATCATCGCGAATCGTTCGCTCCCCGGCGGTGGATTTCGGCATGATGCACAGGACGTGGGTGGGCCCTATCTGGGCGATTCCATTTACGTGGCACGTGCCTTTTTGAAGCTGTATGCGGTAACGGGGGATCGGAAATGGCTGCGGCGCGCGGAAGAGGCCGCGCAGTTCGTCGAAAACAAATTCAAGAACAACATCGGCTACGTCGCGTTTGTGCAGCCTCTGGCTGGGAAGCTGAAACCGAAACCGCAGCTGGACGAGAATGTCGCGGTCGCCCGGACGTTGAATCTCCTTCATCACTACACCGGAAAGGAGATCTACGAGAAAGTTGCGCGGCACGCGATGCGTTACCTGGCCGCTCCGGCGACCGGCGAGAATCGCGGCTATATGGTTGCGGGCATTTTGCTGGCGAACGGGGAGCTTGAGGCGCCGCCATTACACCTGACCGTTGTCGGCAAGAAGGACGACCTCGCCGCGCGTTCGCTTTTCATGGCGATGATCGCTCTGCCGGCCAACTACAAGCGGGTCGACTGGTGGGATGAGCGCGAGGGACCAATGCCGAATCCCGATGTGCAATATCCGGTATTTGAGAAAGCGGTAGGATTCATCTGCGCGGACCGACGCTGCTCGGCGCCGATTTTTGATCCGGCGAAGATCGCGGCAGTCGCGACCAGGAAATAATGCGCGTTATTTTGCTGACTCTTGCGATGGCCTGGCTGTCGTTCGCAGACCGAACTATCGCGCAGAGTGACGCGCATCTGGAGATCGGCGGCGGCAAGATTGATCTGACCTTTTCATCCGCGCCCGACGAAGCGTTGCGTAAACTTGCCCTCGCCTGGGTCGCGTCGTCGGCGCGGGCGGTGACTGTTTATTACGAGCAATTTCCCGTTTCGCATCTGGAAATCCGGCTCCGCTTTTTCGAAGGACACGGCGTGCGGGGAGGGCGGACGACGGGACGGGATGGTGCGCTAATCACGGTTGCAATTGGGCGGTCGAGCAGCGCTTCGGACTTCGCCGAGGACTGGGTTCTGACGCACGAGATGGTGCATTTGGCGTTTCCTTCCGTTCCCGAGGAGCACCATTGGATCGAAGAAGGGTCCGCGACCTACGTCGAACCGATTGCGCGGGCACGTGCTGGTGGTTTGACCCCTGAGAAAGTCTGGGGCGATCTGATCGATGGCCTCCCGAAAGGGTTGCCGCAGGCTGGAGATCGGGGGCTCGATTTCACCCGGACGTGGGGGCGCACTTATTGGGGTGGGGCGCTCTTTTGTTTGCTGGCCGACATTGAAATTCGCAAGCGCACTGGAAACAAGAAGGGCTTGGAAGACGCACTCCGCGCAATTCTCAAAGCCGGTGGCACAATTGAATCGGATTGGCCGATCGTGCGAAGCCTGGAGATTGGCGATCGCGGAACCGGAGTCTCCGTCTTGCGCGAGCTTTACGAAAAGATGAAGGCAGCGCCCACGCCGGCCGATCTGAGCGCGCTATGGAAAGAGCTCGGGGTGGAACGCGGAGGCGGCAAAATCGAGTTCATTGACGGAGCACCGCTCGCCTCGATTCGAAAGGCCATTACGCAACCGGTTTCCCGGTAAGCGCTCCTTCCCGGATTACGCGGTCTGGAGAAGGTTGCCGATGGTTGTGCGCAAGGCAGCCATCGTGACCGGCTTGCTCAAGACAATATCGACGGCTTGCGGCTCAGCGCCGGTGACTTCGATCAGGGCGCCGAAGCCGGTGATCATGATCACTGGGATGTCGCGGTTCAATTGCTTGATCGACCGAGCAAGCTGATTGCCGTTCATCCCAGGCATCACGCGGTCGAGAATAACGAGGTCAAAGTGATTGCGTTGAAATTTTTCCAGGGCCTCGCGACCACCCGCCGCGGTCTCCACGATATGCCCATCCAAACGCAGGTAAGCCGAGATCACCTCACGGATTCCGGGTTCGTCGTCCACGATAAGGATATCGAGGGATGATTCCGGTTTTTCTGGATTGGCTCTGGCGGCGCTCGAAACAGGCAATGTGTTCACAGCCGGCAGGCGAATAATAAGGGTGGTACCCCGGCCGACGGCGGAGTCGATTTCCAGTTTTCCTCGATGCCGCTGCACTATTCCGTAAACCACGGAAAGGCCAAGGCCGGCGCCCGGTTCGTCCTTGGTCGAGAAGAACGGTTCCAGGCAGCGTTGCCGAACCGTTTCACTCATGCCTATCCCGGTATCGCAAACGCGAATGACCGCCTCTCCGGCCTCGACTGAGGTCGCGAGCGTGATTCGGCCGCCTGCCGGCAAGGCATCGACGGCATTGAAAATCAGATTCGTCAGCCCTTCCCGGAGAGCGGATTCCTCTCCCTCGACAAATGGAGATGCCTTGAGCTCCGCCGTCACTTCGACAGTCACCCCCCGGTTCTCGGTCTGGCTTCGCACCTTCGGCCCGGCGACCGAGATCGCTTGCCGAACGATTTCAGCCAGATCTACGGCAGGAAAGTTTTGATCCGGATTCGCGGGCCGGCAGAATTCGCGCAAGCGGTTTACGACAGCGGCTGCGTCCCTGGTCGAGTTGCGGAGCAGCTCCAGGCAGCGGCGCGCCTCAGCCTTATCATCCAGCAGCAGGTCGCCTTCCAAGAGCAACTCGGCAAAACCAAGAATAGGAGTCAGGGTGTTATTGAAATCGTGCGCGATACCGCTGGCCATTTGGCTGATAGCGTTGAGGCGCTCCTGCTGGATAACCTGCTGTTGCGTGGCCTTCAACTCGACGAGCGATTTCTCCAACTGGTGGTTGGTTTCGCGCAAATCCGTCGCGTCCTCCTGGCGTCGGCTCGGGTTTTCTATCGTTTCGGTCATTCCGTCCATGATAGGAAAATCGATGCCGGCCCCAGTAGTGATCGGAAGCAGTACGATCCAGGTGTAAATTCCTTAACCTTAGGTATGTGTAAAAATAAGAGCATGAATCGGAGAATAGAATATCCGTAGCGCACAGATATTCTTTTACATAGCGAGAACGGTGCCAGTGCGGTTCATTTCAGGCACCGACCAGAACGTACCGCGAGTTAGCTCTTCGGTCAGGCTTGGGGCGACGTAAGATGGAGGCTGGCCGCCAACCTACTCCGTGCGCAACGCCGCCATGGGGCTGATCCGCGTGGCGCGACGGGCCGGGAGCCAGGTCGCGATGAGCGCGGCGGTGGCGAGCAACGTGGGTGCGGAGATGAATGCTATAGGATCGAGCGCGCCCACCTCGTAGAGCAGGCCGCTAAGAATTTTTCCCGTCCCAGCGGCGAGCAACAAGCCAAGACCAATACCGCAGATGAGCATGACCGAACCTTCGCGCAGAAACATCCGCAGGACCGCGCCTCGTTGCGCGCCCAGCGCCATCCGAATGCCAATTTCGCGGGTGCGACGCGCGACCGAATACGCCTTGACTCCGTACAGGCCGACGACCGCCAGACCAAGCGCCAAGGCGCCGAAGACCGAGAACATGGCCGCGCCCGCGCGAACGATCCAGAGCTGGAAATTGCTCTCGAGATGCTGGGCAAAAGTCTTGAGCGAGAGGATTGGGAGCGCGGAATCGACCTCGCGCACCGTGCGCCGCAACAAATCCGCGGTTCCAGTCTCGCTGCCGGGAGCAAGGCTGTGGAACCGGACCAGGAAAGAAATGTTGCTTTGAAAACCGCGTCCAAACGGGACGTAGATGGCGCCGTTTGGTTCGCTTTCGAAGAGTGCCTGGCGCGTGGCAGGAACAACACCAACGACCTCGATCGTTTCGCCGGGTTTGATTGAACCACTGAGGTCTTCGGTCATTCCCACGCGGGAATCGCTGCCTTTCGCCCGCGGCGCATTATCGCCCGCGAACTGAACGCGTTGTCCGAGAGCGTCACCCTCCGGCCAAAGTTTCTTGGCCAGAACCTCGTCAATGATCGCCACGGCCACGCCCCCGGCCTGCGTCGCCTCAGCCTCATTGAACGCGCGGCCCCGCAGAATTGGCAAGCCGACGGTGTTGAAGTAGTCCCCGCCAACGCTGTTCCAGGCTGCGTTGAAGGCGAGGCCTTCGGCGGCAGTCGCCGGCTTCGCATCGGGCGCGACCTGCAAACCGGCTCGCTGCACATTCTTGCTCAGGGAGATCATCCCAAATGGGATCGTGGCGGTAACGCTGGCATGTTCGACCCCTGGCAACGCCGCGAGGCGTTCCTGCAGGCTGCGGTAAAGGTCCTGGGCGCGTTTTGGTTCGTAGCCGGCCAGGCTCGCATCGGTTTCGACGATAAAACTGGCCCCGGGCTTAAGGCCGGTGTTGACCGAGGCGGCTTTGGCCGCCCCACGGATGAACAGAGCGGCGGCAGTGAGAAGGGCGAGCGAGAAAGCGATCTGGATGACGACGAGTGGATTGCGCGGCATAAATTTCCATCCGCGCCGAACCACGTCCTCACCCGCCTGTTCCTTCAGGTCGGCCACCACTGCGCTGCGCGAAAGCTTGAGCGCCGGCCCCAGGGCAAAACCGAGGGTTCCCAAGACGCAAAAGCCGAAAGTCGCGGCCAGGATGGCGGGATTCGGTCCGCCGAGCCAAACAATGTCGAGCGGTAGCATTTTCCCCAGGGAGGTGACGAGAAGGTCGGACGACCAAAGGCCCAGCACGAGTCCGCCAGCGCCTCCCAGCAGCGATAACACCAGCCCTTCCGTAAGAAGCTGCCGGACGATGCGGCTACGGCTTCCACCGAGCGCGAGCCGAATAGCGATTTCTTTGCGACGGGCGGTGCCGCGGGCCAGCAACATGTTTGCGAGGTTGAGACACGCTACGAGCAGGACCACGATCGCCATGCCGAGAAGCATTGGCGCGATCTTCGATATTCCACCTTCGCCCGACGGGCTGGTGCTGGTGGAAAAACGCGAGATTGGCGTGGTCTGGAACGTCTGGTCCTTCTGCTCGACTGGAAATGCCTTTTCCAAATTTGCCGCAAGGCCGGTTAGTGAGGGCTCGGCCGTGGCGGCGGTCAGGCCCGGTTTCAGTCGGCCCACGATGAGCAATTGGTTCCCAGCGCGATCGCCGAGTTTCGTATTATTCTCGCTCGCGAAATCGTTCGCCACCTGATCGTAAACGCCGAGAGGCAGCCAAACTTCGGGTGAAATAATTTGCATCAGGCCGGTAAATCCACGCGGCGCGATGCCGACGATCGTGAAGGGATGGCCGTTGATGAGCAGGGGCGAGCCGAGCAGCGCCGGATCGAGCGAATGCTTCGCCCAATAGGCGTAGCTGATGATCGCGACAGGGGTTGCCTGGCCAGGCGTCTCCTCTTCCGGCAGGAAAGCGCGGCCGCGGGCAAGGGGAACGCCAAGCACCGAAAAGTAGTTGGAACTGACCATGGCGGCGAAGGTGCGGCGGGTGTCGCTCTTTTGGCCGAGGCCGACCATGGCCAGGTTGTACGCCATGACTTCGGTGAAAACGCTGTTCTGCTCCCGGATGTCGCGATAAGTCGGGTAGGAAAATCCCCGATACGTTTTCGGGTTCTTTTTGTCCTGCGAAAAAACCTGCACGACTTCGTGCGAGCGGGTGTAGCCGGGGGCCGCGAAGAACATCGTGTGGACGAGACTGAAGACAGCCGTGTTCGCGCCGATCCCGAGGGCGAGGACGATGACAGCCGCAATGGTGAAACCCGGCGCCTTGATCAGCTGCCGGACCGCGAATTTAAGATCCTGGATCATATGAGGTTACCAGTGAGATGCCAGCCATCAGCCATTTGGATTCAGAAATCGAAAGGCAGGCAGCTGTCGACAGCCTGACCAGAGAGCGGGGCAGATGGCTCGCGCGGCCAGTCTCAGGAATGCCCCCCGGCCCGGGAGGGAGAATCTTAGACGGCTACAGCTGGCGTCGAGTCGTACGGGGAGGGGGTGCTCTTGAATTTCGGGTAGAGGAACTTGGTGACCGGCGCGTTTTCATGCGCAATTCCGAACGCTTCCTTCAATCCCGCGTCGCGGAGTTTTGTGAGCGACTGCTCGAGCAGGCGCGTGCCGAAACCGCGATTTCGATATTCGGTCGATACGCACGGGCCAGGCGCGAGGTGGACTTCGGTCTCGGCGTTATGAGAAATGATCGCCGCGCCGATGATCCGAAGACCATGCCGCAGGGCAAGGCAGGTGCTGGCCGGGGCGCTGAAAGCCTGGGCCAGCCAGGGTTCGATCATCTCCATCACTTCCTGAGTCGCCGGGTTCCAGGCGGGATCGAGGACAAACGAGCTGGAAATAATCTTGCGCAGCTCAACCTCGTCTTCTGCCGTGGCTGGTCCGATTTCATAATGCTCCGGCAATTCTGGCTTAAACTGGGGCAGCTGAGTCAGGTCCCACCGAAATCGAATCCAATTGCTCAAGCTCATACGATGCGCCGGATAGTATCGTGCGCGGCGCGAGCGCCGCAACTGAACGTTAGGACGATGGGCGGAAGCGATCGTCCAGGGCGAAAATTAGATCGCCTGGACGGATTTGAGCGTTTCGTTGAACGCGCTGTAGAGCTCTCGATGCTGCGCGATGCCCCGCCGCAGGACCGGTTTGAAATTGGCCAGATCCGCGATGTTGACGATCTGATCTACGCTTTGAACAAATGCGCTCATGGCGTCGTTGGTCGCGTAACGGTGACTGAGGAGCACGATAAAATGACCGCGCCGTTCGGCGCCTGGGTTTTTGATCAACTCACGGAGGATTGGATTGTTTTCCGGTTTCGAACCTTTGAAATTCTCGTATACGACCACCACATTGTAATTGTAGGTCTTGAGTTTCAGCATCACATCTTCCTCGAACAGACCGAGATGCACTTTGTAGGTCATGTCGATCAACTGCGGCACCACTATTTTCTGAAATTGCTGGTGATCGACGCAGACGAGCGCGGTGTTATCGCCGAGATCAAAAAAGGATTGGTCTGGTGTTTCCATGGGTTTACCGGAAAGCGTTGGCGGGAAGGTCGAGGCGCAAACCCGAGTCGAGGTCGTTATCGACTCCGCGGGTTTTTTGAATGATGTCGATGCCGCGGGTTATTTTGCCCTTGCGGGAGGCGAACAATCTGGCGGTTTCTTCCGTGATGTTATCACTCTCGTAGGCGTTCAGAATTGATTGATCGAAGGTCATCCATCCGAATGGCGAACTCGCCTCGATGATCTCGTAGAAGCTGCGGTGTTCGCCTTCCCCGAGCGCCACCGTTTCCCGGGTGCGCAGATTGTGCCCCAGAATTTCCGTGAGCAACTGCCGGCCACCACCGACCTTGGGCGCCAATCGCTGGCTGACGACGTAACGCAAGCTGTCGGCCAGGCGGGTGCGCAACTGTTGCTCTTCCCCCAAGGAAAAGAGGCCCAGGATACGGTTGATGGATTGACCGGCATCGACTGTATGCAGGGTGCTCAGCACGAGATGGCCCGTTTCCGCCGCCATTAACGCCACTTCCACCGTGGCGCGATCTCTCATTTCACCGACCAGGATGACTTTTGGAGCCTGCCGAAGCGCTGCGCGCAAACCGTTCGGATAGTTATTAAAATCATGTCCGAGCTCGCGCTGGTTGAACGTGGCCTTGAGCGTCGGATGCACGAACTCGATCGGATCCTCGAGTGTGACAACATGAACGGCCTGGTGGGTGTTGATCTCGTTGAGCAGCGCGGCCAGCGTGGTCGTTTTGCCGCTGCCGGTTGCGCCAGTGACCAAAACCAGGCCGGTTTTTTCTTTCGCGATCTCTTCAAAAATCGGGGGCAGTCCCAGGGATTGGACTGTGGGAATTTCGCCCTGCAGCTTTCGGAGCACGATGGAGAAGTGTCCCTGCTGCCGGAAAATGTTTACGCGGAACCGCGCTTCGTCGTTGAGCGAATAGCTGCAATCGCAGGAGCCGCCCGTGAGATAATCGTAAATCAGGCGCCGATTTCCCTGCATGAGCGTAAGGGCAATCTGCTCCGTCTGATAAGGCGTCAGCGCTTCGATCGGTGGATCGACGAAGACTGGTTTCAGTTCGCCATAATCCTCCACCTGCATCGGGTGGCCCACGGAGAAGTTGAGATCGGAAATGCCGTCATAGGTCTTCAGCATCGCGGACAAAATCCTGTCCAGATCGGGAATTCTCATCGTGCTTGGGTCTTACTCATCGGAGCCATCGACCGGCGGCTCTTTCAAGAATTGCCGGAATTTCTTTCGGTCGTTGGCTTTGTCATACGCTTCTTCAGGCGAAATGCGGGTGTGCCGTAAGTGATCCATGATGGCGTCGTCCAGAGGCTGGTTGCCCTTCTTTTTACCCACCTGGATCATACCCGGGATCTGGTGCGTTTTTCCTTCACGCACGAGGTTCGCGATAGCCATGTCGACCACGAGAATCTCCAGGGCCGCCACTCGTCCCGGCGTGTCGATGCGCTTGAAAAGGTTCTGCGCGATTACGCCTTTGAGCGACTCGGCCAGCGTGGCTCGGATCTGGTTTTGCTGGTTGGTGGGGAAGACGTCGATGATACGATCGACCGCTTTGGAAGCGCTCGAGGTGTGGAGGGTTCCGAAAACAAGGTGTCCGGTCGCGGCCGCCGTCAGGGCGAGTTCGATCGTTTCGAGGTCGCGCATTTCACCGACCAGAAGAATGTCCGGATCCTCACGGAGCGCGCCGCGCAAAGCAGCAGCGAAAGAACGGGTGTGCACTCCGACTTCGCGATGCTGGACCAGGCAATTCTGGCTGCGATGCACAAATTCAATCGGGTCTTCGACCGTGATAATGTGGTCATGCCGCTGCATGTTGGCGTAATCCATCATCGCCGCCAGGGTGGTGGACTTTCCGGAGCCGGTCGGTCCGGTGACCAAAATGAGGCCCTTCTTGAGCATGGCAAATTTCTTCAGGACGGGCGGCAGATTCAAATCGTCGCACGTCAATACCGTCGACGGAATCAAACGGAAAACCGCGGAGATACCGTATTTCTGCTGGAAGAAATTTGCGCGATAACGGGCCATGCCCGGCACTTCATAGCCAAAATCGATGTCGGAGGTTTCCTCGAAGATTTTGATTTTTCCTTCGGGTGCGATCTCATAAACCATCGCTTTCAAGTCGTCGTTTCGCAGCGGCGGGTAATCCACGCGGACGAGGTCGCCATTGATGCGCAACAGCGGCGGGTTGTTGGTGGAGAGATGAAGGTCGGAGGCCTTCTGCTCTCCCATTAGCTTGAAGAATGAGTCAATGCGGGCCATGGAAGCGACCCTGATAAAGCTAAATCAGTGCCACCCGCTGCGCGGATTCTATCGTCGCGCCGGAGCTTAGCCCTGCTGGGCCGAATCCCGCGCCGCATCGAGCGTCGAACGAACTTGCTCGAGCAGTTTTTCGCGCGTGTAGGGCTTGGGAATAAAACCGCGTAGGCCCAGGGCGAGCATGTTCCCCAGCTTGCCCTGTTCGGCAAAGCCGCTGCTCAAAACCACTACCACGTCCGGGTTTAGCGCTCGAAGCTCATCAAAAACCGCATCTCCGTCCATGACGGGCAGAAAAAAATCGAGGATGACCAGGCCGATCTGTTTGCTGATTTGCTGGTAGATCCTGAGGGCTTCGAAACCATCGCGGGCGATGATCACCCGGTAACCTTCGTCGGTCAGCATCACGGAGGCCAGCTCGGCGATCTCTGTTTCATCGTCCACCAGCAGGATCAACTCGCGGTTGCCTTTCTCATTCAAAACCTTGATGTCCGCCGGGATCGAGCCGGGCTTGGCCGGGAGGGGCTTTGTCTCCGCAGGAGGCATCGCGCGGTCCGGCGACTTTTCGGCCGCAGGTTTGGCTTTCGTCTCCACCGAAGGTTTTTCGGGAGGCGGTGGGACAATGGTGAATTCCGGCGGGCGCGACTTGTCGGGACCGTCTGTGGTCTTCGGCGCAGTCCCTTCCAGGATTCGGGAGGTGATTCGGTCAAAGAGAGATTGGGCGGTTTTCGAGGCGACCTCCACCCGTTCGCCCAGCATCTCGATGTAGTTGTATTCGCCCTTGTGCTGGCGAGCGAGATCCGCGTAACGCGAGATCTGCTGCAGCATGGTGTTTAGCTCAGTCGAAGTGGCTGCAATCCACTTCAAATCGTCATGATCGAGCATAAACAGGGAGTGGCTTTTTCAGGTGCGATCGTTCAAGCACGCCCAGAAAACGCAGGCCAGAACGGCGAAAATGGCGATCGCAAAGGAACCAACGGTCAGCATACGGGGAAAGGAAAACTAAGATAAAGTCAGCACCGTTCATGCCCTTTGGAAGGGCACGCGTCAATTTCAATTCGCCGCGAGGTTCGGTCGCAGCGTTGTCCCAGCGAGCGTTCGATCGGGTTATTTCCCCAACGCGTTGCGCAGCTCCGTCTTCGCGGAATCCACTTCGCGCGGAGCAGCATGGCAGAGCAGGAGCGCGCGCAATTTGTCCCCCTGGTAATAGCGCACGACGAATTTCTTCTTCGCGTACGCGCCTTTGAGGACCACCCGGGTCGGCTGCAGGCTGAAGTCGCCCACGAAATCCAGTCTCAAGTCGAACATCTCGGTCCAGAAATAGGGGACCTGCTCGTATCGAATCCGCTTTTTCCCGGTCATATTTGCCCCGGCCACAAGCCCTTGTTCCCGCGCATTTTCCCAGTGGGTCTGGCGGCGGACGCCTCCCATGATTCGATCTGGGTAGAAAGCCAGATCGCCGATCGCGTAGATTCCTTTCTCCTCTGTCTCCAAATATTCGCTGACCGGAGAGCCGTGCGGCCCGGCCAACGGCGTATTTCGGACCAGCTCAAGGTTTGGTTCGGCGCCACAGGCAACGACGGCCACGCCGGCGGGAATCCGATTGCCGCTCTTGGTTTGGATATTTCGCAAGATCGTTTTGCCCTCGAATCCGTTCAAACTTTCGCCCAAGAGCAGAGTCACGCCATGCTTGGCAAAGTAACCGGTAATCCACGCGCCGGTTTCCGGGTCCAGATAACGGTTCAGGAGGTAGGCGTTGCGATGCATCATGCTGACTTTAAACTTGAGCTGGCGCAGGCTGGCCGCCGCCTCGCACGCCAGTAATCCGCCGCCCACGATTACGATCGTCTTCTCCAAATGCGCCATCTCCCGTAAAGCCAGGGCGTCGCGGATCGTTCTCAGGTAAATAACGTTGCCCAGGCCGACCCCCGCCACGGGCGGCCGCACGGGCCGACTCCCCATCGCGAGGCAGGCCTTATTGAATTCGATCGTCTCGCCATTGCCGAGGACCGCAAGCCGGCGGTCGATATTCACTTGCGTGACCATCGTAGCCAACCGCGTCTCGATTTTGTGCGAGTCGTACCAGCCCGGATCAAGGTGCGGCAATTTTTTCAGCGGCGGCGTCTTCTCCCGGAGGAAACTCTTCGAAAGCATCCAGCGCTTGTAAGGATGGTAGGTCTCCGCCCCCACGAGGGTGACGCTGCCTCGTTTGTCGTATTTCCGAATGCTTTCACACGCGCTGCCCCCTCCGATGCCGCTTCCGATGACGAGATAGTCGCGTTGAATCATATGAAAGGCGGACGATAGAGAATGGGCTGGCCTGCTGGCGAGGTAAAAATAACCCTATTTCCGAGCTTCGTCTCGATCTCGGGCTCCTGCTCGTGCTCGCATGGGCGGTAGATCGCGAGCACGAGAACGACGGGAGATCAGAAAACGGCGCGACAGATGATAACCGAAGCGACAACCCCGGCTAGATCGCCGAGGAGCCCCGCCGGAATGGCGTGCCGGGTCTGTTTCACCCCAACCGACCCAAAATAGACTGCCGCCACGTAAAAAGTCGTCTCAGTGCTTCCATAGATGGTGGCTGCCATCCGGCTCACGATATTGTCCGGGCCGAGGCGATGGATAATATCGGTCAGGATCGCGAGCGTGGCGCTTCCGCTCAGCGGCCGCATCAGGGCAAGCGGAAGCAGGTCCGTCGGAAACTGCAGCGGTGTTAGCACGGGCGCCAGCAGCCGGGCGAGCAAATCGATCCCACCGGCGCCCTTAAACATTCCGATGCCTACGAGCATGGTGACGAGGAACGGAATGATCTTGAGGATGACGCCAAAGCCTTCCTTCGCGCCCTCGACAAACTCCTCATAGACCTTGATTCCGCGGGTGGCGGCGTAGACGGGGAAAAAGCTCAGGAGAAAAGGGATCGCGAGAATAGAGAGCGCGTTCACACTCCGGACGAAAACATTTTGCGCTGCCGCGTCGGGAGTAGCCGGCAGGTTGAAAACGTTTGGAAACACCATCCGCACGAAAAGTGCGAGGAAAAACAAGAAGAGCACGACGAGGAGCGCGGAACGCCATCGAGGCGGGCTGTAGCCGGGGTCGTTGACCCCGGTTGCTTCGGTCGGCGGAGGCTTGGGGTCGTTCGTTTCCCCGGGGTCAGCGACCCCGGCTACAACGGGCCCCTCGGGCGTTCCGCGCAAACGGAAAAACGGCAGCTTTTCCAGCAGCTTTGCCGACGTGATTGCTACCGTCGCCGCGCATAACGTTGCCAGGAGCGCTGTCCCGACGATCGCGGTGGGCCGCGTTGACCCTGCCGCCGCCAGAAGCGCAATGGCGGTGGCCGGAATCAATTGGACCGACGCGGTGTTGATCGCGAGAAAGGTGCACATCGCGTTCGACGCCACGCCCGGCCGCGGATTGAGCGTCTCGAGATCGCGCATCGCGCGCAGTCCGAGCGGCGTCGCGGCGTTTCCGAGCCCGAGCATGTTCGCCGCCATGTTCATGAGCATCGAACCCATGGCTGGATGTTCGGGCGGCACATCCGGGAAGAGCCGGCGCATGACCGGGCGCAACCCGGAGGCGATGCGCTGCACCAGCCCCGCGCGTTCGGCGAGGCGCATCACGCCGAGCCAAAGCGCCATCACGCCGATCAAGCCGAGCGCGATGGTCACCGCGGTCTTCGCGCCGTCGAACGCGCCCGCGGTAACCTCATTGAGGCGGTCGTTCCAGCCTCCGATCGCGACCGCGAGAACGACTAGCGCGAGCCAGATGTAATTCAGCACGGTATTTTCTATCTCAGGGACCGCATCGCCGGAAAGCGATTTGTCTTCTGTAGGGCGGGGTCGCTCACTCCGCCTCAGCTTGCGGCCTCGACCTCGGCGGGGTCAGCGACCCCGCCCTACAGTTTCAAGAGCGTCGCGGCGTGCTTGAGTGCCGACTCGCTTTTCCCGCCGAGCATTCGCGCGATTTCTTCATTGCGGGCCTTACCCGCAACCTCGCTAAGCCGCGAGTGCGTCCGCCCGCCGGTTACTTCTTTCGTCACGACAAAATGGGTCGCTGCCGCGGCTGCGACCTGAGGCAGGTGCGTGATGCAGAGGACTTGGTGATCGCCGGCGAGTTTTCTCATTTTGGCGCCGACGGCGTTTGCGATTTCCCCGCCCACATTTGCGTCGATTTCATCGAAAACGAGAAGCGGAATCGCGTCGTGCTCAGCCAGGGCCGATTTAATCGCGAGCATCAGCCGAGAAATTTCGCCGCTTGAAGCGATCGTGCGGAGCGGTTTCAGAGGCTCGCCCGGGTTTGGGGAAAAAAGGAGCTCGACCGCGTCGAAGCCGCTCGGCCGCGCTTCGTCGAGCGACATGAGCTTCGCTTCGAACTCGGATTGTCGAAAACCGAGATCGCGCAGATTGGAACGGATGTTCTCGGAAAGCCTGGGTGCTGCTTTGGTTCGCAGCTTCCGCAGGGTGTCGCCCGTTCGCTTGATCTCGGCGTTCGTCGCTTCGATTTCCTTGCTCAAGCGTTCGAGTTCTTCGTCGCGTCCCTCGATTTTGCGCAAACGCTCCGCGGCTTCTCCGCCGAAGGCGATCACTTCGGCGATCGAACCGCCATACTTGCGTTTCAAAGTCTCGAAGAGCGAAACCCTTTCTTCGAGGGCGGCGAGCTGCTGCGGATCGAGGTCGAGCCGGTCGGCGTATTGGCTGACGGAGCGGGCGATTTCGGATAGCTCGACAACGCTCGCGGCGTGCGCTTCCGCCAGAGCTCCCTGGGAGGAATCGATTTTCTCCAGCTCTCGCAGGAGACGCTGGGTCTCAGCCAGTTGGGGCAGGATGGAATCGTCGGCCTCCGCAAGGCGGCGGGCGATTGTCCCCGCCAGCTCGACCAGACGTTTGCTGTTGGCCGCCAGCTTGTACCGGGCGCTGATCTCTTCCTCTTCCGTCGCCGATAATTTCGCTGTCGTGATTTCGTCCACTTGATGGCGAAGCAAAACCACCTCCTGTTCGCGGGCGGATTCCGCCGAGCTTAGCGCTGCGTATTCGGCGCGCAGAGCTTGCAGGTTTCGAAATCCTTTTTCGAAGTCCCGCACCTTCTCTTCCGAGTGTGCGAATCCATCCAGCAGCGCGAGCTGGCGGTCCGGCGAAAGGAGGGATTGGTGATCGTGCGGTCCGTGCAAATCGACCAGCTCATCGCCCAGATTTTTCAAGATCGTGAGCGTGGCCGGTGACCCGTTGATGAACTGGCGGTTTGCGCCTGCCGTGGAAAAACTGCGTTTCAAAATCAGTTCGCCCTGGCACGGTTCGATTCCGGCATCGCTCAGAAGAGGATTCAACTGATCCAGTTCCGCGCCTTCGAACACTGCTTCGACGGCGCAAACTTCGGCTCCGGTGCGGATCAGCGATTTGTCGGCTCGTTCGCCCAGGA
>QHMY01000114.1 GCA_003218305.1 Verrucomicrobiota bacterium
GTTGAGTTTGACGCCCTCCGCGGCCAAATCGCGGATGAGGTCGATGGCCGATTCGGCGCGCGTGTTCGTGATCGGAATCTTGACGTAAACGTTCTCCTGCCAATCCCGGATCTTGAGCGCCTGCCGGCGCATTTCCGGAAATTCGTCGGAAAATACTTCGAATGAGATCGGCTTGTCGGTGACGCTTTCCAGAACAGACTTCGCAAAATCTTCATAATCCGTCACCCCCACTTTGCGCATCAGGGTAGGATTGGTCGTCAGCCCCTTGATGTAGGGCTTGCGGTAAAGATCGATGATGCCCTCGAGGTCCGCGCCGTCCGCAAAAATCTTGATGGGGAGTTTTTCCAGAATGGCCGTGCTCATCCCCTGAACTAGGGGTGTTTGAAGCGCGAGCGCAAGTTCAAAAGAATCGCTCGATATTTTCTCATTTGGACTTAAGAATTGGGAGGCATTCGATTCCCCTCCAGGGCGATTCCCCTTCGCCCGCGGCATGATTCGGATGCCGGACGCACTCGAGGCAATTCACCACCAAAACAATTCATGATACCCATGAATATTTTCCGTCGTCAGGCCGCATTGATAGTCGTCCTTGCGACGATGGCAGCTGCAGCCCTCGTGCCCGCGCGCTCGAGCGGTGCGACGCAGCCCGAAGGTGGGCTGGGTACTTGTAGTCCCAATGTGATCGTGACGACAAACGCTGATAGCGGAGCGGGCTCGCTGCGCCAGGCGATTGTTGATGTGTGTCCAGGCGGCACGATCACGTTCGACATGAATCAGGTCGTTAGCCCGATCACTTTGTCTAGTCAGTTGGTCGCAGATAAAGCGCTTACAATCAACGGTCCGGGGGCCAGTCAATTGAGCGTCTTTGGAAATAATGCCCGACTGTTGCAGGTTACGGTGGCGAGCCCGGGCGTAGTGACGTTGTCCGGGTTAACTTTGACTAACGGCCACAGCGCCACCAGCGGCGGCGGTATTTCCCACAGCGGCAGCGGGACCCTTACTGTCATCGCGAGCATCGTTAGTAATAACGCCAGTAATGCGAGCGGCGGTGGAATCTCCAACAGCGGCGCAGGAATTATTAATGTGAGTGATAGCGGACTTTCCTCCAACGGTTCACCGGGAGGAGGATGCGGTATTTTCAATTCCAGCGCCGGAACGGTCAACGTCACCAACAGCACTCTTAACAATAACGGTGCATTCAGTCTGGGCAGTAGAGGCGGGGGCATTCTCAATTCCAGCACAGGGACGGTCAACGTTACCAACAGCACAGTGAGCAATAACAACGCAGCCGAAGGTGCCGGCATTCTGAACGCAAGCACCGGGACCGTGAATATCACCAACAGCACCATCAGTCATAACAATGCCATCAGTGTCTCTACCCTTCGCGCGAACCCGCTCCAACCTTCACTCGAACCGCCCACATTTGGCGGCGGTCTTGATAATATCAGCACCGGTCCGTTTCGGCTGCAAAACAGCGTTGTCGCCCTCAATTCCGCCAGTCCAGGCGGCGCTGATGTCCAGGGCGCGTTTACATCGTTGGGGCACAACCTTATCGGAACGAATGGTGGAAGCACCGGGTTCACTCCTGGCATGAACGGCGATTTGGTCGGAACGGGTGGCTCTCCCATTGATCCACGGCTCGGTCCGCTGGCCGACAATGGCGGCCCGACCCTGACGCGTCTGCTCCTGGACGACAGCCCGGCCCGCGATGCGGGCGATAACTCCGCCATAACGAACCCGCCATTCCCTGGCCCGCCGTTTACCGATCAGCGCGGCCCAGGGTTCCCACGAATTTTGAACAACACGGTCGACATGGGTGCGGTGGAAGTAACGCCGGTGACACCGACACCCACACCTACAGCGACCCCGACTCCGACTGCGACTGCGACTCCTGGACCGAGTCCGGCCCAGGCGCTGAATATTTCCACGCGGGGCCGGGTCGAGACCGGCGATAATGTCATGATTGGCGGCTTCATCGTCGCGGGGAATGCTCCCAAGCCCGTGGTGTTGCGAGGCATCGGGCCGTCGCTCGCGGCGGTGGGTTTGAGCGATCTCCTGGCGGATCCGGTGCTCGAGCTGCACGGTCCCAATGGCGCGTTGATCATGCGGAACGATAATTGGATGGACGATCAGCGCTCGTTGATCGAAGGCACCATCTACCAGCCCACGGACGATCGAGAGTCCGTGATCGTAGCCACGCTTCAGCCGGGGCTTCACACCGTGATCCTTTCTGGCAAGGCGCAAACTTCTGGAGTCGCGTTAATCGAGATTTACGACAACGACAGCGCGGTTGATTCGCATTTGGCGAACATCAGCACCCGGGGCTTTGCCCAGACAGGAAGCAACGTGATGATCGGCGGCTTTATCCTGGGAGGCGGCCCCGCCAACGTTCATGTGGCCCTGCGCGGCATCGGACCTTCGTTGAGCCAGTTTGGGGTGACCAATTTCCTGGCTGATCCAATCCTGGAACTTCGCAACAGCAACGGGGCTCTCCTGGCCGCCAACGACAATTGGCAGGATGATCCCGAGCAGGCCGCCCAACTCACTGCCAGCGGGCTCGGGCTCCAGGATCCTCTGGAGTCGGGCATCTTCGCTTCGCCGCCACCGGGAGCTTACACTGCAATCCTGACGGGGAAGAACGGCGGCATCGGCGTCGGTCTGACCGAGATCTACAATCTCCAGTGATGCCGGCCGCCGTAAGCGGCACCTCGAATGGTGGCATTGGCGTCAGGCTTGATGAACGAGTTTCGACAAAGATCGACGATGCCTTCCAAGTCCGCGCCATCCGCAAAAACCTTGAGGAGCTTGTCCATCATAGCCCGCTCATCGCTTCAACTAGCGGTGTTTGAAGCAGGAACGACACGTCGCTCTTAAAGAGGCGCTGCCGCAGCCTCCGCTTGCATGATCACCTCGACCGCTTGGCCGAATGATTCAACGGTCCAGTCGGGCCGTTCCCGGAGCGTCTCGGAATAATGCCGATCGATAAAAACGGTCCAGCAACCGGACCGATGGCCGCAATCAACGTCGCGCCAGCGGTCCCCGACCAGGAAACTGCGGGCCAGGTCTACGCCAAGTGCTTTTGCCGCGCGCAGGACCATTCCCGGTTCCGGTTTGTGACAATCGCAGGGGTCGCCCCGGTCAGCGCCGGCGTGCCAGCAGACTTCAACCCGCGCAATTTGAGGCAGCGCGGTCTGCATTTGGCGGTGCATCGCCTCCACCACCGCGCGCGTCTGGGTCCCGCGGGCAACGTCCGGCTGGTTGGTTACCACGACGAGCAAATAGCCGGCCGCTTCGAGGCGGGCGCAGCCGGTCGCCACGTCTTCATAGAGTTCGAAATCCTTTGCCGCCGCCGGTGGATAGGGACCCCATCGCGATCCAGAAAAACCGCGCGCCGCCTTATTTCGTGCTCTCCCATTTTGTCTGGGCCACCTTCAGTTTTGGATGGCTGACCAGAAGGTGCCACACCACCGCCTGGAAGGCTTCGGAATGTGGCGTGACGTTGTTTGGGTTCACGGTCGGGATGATGATAACGACATCCGCCACCTGGGCGGTATATCCCCCGTCCCGGCCGACGATACCCAGCACGCTTGCGCCCCGTTCCTTTGCCAGCTTCAGGGCGGCGACCAGATTCGGGCTCACGTTCTTTTCCAGATCCCCTCCACCGACCGAGAGAATGAGGAGGGCGTCCTTGCCGTTGAGCCGGCTGCCGTTCAACCACTCGGCGAAGACCGTATTCCAACCTTCGTCGTTCGTTCGTGCGGTCAGTTCGGATACGTTGTCAGTCGGCGCGTAACACTCCAGACCCGCGATCTTGCGGAAATCATTGACTGCGTGGGAGGCATTGGCGGCGCTGCCACCGACACCGAGGATAAAGAGCCGGCCTCCGCGTTCGCGCACCGCCGCCAGCAATTCCACCGCTTTCTCGCAAAGGACCGGATCGAGGCGGGAAACGATTTCGGCGGTCTCCCGCAAATGTTGTTCGGAGTAACTCATGATGCGATGGCCGCGGATGGTGCCAGATCGTCCAGGGGCGACGGCAGGGTTAGCGGGGATTGAACAGGACTGGGGGCGTCGTTCGAGACGGCCTCTTCATTAGTCGCGCAACCAGGTTTGAAGACCGCCTTCGCACCGAGCGCAAGAACGAGGATTGTCATAAAGGAAATTGGTTGGAGGAAGCGCAGGGTCTCGCTCCCGAACGTCATCGACATACCCATCATGATTGAGATGTGAACAAAAAGCACGATTGCATATGGACGCCCCGCCTTCAGCAGGATCGCCAATCCCGAGAGTAAAGGTGCCAGCAGGACAAGGAAATAATAAGGCCAAGCCCCGATGTAATACCACTGAAGAAAGCTCCTGGGGGCGCCATTGTCCTGGGTTAGATGAAAGCGCGTAGCCAGCAGCGCAATCAAGTCGGCGGTGGGAGGGTTGTGCAGGCTGAAATCCCGCTCGGCAAATTGCTTAAGAGCCTGCACGCTCCAGTATTCCTGATAAATGTGCCAGGGGAGGCTAAGGACACCGAGCGGATGATGCGAGAGCGTACGCCGGGCGGTTCGCCTGGCGATCGTATTAGCCTTCGATGGATCGGGTTCGATCTTCGCCCACCGGTCGAGCAAACCCCCCGGCGAAAAACGCTGGCCGTTTCTCAAGGCGAAATCCCTCAGTCCGAATTCGTCTCCCTGCCTGATAAGATCTGCCAACCGAGGATCGGATGCATCCTCGGGTTGAAGAATGGGAGCCCAATAGGCAAGAATGGTCGTTCCGGTCGCGTAAAGATAAGCCGGCTCCCTCTTGGACACCCAGCCGTTCGCTCGCTTATACCCTGTGTGAAGAAGCAACATCAAAAGCACGCTGGCTAACAGGTGCCCGCCACAGAGCCGAACAACCGACCACCGCGACGCGTTTTCCGTCGCACGGCCTCGGAGTCGCGCCAAAATTCCGGGCGCAAAAGCAATCAGGGGGAGAATGACCGAGTTGGCCTCCACCAGGACCAGAAAACTGATTCTGAATCCGATGAGAAGCACCGAAAACACCTGCACGAGGGCCAGGTACCGCAGGCGACGGTCCCTCAAATACAAACACGAATGGAAAATCACAAAGGCATAAAGGCCGAGGCTAATCGTCTCCGTCATGACGTAGCGTTCCCAGAGCAACTGAAGAGGGTCGAGCGCGCAAAGGAAACCAAACAAGCAGGACCAGCGAGCGGGAAGCTTGAAGATGAACCGGCAGGTCGCGGCGAGCAGGATGCAGGTGATCGCGCTCAGGCAAGCTTGAAACGCCAGCAGTCCGGTCAGGCTTTCGGGCCAAACCGAGGTCCAGCGAATGACGTACCCATAGAAATAGGAGCGATCCTCCGGGATCCATCCCGACAGCGCAGTCCATATGTAGCTGCCCGAATCGCCCATCACGAACTTCGGGAGAGGGTCGATGGCGAAGAGCAATAGTTTCAGAGCGAAGACGCAAAAACAAAAGAGGACCCAGCCACGGGTTTCGGATAATCGACGGGCGGCTTCCGCCGGCGGAACAGGCGATGTCATGGAAGGCCCTACTGGATGGTGCATCTTTCTCCAGAGCGCAAAGAATTTCGTCCCACGATCGGCGAAAACCGACCGAAGCTATTTTCCTGAGGGGCGAAGGCCGCTCGAGACCCTCCAAGTTTGCTCTTGGACAACGTGGACTATCTGCTTATCGAGGAATCCTCGCTAATCTTTGATCACATATCCTGCTGGAACATTATTCCATGGCAGCGTCCGAACCCGCACCTCAGGCTTGTCTTTGAAAAACTCGTCTACGGCACGCGTTTCTCCCGGCCAATTGTGGATAGCGTATTCGTCAAAGAGCATTAAACCACCACGCGACAGCACCGGCCAGAGGGCCGTAAGCGCCGCTTTCGTCGGCTCATAAAGGTCACAATCGAAGTGGATCAGCGAAAAACGGACCCCTGGATTGTCATTAACAAACGCCGGCACGGTTTCTTCAATGTGTCCTTCAACTAACTTTACCCGTTCCTTCCAGCCAACAAAACGGTCGCTATCGAAGATGCCGAGAGCGTTCTTTAGTTCCTCGAAGTAAGCGCTCGGCGAAAACCCGCCAGCGGTCTTTTGCACAGTCATGTCCTCTCGTCCATCCTCGGGAGCAAAATCCGTAAAACCCTTCCAGTTGTCGAAACCGAACACGACCTTGGTCCGATCGCCGATGCAGTATGATTCGAGAAAGTTTGCCCACGTCATCAGACCCGCACCACGAAAGACGCCCAGCTCCGCGATGTCTCCCGGCACTTCAAGCGTAAGCTTAAATAACTCGTGATGAGCCAGGAAACGCTTGAGCCACTGGCGGCGCACAAGCACTGGAAAAAGCTTGAGCGCGTTCAGCGGATCGATTCCGAATTTCGCGCAGTGGGCGGCCAACCGATCCTCGATTTCACTGTCTATGCCCTGCTTGTGGTAGCCGTCGAAGGGCTTGATCATTTAGTCGATTTGCGTAACCGCACCGGTGAAGGGATCGAAGAATGACTTGGTCGTATCATCCGCGCTTCGAACGACACGGAAGTCGATGCTATAACGAACCCGCTCGCTGCGATGTGGCGCGGACTCGTGCAGCAATGCCGGCGGAAACATCAGGATGTCCCCCGGCTTCATCAGGACGTGCTGGGTGTGAAAGCGTGAATGATCGCCGGTGGCCTTCGCCTCCCATGCGCCGCTCGCAATATGGTCCACAAGTTCTGCCGTATGGCTCCCGTCGTAGACGACTAATCCGCCGCAATCGTTATCTATCTCCACCAGTGGCACCCAAACGGTGAGGAAGTCGTTCAAATGAGCATTGTAGGGTGCATCTTGATGCGGTGGTAAGATGCTATTTGGCGCGTCAGCGACCTTGAAGCGCGTCATAGGGGGGTAGTGGATGATGTACTTGTCGGTTTCCAGGAACTGCGTCAGCCGCGCCCGGCATTGGGGAGTGCTCAGTACTTGGACGAGGCGTTTATCCAGTCGAGTTTCCAAATCAAACTCGCCCCGCAGGTAATGTCGCAAATCCTTAGGCAATCCGCGCGCTTCGTATTCCTTCACCAGCCCCTGGTGCGATCCGTAACCTTGTGCATCGAGCGGCTCTCCAAGCCACTGCTCAAATTGCCGCTGCAACGTAATACGGCGGTTGTCCAGGAAATCGCGCGCAACAGCAACGGCAGCCGGGTCAAGCAATTCCCGCTCAAGTTGCCAGCCAGTAGGGCCGAAGAGATCTTTTATTAGGGGAGCATTCTTGGCCATAACTGCTTTTCCTCCTAACACCGGCTCAGCGCGAGGCAAGGAAAATCATATATGCCGAAACTGGTGGCATCCCAATCCGACCCCCTCGGTAATCTACTCCTTCGCTCCAGTCCCTCAGATTAAAGAGATCGTTGCCAAAAACGCAGCAAATAGTGCTGGATAGGAGCAAACTTGGTGATTCATTCCCCACTCTATGAAAACTGTCCTGGTCACCGGCGGCGCTGGCTATAAAGGCTGCATCCTGGTCCCAAAACTTCTCAAGGCTGGCTATCGGGTCGTGGTCTATGACCTGATGCTGTTCGGCTCCGCCGGGTTGCCTTCAGATCCGAATTTACAAGTCGTAACCGGCGATATTCGCGACACGGCCCAGTACGCCGAGGCCGTGAAGGGTTGCGATTACGTCATCCACATGGCGTGCATCTCGAACGATCCGAGCTTCGACCTCGACCCGTCGCTCAGCCGAACGATCAATTACGAGTGCTTTGAACCGCTCGTCCTCGCGAGCAAAGCCGCCGGCGTGAAACGCTTCGTCTATGTCTCCAGCAGCTCGGTCTATGGCGTGAGCGATTCCCCTGAAGTCACCGAGGAACATCCGCTGGTGCCGCTGACCGACTACAACAAATACAAAGGCCTTTGCGAGCCGATCCTGTTCCGGCATCAGTCGCCCGAATTCGTTTGCGTGACCATCCGGCCCGCGACGGTTTGCGGCTATTCACCGCGGATGCGATTCGACCTGACGGTCAACATCCTGACCAATCACGCCTACAACAAAGGCGTCATCACCATCTTTGGCGGCGATCAGCAGCGCCCGAATATTCACATCGACGATGTCTGCGAGCTTTATGTCGAGTTACTCGCGATCCCGGCGGAGAAAATTGCCGGCGAAATCTTTAACGCCGGCTACCAGAACCAGACGGTGCGCGAGCTTGCGGAAATTGCGAAACAGATCGTCGAGGAAGAGTTTCCCGAGAAGAAGCCGATTCGCCTCGAGACCACGCCCAGCAACGACAACCGATCCTACCGCATCACCTCGCGCAAGATCGCGGAGAAACTTGGCTGGGGACCAAAGCGGACCATTGAGGATGCAGTCCGCGATCTTTGCCACGCGTTCCAGGCCGGAAAATTCCCGGGCAATACCTTGACGGATGATTCTTTCGTCAATGTAAAAACGGTTAAAGCGCTGAGCTTGAAATAGAGACGGGGCGAAAATGAGCGCGCGCAAACTCGCAGTCGTCACCGGAGGGGCCGGCTTCATCGGCAGCCATATGGTGGACCGGTTACTCGACGAGGGTTTTCGCGTCCACGTGATCGATAATCTGGTCGGCGGCCGGCTCGAGAATCTCGCGCATCGCAAAGGCGATCCGAACCTCGTGGTGGAAACGCGCGATATCCTCGATCTCGCCGCGGACGATAAGCTGTTCGCCGGCGCCGAATACGTTTTCCATTTCGCTGGCATCGGCGACATCGTGCCTTCGATCGACAAGCCGGTGGATTATCTGGCCACAAACGTCATGGGCACGGTCAAAGTGCTGGAATGCGCGAGGCACGCGAAAGTCCGGAAGCTGGTCTATGCCGCGTCATCATCCTGTTATGGCCTGGCCGATGTGCCCACTCGCGAAGACGCTCCGCTCCAACCCGAGTATCCCTATGCGCTCAGCAAATACATGGGCGAGGAAGCGGTGCTGCACTGGGGCAAGGTTTACCGCCTGCCGGTGAATTCGATCCGCATCTTCAACGCCTACGGCACGCGGTCGAAAACTTCGGGAGCTTACGGCGCCGTCTTTGGGGTTTTCCTGGCCCAGAAACTTGCGGGCAAGCCATTCACCCTCGTCGGCGACGGGACCCAGCGGCGCGACTTTCTTTTCGTCACCGACGTGGCGCGGGCTTTCTTCCTGGCCGCTACGACCGAGCGGGTAAACGAAATCTACAATCTCGGCGCCGGCAATCCGCAGACGGTGAACCATTTGATCGAACTGCTGGGCGAAAACGAAGTCGTTCGTCTGCCAAAGCGGCCGGGAGAACCGGATTGCACCTGGGCGGACATTACGAAGATCCAGCGCGAGCTGGGCTGGAAACAGCTCGTCTCGTTCGAAGAAGGAGTGGCGCAGATGCTGAAGAATCTTGATTATTGGCGGCAGGCGCCGGTTTGGGATCCGACGTCGATTGCCAGCGCCACAAAAAACTGGTTCGCATTTCTCGAAGGAAAGACCGCATGAAGACTCCCCCGCAAAACGGCTTCCGCCGCAAGATCAAGACCCGCGAACAACTGCTTGAGGCGATCGGACCGCGCCCTCGAAGCGAGCAAGTCATCATGTGCCACGGCACCTTCGATCTGGTGCATCCGGGGCACATCCGCCATCTGATGTATGCGAGCGAGCACGCCGATCTGCTCGTCGTCAGCCTGACCTCCGACTCGCACATCAATAAGGCGAACTTCCGCCCGTTCGTTCCCCAGGACCTGCGCGCCATGAACCTCGCCGCGCTCGAGTGCGTCGACTACGTCATTATCGACGAGAACGCGACGCCCATCGAGAACTTGAAATTTCTCCAGCCCGATTTTTTCGCGAAGGGCTACGAATATTCCTCCGAAGGCGTGCATCCCAAGACCCGGGAGGAGATGGCCACGATCGAAGCTTACGGAGGCGAGCTTCTCTTCACTCCGGGTGACCTCGTTCTTTCCTCATCAGCGATTATCGAAACCACGCCGCCCAACCTGGCCATGGAGAAGCTCCTGGCGCTTCTCCATTCGGAAGGGCTCGATTTTGGCGATCTCAAGACCGCTTTGACGAAACTCAAGGGGGTTAAGGTCCATGTCGTCGGCGACACCATTGTCGATTCCTACACTTATTGCTCGCTCATTGGCGGGACCGCGAAGACGCCGACGTTCAGTGTGAAGCACGAACGGGAAGTGGACTTCTCGGGTGGAGCCGCGGTGGTGGCGAAGCATCTGCGCGCGGCGGGCGCGGATGTCGTTTTCTCCACCGTTCTCGGTGACGACGCACTGAAGGATTTCGTTTTGGACGACCTGAAAGCCCATGGGATCGACTGCCATGCCATGATCGATCCGAGCCGGCCGACGACGCAAAAAAACGCGTTCATCACCAATGGCTACCGCCTGCTCAAGGTCGATAAGCTCGACAACCGCCCCATTTCCGAAAACACCGTCGAAGCGCTGAAGAAACAGATCGCGGAGCACAAGGTGGACGTGGTTGTCTTCAGCGATTTTCGCCACGGAATCTTCAACAAAGTTACCATCCCGCAGCTGACCGAGGCGGTGCCGGAAGGAGCGATGCGCGTGGCGGACAGCCAGGTCGCAAATCGCTGGGGCAACATCCTCGAGTTCCAGGATTTCGACCTGATCACTCCGAATGAACGAGAGGCTCGATTCGCGCTCGGCGACCAGGATTCGACCATCCGTCCCCTGGCCCTGGACCTTTACAAGAAAGCGGGCTGCAAGCTGCTCATCCTTAAACTGGGCGATCGCGGCATGATTACCTATCGCGCTCCCAGCCCGGAAGTGCGCTCGTTTTTTACCGTGGACAGTTTCGCCGGCAACGTGGTCGACGCGGTCGGAGCCGGTGACGCGCTGCTTTCCTACGCGACCCTGTCGCTCGTCGCCACAAAATCGAATGTGATCGGCTCGATTCTTGGAGCGCTAGCCGCCGCCGTGGCCTGCGAGAACGATGGTAACAATCCCGTCGCGCCGGAAGACGTTCTGAAGAAGCTCAACGCGCTGGAAAAGCGTTCGCGCTTCGAATGAGAATCGCCGTCATCGGCCTCGGAGTTCAGGGACGCAAGCGTCGCACGATCGCCGGGAACGATGTCGTGGCTGTAGTCGATCCGGTTGCAGCCGGCGTCGATTATCAGCTGGTCGAGGATGTGCCTCTCGAATCGTACGAGGCGGCCTGCGTCTGTGTTCCCGATCAGGAAAAGTTCGCGATCCTTCGGCATCTTCTGGCGCACGGAAAGCATGCGCTGGTGGAAAAACCGTTGCTCGGTTCGCCCGCGCAGATCGGCGAATTGCTCGAACTTTGCGGGGCCCAACGGGCGACCTGTTACACCGCCTACAATCACCGGTTCGAACCGCACATCGCCCGGCTGAAGGAAGTTCTCGCGTCCGGAAGTCTCGGGCAGATTTATTTCGCAAAATTCTTCTACGGCAACGGAACCGCGCGCGACGTTCGCAATTCCCCCTGGCGGGACAAGGAGTTGGGCGTGTTCTCAGACCTCGGTTCGCACATGCTCGACATGGCGCATTTCCTTTTCGGTCCACATGCAGAGGCGGGCGAGCTGTGGAGCGCGGATCGCTTTGAGAATAAAGCGCCCGATCACGTTCTCTTCGGTTATCGCGGCAAGCCGGTGTTGGAAATGGAAGCGACCCTTCTCTCCTGGCGGAATACTTTCCGTCTCGATCTCTTCGGCGAACTCGGGAGCGCCCATATCAATTGCCTGTGCAAATGGGGACCAAGCACACTCACGGTCCGTGAGCGCATCCTGCCAAGCGGCCGGCCGCGCGAATCAGTCGAGGTTCTGGAGCAGCCTGACCCGACGTGGCAGGTCGAATACGATCATTTCCTGGAGCTTTGCCGCACTGGTGGGACCAATCTCGAGAATGATATTTGGATCCACGAAAAAATCCGGGAAATCGGCCAGCTGATCGAGCAGGTTTCTCCATGATCGCGAATCTTCATCCGTCCCCTCATAAACCTGCTCGCGTCGTCGTGCTCGGAGCCGGCGGCTTCATTGGTGGCGCGGTGGCGCGCGCGCTCCGCTCCCAGGGGATTGAGGTCGCTGGGCTTACCCGGGATTCGTGTGATTTGCTGGCCTCGGATGCCGCCGCGCGTCTTGCCGCGGAATTGCGGACGGACGATACGCTGGTCTTTGTCTCCGCCCGCGCGCCAGTCAAGAACGTGCCGATGCTGATGGAAAACATCCGCATGGGCGAAGCAGTCTGCGCCGCGCTCCAAACCCGGCCGGTGGCGCACCTCGTCTACATCAGCTCCGACGCCGTCTACAAAGATTCGGCCGAACCCCTTTCCGAGTCGTCCTGCGCCGAGCCGGGCAGCCTTCACGGCGTCATGCACCTCACACGCGAGGTGATGTTGCGAAATGAGTTTCCCCGGCCGCTCGCCCTTGTTCGTCCCACGCTCACCTACGGCATCAACGATCCGCATAACGGCTACGGCCCAAATCGCTTCCGGCGCCTTGCTGCTGAGGGCAAGGAGGTCGTGCTCTTCGGTGAAGGTGAGGAACGGCGCGATCACGTGGCGGTGAATGACATCGCCGAGCTGGTGCGGCATATTGTCCTCCACCGCAGCACGGGCATCGCCAACGCTGTCTCTGGTGAAGTTGTCTCCTTTAGAGCCCTGGCCGAATTCATTGCGACGCAGTTTGCGCCCGCCGTCGCCATCCAGGGCTCCCCGCGCACCGGACCCATGCCGCACGATGGTCTGCGGCCCTTCAAACCCAGCGCAGCCCTTGCCGCGTTCCCCGGGTTCAAGTTCACCTCCTGGCGGGAAGGGCTTGCCGCGATGTGCGCGGAAACCCAGACTGCCGGGGCGCGATGATCGGTTTCATTGGACTTTCCCACCTGGGGCTCAACTACAGTCTGGCCACGGCGGCGAAGGGCTTCGAGGTCGTTGGCTATGATCCCAATGGCGCGCTGACGACACGATGTGGTGCCGGAGAGTTCCCCATCGAGGAGCCGGGATTTTGCGAGCTGTTTAGCCAGCATCGCGACCGCATCCGTTACACCTCCGACGAGGCCGACCTGGCGAAATGCGACCTTGTTTTCTATTCGCTCGACGTCTCCACGAACGCTGACAACGAAAGTGATCTCGGACCACTCACCGCGCTGATCCACGCCACCGCGCCCCATCTCTCGAAAGGCGCGACCGCAGTCGTCCTCAGTCAGGTTCCTCCCGGTTATATGCGGCGCCTTCGCGAAGAACTCCGCGAGCGTTCGCCGGCCGACTTTTACTACCAGGTTGAGACGCTGATCTTTGGCCGGGCCGTCGAACGCGCAATGCGCCCGGAGCGCTTTATCGTGGGGTCCCCTGATCCGTCCAGGCTACTTCCGGCTCCATTCCAGGCGTGGCACGCGTCGTTTGGATGCCCAGTGCTGGTCATGCGTCTGGAAAGCGCGGAACTGGCCAAGATAGCGATCAACTTTTTCCTGGTTTCATCCGTGACGACGACCAACACGCTCGCCGAAGTGTGCGAGCAAATCGGCGCCGATTGGGGCGAGATCGTGCCGGCGTTGCGACTCGACCAGCGCATTGGGCCGCACGCCTATCTTGGTCCCGGCCTCGGAATCGCAGGCGGAAATCTCGAACGCGACCTGGTCACGGTGCAGCGAATC
>QHMY01000115.1 GCA_003218305.1 Verrucomicrobiota bacterium
GTCGCGCACTCTAGCGTAAGTCTCAGAAAGTTGATGGTTGAGAGTTGGTGGTTGAGAGTAAGCCATCTCGCCTGTGGTCGACGGTGGCTGGGGCCCGTTACGGTAAATGGCGATGCTACGAACAATAGCAAACACCGGGAGGTAGCATGACACGCCAGCAGCATTGGGACGCCGCCTACCAGGCCGATGGGCCTGCCGGAGTGAGCTGGTATCAGGCACGCCCCGCACTTTCGCTGGCGCTGATCGCAGCGACCGGAGCGCCCAGGGATGCAGGCGTAATCGATGTGGGCGGGGGCGCTTCCACCCTCATCGATTGCCTGCTCGACGCCGGCTATTCGTCGCTGGCCGTGCTCGATCTTTCCAGTGTTGCCCTCGGCCACGCCCGCACCCGTCTCGGCGAGCGCGCGACCGCCGTGCACTGGTTCGCGGCGGACGTGACCTCCTTCGAGCTGCCTCACCGCTTCGGAATCTGGCACGACCGGGCGGTCTTTCATTTTCTTACCGACCCCGCCGATCGGCGTGGCTACGTCTCCACCCTCCTGCGCACTTTGCAGCCGGGTGGCCATGTCGTCATTGCCACGTTCGCGCCGGATGGTCCGCCCAAATGCAGCGGCCTGGAGATCGTGCGTTACGATGAGGCTTCCCTCGTGGCGGAGCTTGGCCCTTCCTTCGCCCTCCGCGAGTCGCACCGCGAGACGCATACGACGCCGTGGCAGACCGAACAGCGATTTATCTATTTTCGCTTCCAGCATCTCCCCGAATGACCCAACGCGCAGGCCAACGCCTGCCCGCTTAGTGCCCCTCCGTGTTCGCTGAAAATAGCCCAGCGTTTTAACGCTGGGAAAATCGGATAATCAAGCCATCAAGTCCCGTAAGGGACGACAGGAGCGGCCAGGAAGAGAACGGTTTCTGCCGTCCCTATGGGGACTCCGGACTCTGGTAATAGGTAATCCCAGGGTTAAAACCCTGGGCTATTTTCAGAAGACGATATCAAACTCAGCCAATACCGGATCGCGATGCTGAGATGGCGAAAATGCTCGCTTTTCCAAGCCGGACGCTTTCCCATTCATCCTGAACCAACGGAAGGAGAACAGATGGACTCACAGATTCTGGGTTTGAAGGTGGCGAGCTTTATCTTCGGGCTGATCAGCCTCCTGCAATTATTGCGCTTCTTGATGCGAGTCGAAATCTCTGTGGCGGGAAATCAGCTGCCACTCTGGCCGAGCGCAGTGGCGTTCGTAGTCCTGGGAGCTCTAAGCCTTTGGCTCTGGAAGCTCGCGCGGAGCGCAGCGCGGTAGGGGCCGATTGTCTCCCAATTGAATAACCGCGAGACGGCTGGCCAGGAGGGCCGGCGTCGATCAATCCGCCCGTCGATTGCTTCGACAAAAGAGTGGAAACCGAACCGGGTCCGATTAGCTTTTCCGCTCCCGGCCCCGGCCACACCCTATGCGACGCCATCTTCCTATCACGATTATCGGTGTCGTATTCCTGCTCGCGATCGGCGCCGGCCTGATGCTGCTTCGCTTGAAGCAGCCGCCCAGCGCCGCGACGGCTCCAATCCCGGAGGCCGCTTCGCCTACTCCAGCAATCCCGGTCCAACCGGATGCTTCGGTCGCCCCGGTCACATCCACTATTGCTCAGGAAGCCCCGGAAGCCGCGCCGGCCAGGCCGCAACCTGAGGCGCTCCATGTGCGGGGCAAGGCGAACGCACCCGTGACCATCGAGGAGTATGGCGACTTCCAATGTCTTCCCTGCGCCGCCTTTTTCCCGGTGCTGGCGAAAGCGGAAGAGGATTTTGGCGATCGCTTGCGCGTTGTCTTTCGCCATAAACCGCTGCACAAGCACGAGCACGCCATAATGGCCGCCTGCGCCGCGGAGGCCGCCGGTTTGCAGGGCCATTTTTGGGAAATGCACGACCTGCTCTTTCAGAACTCGGAACGCTGGACCAAGGGTGTTGACACGGTCGGACCGAATGCGCCGCCCTCACGGCGACTGGATTCGAAGTTGTTGGCCATGCCGACGGAAGTGCGCGATGTCCTCCTCGTTTACGCCGAAATGTTGAAACTCGATCTCGAACGGTTCAAGGCCGATCTGGATAGCCCCGAGGTCAAGGCGCGGGTGGAGTCAGATCGAACGCGCGGCGATAACCTCGGCATCGACCGGACACCGACGGTCTATCTCAATGGGCGCCTGATGACTTATCTGACGATCCGGACCACGGAGGGTCTTCATTCCGCCATCGAAGCGGAACTCAATGGGCACCCCCTGCCAGCGGCAACTCCGCCGGCCGCGGCGTCCGTTCCGCCAAAATGACGGCTTCCGAACCCGACCGGCCCGTCCTGTTTTCCCTGGCCGCCCTGCTGGCGCTATGCGGATTGGCGGACTCCATTTACCTTACGGTCACGCACCTGACCGGTGAAGACGTCGCCTGCGTTGCCTCTTCCGGTTGTTCGGAGGTGCTCTCGAGCGCCTATTCCAGCGTGGGGCCAATTCCGCTGGGAGCATTTGGGGCGCTCGCATATTTCGTGGCGTTCAGCCTGGCGACGCTGGCCGCATTCGGTTACAGGCGCGCCCGCGCTTTCCTCCCGGTGGTAGTCACGGCCATGTTCATCACCACCCTCTGGTTGCTTTATGTGCAGGCGTTCGTCCTGCACGCCTTCTGCGACTTCTGCCTCTTATCGGCGAGCCTGACCCTCTCGCTCTCCATCATCGTGGCGATTGACTTTTTCACCAGAAGCAGGCACTACCCAGCATCCGGAAAAATGTCCGGACCGTAACCATTCGAAACGCTATGCGACGTATTCTTCCTTTTCTCATCGTTGGCGCGGTGCTGTTGCTCACCGTGGGCGGCGGGTTCTTTTTTTTCCACTCGAAGTCGGCACCGCCTCTCAAGCTGAAGACGGGGCAACCGGGAGCCGAACCGGCCCACGTGCGCGGCATGGCCAAAAAACCTCGCCTCACTTTGGAGGAGTTTGGCGATTTTCAATGTCCTCCCTGCGGCATTCTGGCGTCTACCCTCCTGAGAATCGAACACGACTATGCGGACAGTGTGCGCGTTGTTTTTCGAGAGTTTCCGCTGCCGATGCACCTGCACGCCACGACGGCAGCCCAGGCAGCCGAAGCAGCAGGACTCCAGGGACGTTTCTGGGAAATGCACGATCTTCTCTTTCTCCACTCCAAGGAGTGGGGGAAACCCCCTTCCGCTACGGCTCCCGGAGACCCGGCACCGGGATCCCCGGAGGAAGCGGCCAAGGTCCTCGCCACGTTCGTCGAGTACGCCACGAGCATTGGAATCGATGTCGAGCGCTTTAAAACCGACATGAACAGCCAGGAAGTGAAGACCCGGATCCAGCTGGATCAGGACCGGGGCGCTTCCGTAGGGGTCGACCGGACGCCCGTGCTGTTTATCGACGGCGTCCAGGTTCCATATCCGTCTCTCGACGAACAGGGATTGCGAGCTTTGATAGACTCGGCCTTGAGTGGAAACACTCAGACGCCGGCACCGCCGTCGCCCATCCCTACCCCCTCCGCCAAGATGGATCCGGTGCAGCCGTGAAGCTTTACTTTCTTCGCCACGGAAAAGCCGATTGGCCCAACTGGAATCGGCCGGACGACGAGCGTCCCCTGACCGACGAGGGAAAGAAGGAGACCGCGACCGTGGCGAAGTTATTGGCGCGTCTCGAGATCACGCCCACCATTCTGACCAGCCCCCTGCCGCGCGCCAGCCAGACGGCCGAGATTGCCGGCAAGTATTTGAAGGCGAAGGTCGAGATCGACCCTCTGCTGCGGCCGGGATTCAACGCCACCAATCTCGGCAAGATTCTGAAGAAATTTCCCGGCAAGAGTCTCATGGTGGTCGGGCACGAACCTGACTTCACTCGCACCATCTTTCAGCTCACGGGCGGGAAAACAAAAATGGCCAAAGCCGGGGTCGCTTTCGTCGATCTTGACCCGGAAGAAATGAAGGGCGTGTTGCGCTGGCTTGTGCCCCCCAAGTTCGCGAAAGCGTAACGGTCGGAGCAACACTGAGGGCGTGGTCGCACCAAAACTGTAGGGCGGGGTCGTTGACCCCGCCAGAGCGACGGGACCGCGCTTCGCACAGCGAAGCGGCTACAGCTGTAGCCGCCGCCATATGGGCGGCGCCGATGATTGCGGCGAGGTCAGCGACCCCGCCCTACAGATAGACCATTGGGCGTTGGACGTAGAGCAGCCTGTCCGCCGTAGCTTGCGGAGGAGGATTGGACGTTGGACGTTTCCCCTCTCCTTCAAGGAAATGAAATCTCCGCTCTTGCTCGCGCTGCTGGCCTGCTTCCTTCCCGCCACTCTCCCCGGCGAAACCAAGCCACCCGCCAGCGACCGGCACGTGGTCCTGGTCGTCTGGGACGGGATGCGTCCTGATTTCGTCACCGAGCGCGCGGCGCCCACCCTCTGGAAACTGTGCCAGGAAGGGGTCACTTTTCGCCGGCATCATTCGATCTATCCCACCATGACCTACGTCAACGGCGCGGCCATCGCGACCGGTGGCTATCCGAGCCACAACGGGATTCTGGCCAATCGCGAATTCAGGCCGCGGATCGATCCCCGGAAATTTTTCGAAACCGCGGACCGCGAGATTATCCAGAAAGGAGACGAAGTAAGCGGCGGGAAATATCTTCCCCTGCCCACTATCGCCGAGATCGTCCGCCAGGCGGGTCGGCGAGCGGTGACTGTCGGTACGAAATCGGTGGCGTTTCTCCATGACCGCCACGCGGAATGGACGACGATGGCGGCCCGGACTTTTGTGGGCAAGTTTTTCGCTGCGCCGATGTCGCCAAGCCTGCACGAAGAAGCGCTGCAGTTCTTTGGTTCCTTCCCGGCGGCTTCCGCTGAAACGATCGATGCCAATACCGCTGCCACCCGTTTAATGACTGGCCTTCTCTGGCGCGACGAGCTCCCCGCCTATTCGCTTCTTTGGTTGAGCGAACCCGATCTGACCCAGCATGACCACTCTGCCGGCGCCGAACCTTCTCTCGCCGCGATCCGCAACTCCGACCGCAACCTCGCCACCGTGCTCGATACAATCGCGAAGAAAAATGCGCGAGAAACCACCGACGTCTTTGTTGTCTCCGATCACGGCTTCTCCACCATCGAGCGCAGCCTTGATTTTCCGCGCGAACTGCGTGCCGCCGGGTTCGACGCGGTCGAAGCCCTCGACCAAAACCCCAAAACCGGTCAGGTCATGGTTGTGGGCAATGCAGGCACCATATTTTTTTACATCGTCGGCCGTGACCGCACCGTCGCTTCCCGCCTCGTGGAGTGGCTCCAGCGTTCCGATTTTGCCGGCGTAATTTTTTCCCGGGAAGAGTTTGAAGGCGCTTTCCCCCTGGATTCAGTCAACGCGAATACAGCCGATGCGCCGGACGTGATGGTCGCGTTGCGCTGGAATTCGAAGCCAAACAAATTTGGACGAGCAGGCCAGATTATCACTGACGCCGCCCGCGGCCCCGGCCAGGGCAGCCACGCTACCCTGAGCGAGTTCGATGTCCACAATACCCTCGCCGCCGCCGGTCCGGATTTCCGTCGTGGTATGTTAAATGAACTTCCCAGCAGTAATCTCGATCTTGCCCCCACCGTCCTTCGCTTACTCCGAATAGAATCGCCTGGGAAATTCGACGGACGCATTTTATCCGAGGCGATGACAGGCGAATCGATGCCGACGCCGGCAGCTCCACACGCGGTTTCACAAACCCTGGAATTCACGCGTAAATTTTCGTCCGGCCTATGGCGGCAACACCTCCGCCTCAGCCGAGTCGGCGAGACGACGTACATCGACGAAGGCAACGGCGCCTTTGAAGCAACAACCTCTTCCTCTTCCTCTCCCTCTTCGTCTCCCTGAAGAAGTTTAACGCCGTAGGCGTGAAGGAATGTAGCCGGTGGCGCAAACCACCGGTTGGAATTGACAATTACGACCAGCCCCGCCAAGGGGCGACGGAATCGTGATGGACAGTTTCCGCCGCCCCATCCGGGGCTAGCGGATTTGTTTGCTGGTGCCAGTCCGGTGGTTTGCACCACCGGCTACATTCCTTCGTCCCTCTGGGACTCTTCGCTTTCGAACAACGGCTACGAGGATGGGATTCACATTCGAACGGGGCGAGTGGCATTCGTGTCGCAAAAAAACCGAGCAGAGGAAGCGGGAGAGGAAGAGGAAGATTAGTGATGGACCCTTCCCTTGAGGCCTTAAACGAATACTCTTTTCGCTTGCCTCACCGACGCCGCAACCGCAGCAAATATCTCGACCTCCCGTGGCGTCACGGGGAGTTTGTCCATATCGCGGGAGCGCCGATCTCATTCGCCGCGGAAACCGACCGCGTCCCCTCCAACATCGATCATTTCTGGATCAGCCTTGGAATCGGCGGGGGCGAACCGATTCGCATCGCGTTGAGCACACATTCGAGACAGAACGCCGCGGCCGGCTTCGATCCGCGGGTCCGTGTCGGTGTCGTCACTTCACGGTGGAGCGAACTGCCTCCGGCGGGAATGACGGGCACTCCCGGGCTGGACTACCACTCGATCGAAGCGGCTGAATCTGTGACCTACCTCGAATACGAGCGTCCTGCGCTGGAGCTGTTGCTCGCGGAAAAAACGGGCCGCGCCATCCTGGTCGAGGCCTGGGGCGAATTGTATGTCCGGAATCACCTTGGCATTCACCAGGTCCACAGCCGGCGCGCGAGTTGCAGCGTGCTCCAGGATTACCGAGGGCGTGATGGCGCCATTCGCTTTTACTATGGAGCCGACGCCACGGCGGAAATGTTGCTCTTCAAGTATTGCGGCCAACCCTGACGCTCCGCGCCATTCTCCATCCGCAATCCTCCATCCTCGTAAAGTACCAGGGAGGGGACTCGAACCCCTAAGGATTGCTCCACCAGATCCTAAGTCTGGCGCGTCTGCCAATTTCGCCACCCTGGCATCGTGGCCGGAGTTTACCCCCGCCCGCGTTTCCCGCAATTGTCGAGTCCGAGGCCTCACACTCGCAACGAGTGCGATCATGGCCAGCTCTGGGTTGAATGAGTCTTACAAACTAATTCGCCGAGGCGTTCGCTTCATCGGACCTGAACTGCCGCAGTCCTCAATTAAGGAAGCGTCCGACGCTCCAGAGCCCTGTTGTCTCAGGCAAGCCAAGGGCGATGTTCATCGATTGCACCGCCTGCCCGGCCATGCCTTTGCCGAGGTTGTCGATCGCTACCATCACCGCCACGCTGTTCTCATCCGCTGCAATTGCCACATCGGCGAAGTTGCTCCCAGCGACGGCAGCGACGCGCGGACTCTCTTCCACAATCCGAACAAAGGGACACCCCGAGAAAACGTCCGCGACCAGCGCCTCGAGCTGGCGCAAATCAAGATCGTTCGGTTTCGCAAATTGGATGGTGGCGAAAATCCCGCGAACAAAAGGGCCGCTGTGCGGTACGAATGCCAGGGTTCCGGGAATATCGCAGGCAGACATCATCATTCGAACCTCCGCAAGATGTTGATGAGCCAACATCTTGTAGGCGCGAAAATCATTTGCCCTGGTCGCATGATGCGTGGTCGGGCTTGGGGTAGCCCCGCTTCCGCTGGAACCCGTCACCGCATTTGCCGCGATAAATCCGACATTCAGTCCACGCCATGGCAGGAGCGCTAGTTGCAATGCGGTAGCGAAACAGCCAGGACTTGCGATTCGCTTCGCGCGGCTAATCGCGTCGCGATTCCATTCCGGCAGTCCATAAACAAAGCGCGACAGGAGCTCCGGACAGGGATGCGGCGTGCGGTTGGCTTTTTCGAATGCTGCCGGATCACGGATTCGGAAATCACCCGAGAGATCAAGCAAGAGAAGACGATCTGCGATTCCGGCTTCGGCCCAGGCGGCCTCCAGGGTAGGTAACGTCCTGGCAAGCTCACCGTGTGGAAGAGCGGCCAAGACAACCGGCTGTTCGCTCTGGGCCAGCTCCTGCCAGATTTTGCCAGAGGAAGACCAGAGTGAGTGGGGTTCGAAGCGACCCTCAACAACCCCCCGAAGATTGGGATGCGCGAGAGAGAAAGGCGATCCGGCCAGACTGCGCGAAGTGCCGCGCACACTTCCCACGTTCGGATGGCGCGACAACCAATAGAGCAATTCGCCGCCGCCGTAGCCTGAAGCTCCGAGAATGACCGCGTCTATTTTCATTAGGCTGGACGAAGATGCGGTCGGATTTTCTCGAGCACCAAATCGCCGAACTGCTTCGGATTGGTGCGCGCGTTGAAGGCGGGCAGGCCTAACGATTCTACGAAACGGGTCCCGACGCGATTGTCTGTCGCCGGCCCTGTCACGACATCGACTTCCAAACCGAAAGCATCCCTGAAGTGCGTGACCGCACCGGCTATGCCAACCGGGTCGTTCGCGCAGAGGACATGCACTTTGCCCCACGCCTGCAGTTCCGAATCGGCGAGAATTGTTTGCACCCCGTACTCACCCATGATGCCGTCACCCGTTTCAGCAACAATCACATCGACGCCGCGACTCGCGAGTTCGCTAAGGATCACCCGGGCAATGTGCGCCGAGGTGTCAGCTCCTGTGCAGGCGAAACCCGCGTCAGTGAAATCGAGAATGGCGTCGGCTCCATAGTCGGCCATGGAGAGAATGTCCCGGAGCAGGCTCACTCCGGTCAGTTTTGCGCCGCCCACTTTGATACCTTCCTGCGATAACCGCCTGACGAGCGCGCACGCTGCGTGAGTCTTGCCCGCGTTCATACTTGTTCCGGCGATGTAAATGACAGGAACCGGCGGCGCGTTGACGCTCCCCTTCACCGCACCGGAATCAATCGAGGCCGGTTCTCCCACACGGCTGCCGAATTCCTTGAAGAGCAACACTTGCCCGAGCACCTCGACTTGAAACGGCGCCCCCACGTCCGGACTGCCGGAAATGGCGGTCCCGATCACGCCACCAAGGTTTAAGAGGTGCAAAGAATCGCCGGGCCTGGCGCTCGTCGGCATCACGCCTTCGTAACCTTGCAGGGCGTTGCGATGACCCAATGCTCCGA
>QHMY01000280.1 GCA_003218305.1 Verrucomicrobiota bacterium
GGATTCAAACAGGTTCGCGTGGAACACTTCATCGGCACTCACCAGCTGAAGAGATCCGAAGTTCGGCTGGCGTTGCGCTGGTTCCGCGAGCTGGGTCACTTCTGAGCCGGGCCGGGCCTGAGACCGCACGACGGCATTATTGACGTAAAGAAAAAGGTGCCGCCTCTCACGCTGTATTGAGGGGAGCGGCTGAGAGACGGCCTTGAAACGCGCATTTCCCCTCGGAATGCGCTTCCCATAGATCAATACGGGATTGCTCGGGTGAAGTTTGGAAATTGCACCCGAATGCAAAAACAGCCTCAGCGGGGGCATTTGATCCTGCCGCCGCCTGATTCAAATCGGTTGCGGCCAAACAGTTGCGGATGAAGTTTCAAGATCATGACAACGTCCCCGACAGAGTACGTGCATCCCGAGGCGCTGGTGGATGCGGATTGGATCGAGAAACATCAGAACGACAACGATGTTCGGATCATCGAGTCCAACGAAGACATCCTCCTCTACGATACGGGTCACATTCCCGGCGCGGTCCATATCGATTGGCGCACGGATCTTCAGGACCAGGTGATCCGCGACTACATCGCGCCCGATAAGTTCGCGGAGCTCTGCAGCCGCAATGGAATTTCGCCTCAAACGACCTGCGTTTTTTATGGCGACAAGGCGAACTGGTGGGCCTGCTATGCCCTCTGGGCCTTTCGGTTGTTCGGCCACGAAAGGGTAAAGATCCTCAACGGCGGCCGCGACAAATGGAAAGCCGAAGGCCGCACGATGACGCGCGAGGTGCCGAAATATCCGCGGACCGATTATCCGGTGCCGGCGAAACGCTTCGACAAGGAGATTCGCGCCTTCGCCGATGAAGCCCTGGCGCAAAGCAAAGCCGGCAAGCCGTTGATCGATGTGCGTTCGCCCGGTGAATTCAAAGGCGAGATCACCCACATGGCGGAGTATCCGCAGGAAGGTGTTTTGCGCGGCGGCCACATTCCCGGCGCGAAGAGCATGCCCTGGAAGACGGCCACGAACGACGACAGCACCTTCAAGCCCGCCAGCGAGCTCGCAAAAATTTACTTCGACCAATGCGGTCTCAAGCCCGGCACCGACACGGTGGTCTATTGCCGCATCGGCGAACGTTCGAGCCACACCTGGTTCGTGCTCACTTATCTGCTCGGGCTCGAGAACGTGCGCAATTACGATGGGTCATGGACCGAATGGGGCAACAAAGTCGGCGCGCCGATTGAGCGAAGCTAGCGAAGTGCGAGGTGCGAATGTCGAAGTGCGAATGAGCGCTGCACGGTTACATTCGTCATTCGAAATTCGCCATTCGTAATTTCAATGTATCCACCGAAACTGGAAGCCATCATCAGCCTGTTCGAGTCGTTGCCAGAAGTGGAACGGCGCGAAACACTAGTCTCCTACGCGGACAACGCGAAGAAACAGGAACCGCGGCCCGGCGAAAAATTCACGCTCGAAGACATCCGCAAAGACGAGGAATGCGCTGACACCGTCGGGGTGTACCTCCAGGTGGACGACGAAGGCAAAGCGCACTTTCGGATGACCCTTGGTCCCGAAGTGCAGACCCTGACGCGGGCAATGACGGCGATCCTGTGCAAAGGGCTCGACGGCCGGACGCCGCAGGAAGTCCTTGAGCTGCCGGGCGATTTTGTCACGCGAATCGTCGGCGCGGAGTTGGTGCGGGTGCGGAGCCAGACGATCTACTACGTGCTGACCCGGATTAAGGGCATCTGCAAGGTGTACCTCGATCGTCAGCGCATGGCTGAGGTCGCATAAACGGGACTGAATCAAGACTATCGGTTGCTTCCGAGGGGAAACCGACGATAGTCCCCGTAGTCGTCTCTCCGCTTCTTCGCTCAACCTCGAAGCCGTTCGGCTGCCAACAAGGAGAAGAGTCAACCTGACGAGGTCGGTCCTATATTATGCATCCTACCCTTCTCAAGAGCGCGTCGGCCGTGATCCCTGATACTCCGCTCCTCATCAACGTCGTTCGGCAACGCGTCCGGCAGTTGATCCGGGGACATCGGCCTTTGATCGCGGCGCCACCCGGGATGGGTTTCTGTGATGTCGCGTTGAGCGAGGTGATCGCTGGAAAATTGAGCTTCGAAGCAGTGCCGGGAGTAAAACCAGATTCGTCCTTTGCGCCGATTGTTACCTTCCCCGGCGCCCCTCCGGAAAAGAAAGCCGCCTAATTTTATGGGAACCAACACTGGATTCACGCGCCGGACTCCGGACATCATGACGGAAGAACTCTGCGCGATCCTGTCGCAGAAAGTTTCGTACGAATTCAAGCCGCTCTACGACTTGGTTTACGCCAATCTTCACGCGCGCAACGCCGCGAGTGGGGGCGACGAGATGCTTCGTCTGCGGGCCTACGAGAAGCTGCAAAACCTCGTCCATGACGGCATGGTCACCAAGACGGCGAAACAGTATCGCGGCAAACCGGCCGCCCTTTTGATTGTCAGCTCGCGTCTCGAAGAATGGCGCATCGCGGCAAACAAGCGGACTGCGGCGCTGGCAGCCGGGTAAGGCGCCGTTTGCGGCTCACGCGGAGTTAAGAGCATGCGCAAAAATGCGCGTGTTTAGCTCGTGATCTTCGCCTGATTTCGTCTATCGTCCGCTCGCTCCAAATGCCGCGGAACAGCGATCTCAAGAAAATCCTATTGATTGGCTCCGGCCCGATTGTGATCGGGCAGGGCTGCGAGTTCGATTATTCCGGCGTGCAAGCCTGCAAGGCTTCGAATCCGGCCACGATCATGACGGATCCGGAATTCGCGGATCGAACCTACATCGAACCGATCACCCCCGAGGTGATCGAAGCAATTCTCGAAAGGGAAAAGCCGGACGCTATTTTGCCCACGATGGGTGGTCAGACGGCACTGAATGCGGCCATGGAGCTTAACCGCAACGGCGCCCTCGCCCGACACAGCGTCCGGTTGATTGGCGCGAACGCCCAGGCCATCGCGAAAGGAGAGGACCGCCAACTCTTCAAGGAGGCGATGTTGCGCATCGGGCTCGACGTTCCCCGTTCCGGCATCGCGCATTCCAACGTTGATGCCAGCCGCATCGCGGACGCAATCGGCAAGTTTCCGCTCATCATCCGGCCGGCTTTTACCCTGGGCGGCTCCGGTGGCGGTATCGCTTACAATCGTGACGAGCTCGATGAGATCGTGGAACGCGGTCTTGCACTTTCGCCCGTCACCGAGGTTTTGATCGAGGAGTCGCTCGTCGGCTGGAAGGAATTTGAGATGGAGGTGATGCGGGATTGCGCGGATAACTGCGTGGTCATCTGCTCCATCGAAAATTTCGACCCGATGGGCGTGCACACGGGCGATTCCATCACGGTCGCGCCGGCCCAAACACTTTCCGACCGGGAATTCCAA
>QHMY01000284.1 GCA_003218305.1 Verrucomicrobiota bacterium
TTCTGGTCACGCACGATATCGACGAAGCGATTTACATGAGCGACCGCATTGTGATCATGACCCAGCGCCCGGGAAGAATTGAGCGAACGATTCCGATCGCCCTGGATCGCCCGCGCGATCGGAGCGACCCGGAATTTCTGCGGCTCCGAGGCGAAATTCTGGAGCTGCTCCATTTCGCCGGGAACGCGGTGGCGCGGTAGGCCTGTAGCCGCTTCGCTATGCGAAGCGCCCCAAGGAAGGGCGATTTGAAATCGCCCCCAACGGCGGTTGCAAACCGCCGCTCCTTGATGGCTTCAATGTAGGGGCGCTTCTGTGAAGCGCCCGGTGTGGTGGCAAGCTAAAGCCCAGGCGCTTCACAGAAGCGCCACTACACCCTTCGGCTCGGCTCAGGATGACCGCTCGCCCGCCGAATACGTCTGCGCGGCTCGGGATGACACGCATCGAGAATGCGGCACCGTTAAAAGGCTTCCACCGGAAAGGGCCGGGTGAGTATCATCCGAGGCAAGCGCGATGGATGAAACAGTTGGGAAGCTCACCTCAGGGGAACCACTCAGCGTCGACCAGTTGATCGAGTTTCTGCCGGCGTTGAAGGAAGTGGCGCGCGGGCAGCTGGACAACTGGGCCAAAGGCGCCGCCGTGCTCCATCGCTATCGCCAGGGCGAAACGGTCTGCACCGAGGGCGAGTTCGGCTCGACCGCGTATTACATCGTCTCGGGCACGGTCGACATTTCCATCAACAACCCGATGGCCCATCTCCGGACGAAACCCGGTTGGGGATTCTTCGGGCGCAGCGTCGCGCGGATGAAGAGTTTTCTGATCGACGATGGCCAGGACAAACGGGCCGAGGCCCACGAACGCAAGTTCATCGGGATCGACGCGAACATCGATCTGCCCATGAGCAAACCCATCGCGCAGCTCGGCGCCGGTGAGTTGTTCGGCGAAATGACCTGCCGCACCTTTCAACCGCGTTCGGCCACCGTCATTACCCGCGAACCGTGCGTCATGGTGGAAATGCTGCGCGTGATCCTCGACATGCTCGTGGGGAATCGCCAGGTCTCCGATGCCTCCAAGGCCACGTCGAAAGTGAAGATGCCCACGTTCAAAGGCACCTCCTTCAAAGTGGAGATGGAGAAGAAATATCGCGAACGTTCGCTCGAAACGCACCTGCGCAGCGTCCCGCTTTTCGCATCGGTCGGCGACGAATTCATCGCTTATCTCAAGGAGAAGGTCGAGCTGGTCTCCTACAACCAGAACCAGGTCATCTGCAGGCAGGGCGAAGAGGCGGACGCTTTTTACCTGATCCGATCGGGGATGGTGCGCATCTCGCAGGACATGCCGGGCGGCGAAATGGTCCGCACCTATTTGAGTCGCGGCGATTATTTTGGCGAGATCGGGTTGCTCCGCTCGATCAAGCGCATCGCTACCTGCACCGCGCTCGATGCGGTGGACGTGGTCAAGATTCCCGGGAGCGAATTCAACCTCATGCTCGAGAAATTCCCCGGGGTCCGGGCCCAGCTCGAGCCGGTGGCCCAGGCCCGGATCGAAGCAACCAAGGGACGGGCGGCGCCGCCAGGACTGCGACTCGACGATTTTCTCAATCAAGGCTTGTTCGAAGCGCAAAATCTTTTGCTGATCGACCTGGATAACTGCACCCGCTGCGATGCCTGCGTTCAGGCTTGCGCGAAGGCGCACGACGGCGTCTCCCGTTTATTGCGCGATGGCCTGCGCTACGATCATTTCCTGGTGGCCACGGCCTGCCGATCGTGTCGCGACCCGCTCTGCATGACCCAATGCCCGGTCGGTTCCATCCGTCGGAAGGAGAACCTCGAGATCATCATCGAGGATTGGTGCATCGGCTGCGGGAAATGCGCCGAGCTTTGCCCGTACGGCAACATCAACATGCACCCGCTCGAGGTGATCAAGGAAGTGAAGACCGAGGTCAAATCGACCACGCCGGGCGTCCCGCCGAAGGTGAAGATCGAGAAGAAAAAGACCACGGCCTACAAGGCGAATACGTGCGACCTCTGCACCCAGCTCTCCGTCCCGAGCTGCGTTTATGCCTGTCCGCACGATGCGGCGAAACGGGTCGATCCCCAGCGCTACTTCGGGGACGCGCTCGAAGCGCAGGCGGAAATTTTGAAGGGGAGTTGGGCGCCGAAGAAGCGTTACGAAACGCGCACGACGCACTAGATGAAGTTCGAATTTCGAATTTCGAGTTTCGAATTTTCACGGTATGCGGATCAATAACTGGAAGCACTTTCCCTGGTTGGTTTTCGTTATCCTGGCGACGATCGCGGCCTGCCTTCTCTACGTCGGCAACTTTCATTCGGATCGGATGCCGGCCGGGATTCATCTCCCTCCCTCGCTGATTCAAACGCCGACGGAACATCACACGGTGGGCGGGACGCCGCTGGGATTGGCCTTCGGCGCGATCTCCCTCGGTATTTTTGTTTTCGCCGCGCTTTTGAGTCTCCGAAAAAAAATCCCGCTCTGGCGGGTGGGAACGGTCCAGCGATGGTTGCGCGCCCATATCTGGCTGACCTTTCTCACGATTCCGCTCGTGATCTTGCACAGCGGTTTCCGGCTGGGCGGCCCGATGACCACGCTGCTCATGGTGCTCTACGCCATCGTGATGGTGAGCGGAGTTTACGGGCTGGGGCTTCAGCATCTCATGCCGCGCTTGATGAAGAATCGGCTGCCGGCCGAGACGGTCTTCGAACAAATCCCTCATATCCGCGCCCAGCTTTGCGTCGCCGCGGAGAAAATGCGCGACTCGTTCAAGCCGGCGCCGCCGAAGAAGCCGGATGCGGGCGCGCCCGCGCCGAGCCCGGCAAAAGCGGTCACGGCAGCCCCCGCGGCGATGGCCTCGACGAAGGGTGAACTGAGCACGCCGACCGCTCGCGCAAAATCGACGACTGGTTCCACCGTCACGGAAGAACCCGTTGCTGCCGCCGCCGCGACTGCCACGGCGGCTCCCGTTGCGAAAGCGGAGAAAACCGCGGTGGATCCGGCGGTCCCTTCGGCGGCCAACGCTGCCGCATCTGCAGCGCCTGCGAAAGCTGCCGAGACCATCGGCACCCCGACGGCGCGGGTCCAAAGCGAACCGCCCGGCGCCGCCGTTCCGCGCGCCTCAGTGCCTGCAGGCGACCAGCCGGCGCCGGAACCTCCATCTGTTTCCGCAGCCGCGCCGGTTGCAACTGTCCCGGAAAAAGCAGCGGCTGCTTCTACGCCCGTGCCGGCTCCGCCCAAACCTGCTGCTTCGGCTGCGGCCAAGCCGGCCGCCGCGAAACCGGCCGCTGCGCCGGCGAAACCTGCGGCGCCTCCCCCGGACCCGGCTTCGGAAGATGCGCTGGTGGAGTTTATCGACCGTCAGATTCTTCCCTACCTTCGGGCGAGACGCGGCGAGAGGTTCCGGCTCGGGAACGCCCGGTTCTCCGACGACACGTTTCGGTTTGTGAAATTGAGCGTGACTGAAACCTACCGCAGCCGCGTCGAAGAGATTCAGGCCTGGTGCGACGAACGTCGGATGCTCGATCTCCAAACGCGCCTTCACCATTGGCTCCACGGCTGGCTCTTCGTTCAC
>QHMY01000117.1 GCA_003218305.1 Verrucomicrobiota bacterium
GCGCATCTACTTCGAGTATTTCTGGAACGTCCTGGCCGCCGATAAGGCCCGCTCGATCCCGGAAGTGGAGCGGAAGGCCTACGTGGAGGCTTATTCAAAGCCGGGACGCATGCGCGCCGCCTGGGCTTATTTCGCCTCTTGGCCGCAACTGGCGAAAGATTTCGCGCAACTCTCTCAGACGAAACTGACCATGCCAGTGCTCGCGATCGGCGGTGACAAATCGTTGGGCACTCAACTGGCGGAACAGATGAAGTTGGTCGCGACTGATGTCACCGTTGTCGTCCTGAAAGACACCGGGCACTGGATCATGGAGGAACAGCCCAAGGAAACCACGGACGCCCTGGTCAAGTTTCTTTAAAACGCTGTCTACTTGTCGGACAGATTTGTTTGAAGCGGCGCAGAACCGTGCGCCAGCCGAACGAATGCGTCCCCTGGGCGATTGCGCCTGGCGCGCTTTCCTAGAAAGCCGCCGCAGCGCGCGCCAGGATGTAGCCGACCAGGCCCGTGGCCGGCAGGGTAAAGAGCCAGGCCCACACGATCCGCTCGACCACCGTCCATTTCACGCCGCTAAAGCGTTTCACGGCGCCGACCCCCATGATCGAGGTGGAGATGACATGAGTCGTGGAGAGCGGAATCCCCCAGTGGCTCGCGACTTGGATAATCACGGCGGCAGTCGTCTCAGCCGCGAAGCCATGGACTGGTTGGAGCTTCACCATCTTGTGACCGAGGGTGCGAATAATTCGCCACCCCCCGGCGGCGGTGCCTGCAGCCATGGTGGCGGCGCAGAGGACGATAACCCACTTGGCGACGGCGAAATCCGGCGTGCGGAGGAAATGAAACAGGGGCGGAACATTGTCGAATGCGCCGCTCTTGGTGCCGGTGAAAAGGGCGAGTGTGATGATGCCCATCGTTTTTTGAGCGTCATTCGTTCCATGACTGTGGGCCATCCATGCCGCACTGACCAACTGCGCCTTCCCGAAAATCTTGTGCACGATGTGCGGGGTAAAGGACCGCAGCACGGCAAAGAGAAGCGCCATCAGGAGCGCGCCGAGGAGAAAGCCGATAACCGGCGAAGTGAACATGGGCGCGACGACTTTCGGCATCAGGCCCGTATTCCATTTCAGCACCGACCAATCACCGCGCGCCGAGGCGACCGCCGCACCACACAGACCTCCGATGAGCGCGTGACTGGAACTTGAGGGCAGGCCCATCCACCATGTCACCAGGTTCCAGATGATGGCGGCGAGCAGGGCGCAGAGCACCGTTGCCATGGTGATAACCCCCGTGTCGACGATCCCTTTGCCGATGGTGGATGCGACCGCGGTTCCCGTCAGGGCACCGGTGAGATTGAAAAACGCGGCCAGCGCGATCGCCTGCCGTGGGGTGAGCACTTTGGTCGAGACGACGGTCGCGATGGCATTGGCCGCGTCGTGGAAGCCGTTGATGTATTCGAAGGCGATGGCCGCGAGCACCACGATGAGAAACAGAAGCATGGCGCCTCGGGTGTCGGTTTACGAATACTTGAGCACGACCTGGAGAATGATATTTCCCGCGTCGCGGCAGCGGTCGATCACCTTTTCGAGAAGTTCGTAGAGATCTCGCAGGAAAATGATCTGTTTGGTATCGTAATCGCCGTGGAATAAGTCGCGCAGCAATTCGAGCTCGAGCTTGTCCGCATCCCCTTCGATCGTCTGAAGGCGGGCATTTTTCTCACGGGCGGTCGCGACATCGGTCCCCTTGCGAAGTTCCTTTACCATGGCCAGGACGGTTTCTGCAGCCTGATCGAGCAGCTCCAAATGCTTTTTGAAACTACGGCCATGCAGCTCGCCCGGAAAGATCACGATTCGTTCCCCGATCTTTTCCACCGTCTTTGGAATCTTATACAGCGCCGCGGCCAGGGCCTGAATGTCCTCCCGCTCCAGCGGCGTAATGAAGGTTTTGCAGAGCTGCTCGGTTAGCTCCTGCGTGATCTCCTTGTCCTTTCGCCGGCTCCGCACGAAGTTCTCCAGACTTTCAGGCGACTCGTGCTGCTCGAGTCTTACCAGCAATGCGACCAGGTGGTGCACGCTGCTGTCCGCCTGCTCCGCGCTGGCCTCCAGCAAATCAAAAAACTTTTCGTCATGTCCAAGGAATCTTCGAATTGAGAACATATGTGTCTTCTGACGGGCGATGACTATAAGACAGCCAGGCCGCTTCAGAAGCATCATTTTTCATGCGATTTGAACAAGCCGAAAGCGGGATCCGAACCCGCAAGTGCCCGCCCAACGCCCGGTTCCTATCGAACGAGACTGTCCTCTGGCACCACAGCCAGGGTGCCTGAGCCTGGCGACAGCCGGCTCTCTACCCGTTCGCGGCGGACGCCGAATGCTGATGCCGGATATCTTCGGCGGCGGCAGCGTAAACGGCGTCTTCCGCCATGTTCGTGGCGTGATCGCCGACGCGTTCGAGGCAGCGTGAGATGAAGATCAGGTTCAGGTACCCCCGGAGCTGGCCGGGGTCTTCCGCCATGCGTTCAATGAGACGCCGCCCGGCGGAGCTGTTCATTTCGTCCAAGGGCTGGTCTCGCGGAACGACTGAGCGCGCGAGCTGAACGTCCTCGCGGACGTAAGAGTCGATGGCATCCTTGAACATCGCCATGGCATGGGTGTACATCGGCATGATCAACGCTGTCTCGGGCAAGGCCGGATGCTGATTCAGTTTGCGCGCTCGGCGGGCGATATTCGTCCCCTGGTCCGCCATGCGCTCGAGATTGGAAGAAAGCTTCATCGCGGAAACGACGCGCCGCAGATCGGAGGCGACCGGCTGAAAACGGAGCAGGAGGTCGATCCCGTCCTTGTCCACCTGCTTTTCGAGTTGATCGATCTCTTCATCGTCGGCGATCGCGATGGCGCAGAGCTCGTCATCGCGCTGAACCAGGCCGGTAATGGCGCGGTCGAGGCTGCGTTCGGTCAGGCTCGACATCATGAGGACATTGTTGCGGAGCGAGGCAAGCGCTTCGTCGAATGTTCCCAGAATATGTTTGGGTGCGATCATGAGGTCGACTGGAGGTTGAGAGGTTAAGGAGTTGAGAGGTTGGGAAGTTGGAGAAGCAAGACCATAAGGAATCAACCGAAGCGGCCGGTGATGTATTCCTCGGTTTGGCGCTGGCCCGGGTTGGAGAAGATCTTGGCGGTGTCATCCACTTCGATCAGGCGCCCGAGATAAAAGAAAGCGGTCCGATCCGAGCAGCGGCCAGCCTGCTGCATATTGTGAGTGACGATGACGATGGTGTACTGCTCCTTCAATTGCCGGATCAGCTCCTCGACTTTCGCGGTCGCGATCGGATCGAGCGCTGAACAGGGCTCATCCATCAGGACAATCTCCGGTTCGACCGCCAGGGCGCGGGCGATGCAGAGGCGTTGCTGCTGGCCGCCCGAAAGGCCGTAACCGCTGACGTGGAGCCGGTCTTTCACTTCTTCCCAGAGCGCCGCAGAACGCAGGCTCTTTTCCACCGCCTCATCAATCAGCGATCGTTTCGTGACGCCGGCGATCCGTAGCCCATAGGCGACGTTGTCGTAAATCGATTTCGGAAAGGGATTCGATTTTTGGAAGACCATGCCGACGCGCCGGCGGAGATCGACCACGTCCACGCTGGAGGCATTGATGTCAGTGCCCTCAATCCGAATCGAACCCTTGGTGATCTGGGCGCCATCGATGAGATCGTTCATCCGGTTGAGACAACGCAGGAGCGTCGTCTTGCCGCAGCCGGACGGGCCGATGAAGGCGGTCACGGCGCGGGCTGGCACGCTCAAACTGACGTCGTGCAGGACCTGGTGCGTTCCATAACTGAAGTCGACGTCCTCAATCTCTATCATGGCGCGCTCGACCCCCGGTTCCGGACTCGGGGCTGGCTGGTTGGCGATGGTCGGTGAGGTTATTTCCGGCATTTCAATAATGTTCACCATGAGAGGCGGCTCCTGCTTCGCTCGCGCAAGACAATGGATGTTAGCGCAATCAACATAACTAGGAAAAGAAAGACAAACGCGCCGCCGTATTGGACCCGCTCGGTATATTCGTTCTGCGGGATCTTCGAGCTGACCACATAAATGTGATAGGGCAGAGCCATGACGCCCTGGAAAAAGAAATCGGTCCAGCGGGCGACCTGCCACGGCATTTCATCTTTCATGGCGTAGGCAGCGGTGAACATGATCGGCGCGGTCTCGCCCGCGACGCGCGCGATCCCGAGAATGGAGGAGGTGAGAATGCCGGGCATGGCATAGGGCAACACGTTCTTGCGGATCGTCTGCCACTTGCTCGCGCCGAGGGCGAGCGATCCCTCGCGCAAACCCTGGGGCACGGCCCGGAGTGATTCTTCACTCGCGGTGATGATGGCCGGCAACACCATCAGACCCAGAGTGAACCAGCCCGCGATGAGCGACACATTCCAGCCGAAGAAGATGACGAACAGGCCGAAACCGAAGAGCCCGAAGACGATCGAGGGCACGCCGGCCAGATTAAGGATGGCGATACGCACGAGACGAATCATCCGGCCGTTCCGGCTGTACTCGCTCAGGTAAATCGCGCTGCTGATCCCAATGAGTAGCGCCAGGGCCATCGAACCAATCACCAACAGCGCAGTCCCGACAATGCAGGGCCAGATGCCACCCGCGGAATACGCGACGCTGCTCGGATTCACTTCCACGTCGGCATGCGTGGTTTTCCATTCGCGAAACTGGCGGTCGCTCAACGTCAGCGTTTTCCCTTCGTAATCGAAGACATAAAGCGTTTGCGGCGGCTCCGTCAGAAACGGGACATTGATAAAGGGCGGCGTGGTGGTGAAGACGGTCCGGCCCCCTTTGATGCCGATGTCGAGGAAGATATAAGTGGCGCAGGCGAGGATGAAGTAGGTCGCCAGGCGGAGCACCCAGAAGATGGCGCTCTCGATCCGGCGGCTGCGACGCGACTTGGAGGTAACGGCGATCATGTCATCCGATGCTCATCCGGTAACGAGCGACCAATTTTTGCGCGAGATAATTGATCCCGAGCGTGATGGTGAAGAGCACCAGGCCTACCATGAAAAGGGCACGGTAATGCGTGCTCCCGCGCACCACTTCGCCCATTTCCTGCGCGATGATTCCCGTCATGGTGTGCACCGGTTGAAAGATCGCGCCGAGGCCCTGGCTAAAATCCGGAATTGCGATCCGGTTCCCGGCGCAAAGGAGCACGACCATGGTTTCGCCGATGACACGGCCGAGCCCGAGGAGGATCGCGGAGACGATGCCGGAGAGCGACGCCGGGACCAGGACACGCGCGATGGTCTGGAGCCGGTTCGCACCCAACGCGTAGGAGGCCTCCTTGAAACCGCGCGGGACGTTACGCAGGGCATCCTCAGCCAGCGTAAAAATCGTCGGGACCGCCATGAGGGCGAGCAGGCAGCCGGCGGTAAAAATGTTCAGGCGCTCGCTGATGGGGAAGAAGGATATCCACTTGAACCAGGGGGATTGCGAGGCGGCCCGGATGAATTGGCCGACGACCGCGATTCCGAAAAATCCGAGGACCACCGACGGGATGGCGGAGATGAACTCAATGTAAGGCTTGATGAATCTTTTCTCGTGAACCGAGGCGATTTCGCTCACGTAAATCGCTGAGGCGACCCCGAGCGGCACCGCGAAAAACAACGCGACGATGGAGACAAGGATCGATCCGACGAGCAGGGGGACAATCCCATACCAATCCTGCCAAAAACTGGCCGTGACCCAGTCCCGGCCAAAGAGAAATGAACTGATCGAGCGATACCATGGGATTGGGGTCTCGGCCGACCAGGTCCGCAGATTCTCCGAGGCTTTCGGTAAACCGGCCAGGTATTCGCGCGTCCGGGTTTTCCACTGGTCGAACGTCTTTTGCTCCGCCGCATCCGGCAGCGGGGGCGCCTGGGCTAGAAGCGTGTAGAGGGTCGCTGTCATCTCCGCGCTGACCGACTCAAAGGTAGCGGCGCCCTGGTGCAGGGTCGCGAGCGCTGTGGCGCGGTCGACCGCGGGAACGGCGATTTTTTCCGCCGCGGCGAGCGCTCCGCTGCGCTCTAACTGAGCGCGTTGAGCTGCTAATTCAGCTCGAGCGTAGAGGCTTTCTTTCAATGCACTGGCCTGGTCGGTCAGGTCGGAAACCAGAGTGCGCAAGTTCTCCGCGGTATCGCCAAACGCTGAGGCAAATTGATCGAACGGCGCGAGAGTCGCGTTGATCTCTTCGACCGGCACACTGCGTTTCTCCATCGCCCGGGCCTCTTGCAGCCGGATATCGCTCAACTTTCGGGAGAGTGCTTCATGCTGGGTCGAAACATCGCGAATGATGTCGACGTACTCGAGGCCTGCCTGCCGATAGAGCCGGAGGTTTGTAAGGTTTTGCCCGAAGAATCCAAAACCCTCGCGGAAAAGGAAGATCGTGATCAAGGCGAGGACGATGATGGCCACGAGTGCGTTACCGCCGAAGAACGCCTTGATTCCCTGTTCGATGGCGGCCTGGACCCGCCTCGAGGTCGTCCGCGGCGGAATCAGGGTCTGGAGATCGGCGACACCTTCCATGGGACGACTACCTTCGGGGAAACGCCCGTTCTATCGCAATGTGTTTAGTGTTACGTTTCTGTGACGAAGGGGGGGCGCGCTGTCATCCCGAGCGAAGCCGAGGGACCCCGTTGCACGTCGCTCGACTGATGGCGGGATCCCTCGACTTCGCTCGGGATGACACCGTCTTTCGATCAGCTCCCGCGGCTAATCGGCAACCGCACGCTGATCGTTGTCCCTTTCCCCGGCTCGCTTTCGGCTTCGACTGTGCCGCCGTGCAATTGCACGATGTGCTTTACGATCGAGAGGCCCAATCCGGTTCCGCCTTGTTCGCGGCTCCGTCCTTTGTCGGCGCGGTAAAAGCGTTCGAAAATACGGGGCAGATCGGCCTCGCGGATCCCGGTCCCCTGATCAGCCACGCTGATGCGAACCCGATCGCCCTCGACCGAGGCCTGAAGCGAAATCTGGCTGCCCGGGTCCGAGTATTTCACGGCGTTGTCGAGAAGATTGTAGATCACCTCCTGGAGGCGGCTTTCTTCCGCCTCAATAAGCGGCAGATTCTCCGGCAGGTCGAGACGGGACGTGAGTTGCTTGGCTTGGAATTTTCTTTCCCAGTCGCGCATGATTGACGGGAGAAACTCCACCAGATCTACCTCTGACAAATCGAGCTCGGCTCCCGGCGATTCGAGCCGGGCCAGGCTCAACACATCTTCCACCAGCGCGTTAAGCCGGTCGGAATGACGCTCCATGATTTCAAGAATGCGAAGCAGCTCGCCCGGCGGTTGTTGCGGATCATCCAGCAACGTCTCGAGATACCCGCGAAAGATTGAGAGGGGGGTGCGCAGCTCATGGGAAACATTCGCGACAAATTCGCGCCGCATTTCTTCCATCTGCCGCAGTTGGGTGACGTCATGAAACAAAACCACGGCGCCTTCCGTGGAGGTTGAATTTTCGCCCAGGGGCACCGCGGCTACTTCCAATTCCCGGCCTTCGCTCGGCCCGCGCGATATCCGGATTGATTCCCGGCGCGGCTGCCGGGCGCGGATCGCCTCGGCCACCAGCCGGTCGATCGACGCGTGGCGAATGACCTCCAGCAGGGGCTCTCCCGGCTCTGCTTTCTCGAGTCCGAACAGGTGTTTGGACTCACGATTCATCATCCGGACCCGGCGCTGATCGTCCACCACCACGAGTCCGTCGAGCATCGCCCCAAAGACAGCCTGGACGCTGGATTCGCCTTCTCGAAGACGTTCTTCGATTTCCCGCTGCCGATCGGTCAGGGTCTCGAGGGCGAGCCCGATCCGGCGCGAATGCGGATTGGCACTGATTAGAAATTTTCGCGGCGGCTTCTTCTCGACCACGGCCTGGGCCAGCTCCTCCACGTCTCTCCAGGGATCGATCCACTTGCGCCAGGCGAAAAGAGCTATCGCAAAGAAGAGAAAGGCGAGAACGCCGAAGGCAATCCAGCCCATCACTTCTCAGCCTTCCCGGATCCGGTACCCGAAACCGCGCACGGTCTCGATGGCATTGGCGGCTTTGCCGAGCTTTTTCCGGAGCCGCCGCACGTGCGTATCCACCGTCCGCGTGTCGATCAAACTCTCATAACCCCACACTTCATTGAGCAGGCGGTCCCGCGCCTGCACGCGCCCTTGTCGCTGCATCAGCATGCTTAATAATTTGAACTCGACGCTGGTCAAGCGCACCGGTTTGCCCGCCACGGCGACGAGATGGCGCGAAGGATCGAGCGTGATGGAACCGATGGCCATTTTTTTCCCCTCGACGCCTTCGCCTTTCCCGCGGCGCAGAATCGCATTGATCCGGAGGACCAGCTCACGCGGGCTGAACGGCTTCGTCACGTAATCGTCGGCGCCGAATTCCAGGCCGACAATGCGATCGATCTCTTCGGCCTTGGCGGTAAGCATGATGATTGGGATATGCCGCGTGGCCGTGTCGGTCTTGAGGACTTTGCAGATTTCCAGCCCCGGCATCTTCGGCAACATCAAATCGAGAATGATCAGGGCCGGCGATTCTTCCCGTGCCTTGCGAAGTCCGGCGGCGCCGTCGTTGGCGGTGCTCAAGGCGAAGCCGGCCTTGCGCAGATTCAGCGTGAGCAAATCGATCACGTCTTGCTCGTCCTCGATGATCAGGATTCGTATTTCCGACATGGCAAGCGGTCCGGACCCGCATTCCGGCGCGGGCGAGTCTTGCAGACTTGCGCGGCGCTTGTCAAAGAACGTCACCAAATTGTAACAAATGGGCGCCGCGGCGCGCCGGTCGATTGCCGACGAGACCGCGTTTTTAGCGTGCTATCGCCGCGGTGACTGGATAAAAAAAGGCTTCGCGCTACAATGTATTGTTAGTTGAATTTATGAAGCTTAAGACTCTGGAGAAGAAGGTCCGTCGACTCGAAGTTCGCCTGCGGGAAGGTCCGAAA
>QHMY01000116.1 GCA_003218305.1 Verrucomicrobiota bacterium
AGTTTACCGTCATCGCGCCCGACTTGCCGGGGATCGGCGATTCTTCCATTCCAACGGATAAGATCGATATGATTGAGGCAGCCAACCGCATTCACGCACTGGTGCGCTCGCTGGGGATCGAGCAAGCGCGGGTCGTCGGGCATGATATTGGGTTGATGGTCGCCTACGCTTATGCCGCGCAGTTCCCGAGCGAGACCGAGAAGCTCGTGGTGATGGATGCGTTTCTCCCCGGCG
>QHMY01000118.1 GCA_003218305.1 Verrucomicrobiota bacterium
CACGGAAGGCTCAAAAGAAATCGGCCGCCAGCGCGGTCGCTCGCCAAACCGCCAAACCTTTGTCAGCAAAGAAAAAGACGGCGGCGCCGGCCCCCGCGAAAAAAGCGGCCGCTCCCCCGAAGCAAAAGAGAAAACTTAATATTTCGCCGGAGCGGCGGGCTGAGCTCTCCGCCGCGATGAAAGCCCGCTGGGCCGCTAAGAAGGCTGGCCCCGAGGCGAATTCGCAAAGCGCGTCGGTCG
>QHMY01000119.1 GCA_003218305.1 Verrucomicrobiota bacterium
GTCATGGCCATGTGCATCTTCGGGCTGCCCGTCGGATGACCCATCTCATCGTGCTCAAGGCCGGAGACGAGCGGATATTTCCCATCGATCATCGGGGCGCCGGGCGGAACATGCTGGGTAATTTGATCGACCGCATACGGCTTGAAGCCGGCCGGGCGCGGCGAAAGATCCAGTTTTGGATCGATCATCAAATCCTTCAGTTGTGGTTCGTCGAAGGCCTCGATGCGCGTCGCGAGCGAGGTGTCGCTCAAAATGAAAACGGGCGTGCTGTATTTGCGGGCAATGCGCGCCGCTTCAATCGCGATATAGAAACAGTCTTCCACCGTCGCGGCCGCCAGGACGACGCGCGGGCTATCGCCGTGCCCGCCGAAAATAGCCTGGAAGAGATCGCTCTGTTCGACATTGGTGGGCAGACCGGTGCTGGGTCCGCCACGCTGAACGTTGATAATGATGAGCGGCATCTCCGACATGGAGGCCCAGCCGATCGCCTCGGTCTTGAGCGAGATGCCCGGACCGGCACTGCCGGTGACGGCGAGATAGCCGGAGAAAGAGAATCCAAGCGCCAGCGAGACAGCGCCCAGTTCGTCCTCGGCCTGGACGAAGATGCCGCCGTATTTAGGCAGTTCGCCCCGCAAAATCTCCATGACGGACGACCAGGGTGTGATGGGATAACCAGCGCCGTAACGCACGCCGGCGGCAATCAACCCGTAGGCGAGCGCCTGGTTGCCATCCATCGTGATTTGGGCGCGGTCGCCGGCTTTCGGCACGGTGACTTCAAACTTGTACTGCTTCGTCAGAACGTTGCCGACGGGGTAAGCATAGCCGGCGCTGAACGCCATAATCGCGGTGTTGGCGATGCTCGCATCTTTGCCGGCAAATTTTTCGTTAATCAGGGTCGTGAGCTTGTCGACGTCGAGATGGAAAATCTTCGCGATCAGCCCGAGGATGAAAATGTTTTTGCCTTTGTCTTTGGCGGTTCCGCCCAGTGCCTCAACGGTCAGGCCGGTGATTGGCACGCCGACGTAAACGAAGCGTTTGTCGTCGAGGTCGGGTTCGACGTTGTCGGAATCGTACAGGAGCACGCCGCCTTCTTTCAGAAAGCCGATGTGGTCCTGGTAGCTGTGTTGATAAAACGCGACGAGAAAGTCGGCTTCGTCACCAGCGGAAAGGACTTCGCCGGTGCCCATGCGGACCTGGAAAATCGAGGGACCGCCGGAGATGGTGGCGGGAATCGTCATGTAGGTCATGACGTCGTGATCGCTGCGGCCTGCGAGACGGGCGAGGAAAGCGCCGGCGCTTTGAATGCCGTCTTGCGAATTTCCGGCCAGCCGGATGACGGCGTCGTTGATGCTTTCGGGGCGGAGATCGGCGCGGTCCGATGGTGGAACGGACGGTGTGGCCGGAGCGCCGTTAGGCGAGCCTGTTTCAGATGGGATTGAAGGCGGATTCACTTGGGGAAGACCATATGTGGCAAGGGAGAAAATGTCGAATGGCGAATGACGAATTTCGAATCTGGGAGGGCAATGTGAGCGAGCTGGAAATGATGCGCTGATTTACGGAAAGCGTTCGATCACGAGCTCGCCACGGCGAGTCCGTCCTTTGGCGGACACGAGCAGGAGAACGAAGAGGAGGAGCGAAGCGGTTACGGTTTCGCGGGTGCCGGCGTCGGCGCGACGAAGCGTTCGGGGACGTCGCCCGCGCCGCTGGCGGTGACCATGTGGAGCTGGCCGGTCACGCGATCCATCCTGGTGACGGTGCCGTCGGCGGCGACGTGCATTTCGAAACGGGCGAAGGGAGCTGGCGCAGTTTTAGTCAGCTCGTTCCAGCGCGCGCCGGCGACGAACGCCACCGCGATCACGAGCGCACCCAGCATGCCCCCGGCAATTGCTTTCACGGGACCAGTCTACCGTCCGCCCAAGACCGCCAACAAGTGGAAATGACGCGCAATAGAATTCGTCTCGCTCGTCGAACCGAAGTTGTTCTACGATGTCCTAAACCCGTGGCGAGGAACAAATCGCAACTGAACCGGAAAGAAACTGTATGGCCGACGAAAAGACTTGGAAAAAATGGCAAGGTCAGGGAGTGCCGCCGGGAAAGGGCGGGATGAGTAAATCTGACAACCCGGAGGCGGATGAGGTCGAAGGGCGAGGCCGGACGATGGCCATGGTCACCTGCTTCCTGTGTGGTGCAACCGGTGCAATCGATCACGACGCCCAATGGTACACGTGCTGGAAGTGTGGCGGCACGGCCACCACCATGGTTTCGTAGCTTCATTGTAGCCACGGCCCGGTGCGCCGTGATTGAAATATCGCCTCCCAACCCTCACACGGCCCACAGGGCCGCGGCTACAGGAGGATTCAGTCGCCGAAGGAGATCTCGACGGCGCGGGCGGTCTCAACCAGCTCCCCGTCGGGCGGGACGAGTTTTACCCGGTTAACCGCTTCAGCGATCGGCACGTGCCGGACCTGGTAGTTTTGATAGCTCACCATCGAGCCGAATTGTTTCTGCTCGATCAGTTTCACGGCCCTGACCCCGAACCGTGTGCCGAGAATGCGGTCGAGCGTGGTGGGCGGGCCGCCTCGCTGCAAATGGCCGAGGACGGTGCAACGCGTTTCCTTGCCGGTGCGCGCTGCGATCTCGCGCGCCACGATGTCGCCGATCCCGCCGAGACGGTATTCCCCTTCCTGGTTTGGCCGCATGACGATCTGGCCATCGCGCGGGCAGGCTCCTTCGGCGACGACGACAATGGCGGACAGGCTGCCCCGCTCGGCCCGGGCGTTGATAGCGGCGGCGATCCGATCGTAATCGAACGGGATTTCCGGGATCAGAATGATGTGCGCGCCCCCAGCGATGCCGCCGTGCAGGGCGATCCAGCCGGCGTGGCGTCCCATCACTTCAAGCACCATGACGCGCTTGTGGCTGGTGGCCGTGGTATGCAGGCGATCGAGGGCGTCCATGACCGTGGCGACCGCGGAATCAAAACCGAAGGTCATGGCGGTGGCCTCGAGATCGTTGTCGATGGTTTTGGGGACGCCGATGCAGTTGATGCCGGATTCCTGGAGCTGAAGCGCCGTGACCATCGAGCCGTCGCCCCCGACGATAATGAGCGCCTCGACCCGCAGTTCATTCAGGACACCGCGCGCGGCGGCAATGATTTCCTCGGCAACTTCGGCGCGATCCCCTGCCCCTACTTTCGCCACGAAATGGCCGCGGTTGGTGGTGCCGATGATGGTGCCGCCACGCGGCATGATCCCAGCCGTGCTGCGGCGATCGAGCACCGTGTAATTCCCGGGTGGAAGCAAGCCTTCGAAGCCGTCAAGAAATCCGAGAACCTCCCAGCCCAGCTTTTCGGCCGCGAGGACGACGCCGCGCAGCACCGCGTTCAAGCCGGGACAATCTCCCCCGCTGGTCAACACGCCGATGCGGGGCTTTGTCATCTGGCGTCGCTTATCGAATCAAAGAGTCTTCTTCGGGTCCGCCATGCGGCCGCCGGCGACCCACTGATCGTGTAACTGCCAGCCGCGCGTGAGAAGTTGCATGCCTTCGCCGAATCGATCGGTGCTTCCGAGAACGACGACGATCAGATGACGCGGGTTCACAGCCGTTCGTCCCGACGGGTCCTTGATGATTTGAGATTCCCGTTGCGCGGAAAGAATCAGGCAATCGCCCGCACGATTGGTTTTACCTGTTTTCACGCCATCGACCCCATCACGGCCGAGTAGTTCATTCGTGTTGCGCAGCATGTAGGCCATTTTCTTGCCGCCGCGGTTAAATGAAATCTGCCGTTCCTTTTGCGAAACATAAAAGCGAAAGCCTGCGCTGTTCACGGCATAACGAGTCAGACGCCCGAGATCGGCCGCGGTCGAGTAGGGCATGGAGCGCTCGGCCGTGTCGATGCCGTGCGGATTCACGAAATGGGTTCGCTCCATTCGGAGCGTTTTGGCCAGCGCGTTCATCTGGCTGACAAAAACACCGACCGGCGTCCCATTCGAGGAACCCGGGGGCACGATCGATTGCAGCTTGTTCCCAACATGATTGGCCAAGGCGAAGGCGGCGACGTTGTCCGACTGGACCAGGGCCGCGTAAAGCAAATCGCGGAGAGTGGCGGTATCGCCCGGCTGGAAAGCAATCAGGTTCTCGCCCGTGCCGACGAGTGCTTCGGGCGGAATCGTCGCCAATTCATTGAGATCGCCCCCTTTTTTCTCGGCCCAATCGAGCACGACCATCGCGGTCGCGACTTTAGTCAGGCTGCCGACCTGCCGTTTCTGGCGGGCCTCCATTTGATCCAAAACCACACCGGTTTGTGAATCAATGACTACGTAAGCACGCGCGGCGTGGAGCGCGCGGGCGGCAGGAAGGCAGAGGACGAGGGAAACAAAGGCGATGAAAAAGCGGCGCGGAATAATCATGGCAAGGAAAACCGCTGCACCTTAAGCGCCGCCGCCTGGTTGGCAAACGTTTGTAGGGCGTTGCTCGGAAACGTGGCCTTGCAGGGGCGCCGCGGCCCCACTGAGAACGACGTTGGACATGTCGGACCGGGGGCGTCCTGGCGCGTCTCGACTATTGTAACGCTATGTTCGCGCGTTCGCCGTAACGGAACGCATTCGGCTCGAGCACGAGATAGATGCGCTCTGCGGCGTTGACGAGGTCAAACGGAGTAGCGTGGCCCAATCCGCTCGCGCGAACGGTACCGTGCCGGCCCTGGTTTCGGCTTCCGCCGGCCATATCAAATTCGTAAACGACCATGCCCTTGTTCACGTCCGTTACCCTGACATGCAGGGCCAGGATCGAGCGGCCAACTCCGAACGTTCCGAAAAAGAAGCGGCCGATAGGATCGCCACCGTCGACCAGGGTAAATTCGCCTTCCACCAGCCAGCCGGTGCGGGGCGTTTCGTCCTCCTTGAGGATACGCGTGGGGGCGAGCTTCCCGAGCTGCTGTTTCAGCTCCCCGGCAAAGGTGATTGGAGTGATGGCCTTGCGAATCGGCATCTCACCATCCGACGCCGTGTGGTCGCCCCGGAAGATGGCGTTATCGATGCAAAATGGGCGCACGTAAATTGCCTTGGGGGGCTCGGCAACACGGCAATTGGTCACCATCCGGATCCCGTTCTTGGCATCGTAATCTTTCGCATCACCAGACACGATGGAGTGCGAGCCGCCGGCCACGTCGGTCTTGGTGACGTACATGTCGGCGCAGGAGCAAAAGAGGAGACTGGTGAGCAGGGCGATCAGAGGTTTCATAATTGGTAATTCAATCATCCGCGCTGGCCGCTTCAGGACGTACCACGACGGGTTTATTGGCCGTTTATGATGCAACTCCCGTGCCGTGCACTGGAGAAAAACGCGGCTTCCTCGAGGGCAGTTTGGCCGGGGGGTTGTGGTCGAAATTGCCCGCGTTAATGAGTAAGAAATCAGCGTGCCATCCCGGCCACAGCATGCGGAATATAGACTTCTTCGAGGGAAGCGACCGTTTCCGCATCCAGGCGGACATCCAGCGCCGCCAGAGCGTCCTGAAGATGCTGCGGCTTTGAGGCGCCTACGATGGGCGCGACTACCGCCGGCTTTTGCGAGAGCCACGCGAGAGCGATCTGGGCCGGAGGGAGACCCAGCGTTTCCGCCACCGCCTCCAGTCGTGCAATGAGCCGGGCATCCCCTTCGCCAATCTCATCGCCATAGATTTCCTTCCGGTATATGTCCGTCGCGGCACGGACCGTTTCGGGCCGCCGTTTTCCCGCGAGGAGACCGCGCGCCAGCGGACTCCAGGGAACCACTCCAATTCCTTCCTCCAGGCAGAGCGGGATCATCTCCCGCTCCTCTTCCCGGTAGAGGAGATTGTAATGGTTCTGCATGACGGTAAAGCGGGTCCATCCGTTCGCGTCGGCCACATAGAGCATCGTCGCGAATCGCCAGGCCGGCATCGATGAAGCGCCGAGATAGAGCACTTTCCCAGCGCGAACCAGATCGTGCAGGGCCTGGATTGTTTCCTCAATCGCGGTTTCCGGATCAAACCGATGAATATAGTAGAGATCGACGTAATCAGTCCCAAGCCGTCGCAAGCTGTCATCGATGGCATGCATGATGTGCTTGCGAGAGAGACCACGTTGATTCGGGTCGTCGCCCATCGGATAAAAAACCTTCGTGGCGATCACGACCTTGTCGCGGCCCGGGCCGAAATCTTTCAAGGCGCGTCCGAGCACCTCTTCGCTCGCGCCTAACGAGTACATATCGGCCGTATCGAAAAAATTGATCCCGGCTTCCAGCCCCTGTTTGAGCAGGGGCCGGCTGGCTTCTTCATCGAGCACCCAGGGGCGCCATTTGCTGGAGCCGTAGGTCATCGCGCCGAGACAGATGCGCGATACCTTCAAGCCGGTCGCGCCAAGATTCAGGTAGTCCATGATTAAAACTCGGGACCGCTCTCTGTGCGATCCGGTGTTCCGGCTGGTCCGCGCGGGAATCCCTGCTCAGCGGCCGAACGTCTGGCTTGCGGGCACAGGTTCCGGAGGCCGCTTATCCCGGGCTGGCCTTAATTCAACCGGGGAGGCAGAGGTGCAGTCTTCGCACCAGTGACGTTGCGAACTATCGAGACGCTTTCGAGCGCCGCAACGATCGCAGACAAATATTTCTTTTCTCACCGGACCGTTGATACCTGAGACGGGCTTTGTTGCCAAGCGGAGTTTTCCGAACCCTTTCAAGTCTCCCCATTTTCTCCTGAATCGCCGGCCCCGCTTTTCCCCATGCCACGGTCCCGCGGATTCGATTTGCCGGGCGGGCGCTGAGTATTACAGTGCCAGCCTTATGCCGTACAAGAACATTACTCCGCCTGCGGGCGACAAGATTTCGACCTCTAAAGGAAAACTCAACGTACCGAATCGGCCGGTCATTCCTTTTATCCGTGGAGATGGGACCGGACCCGACATTTGGGCGGCGAGCGTGCGCGTTTTCGATGCCGCGGTCGAGAAGGCCTATGGCGGCAGCCGACAGGTCTCATGGTTCGAGGTTTTCGCGGGACAGGCGGCGAAGGATAAATTCGACGAATGGCTGCCGGATGACACCGTCGAAGCGTTTCGCGAGTATCTGGTAGGCATCAAAGGACCGCTGACAACGCCCGTGGGCGGCGGGATCAGCTCGCTCAACGTCGCGTTGCGGCAGTTGCTCGATTTGTTCGTCTGCCTGCGCCCGATTCAATACTTCACCGGAGTCCCCTCACCCGTGAAACATCCGGAAAAGGTCAACATGGTGATCTTCCGGGAAAACACGGAAGACATTTACGCCGGCATCGAGTACGCCGCGGGCACGGATGGATCAAACAAGATCCTCGACTTTCTCCAAAAGGAATTTCCGAAGGCGTTCGAGAAGATTCGCTTCGGCACCAAGGAAAAGGCAGCGGATTTTTGGAAGCGAGTCGGCGCACCGGAAAAGGATGACGTTCTCGTGGGCATCGGCATCAAGCCGGTCAGCCGATCGGGCAGCATTCGCCTGATCCACAGCGCCATCAGCTATGCAATCACGAACCAGCGCAAAAGCGTGACGATGGTGCACAAGGGCAACATCATGAAGTTCACCGAGGGCGCCTTCCGCGACTGGGGCTACGAGATTGCGAAGGAGTATTTCGGCGCGGAAGAAATCGACGGCGGTCCATGGTGCAAGATCCCCATGGGCAAACCGGGCGCGGGCATTGTGATCAAAGACGCCATCGCCGACATCACGCTCCAACAGGTGCTCACCCGGCCGGAGGATTTCGACGTGATCGCGACGTTGAATTTGAATGGCGATTACCTGAGCGACGCGCTGGCCGCGCAGGTGGGCGGCATCGGGATCGCGCCGGGCGGAAACATCAATTACATCACGGGCCACGCCGTGTTTGAGGCAACCCACGGGACTGCGCCCAAGTACGCCAACCTGGACAAAGTTAATCCCGGCTCGGTCGTTCTCTCCGGCGAAATGATGTTCCGCTACATGGGCTGGAACGAGGTCGCCGATCTGATTGTGAAAGGCCTGAACGGGGCGATCGCCAGCAAACGCGTGACTTATGATTTCGCTCGTTTGATGGAAGGCGCGACCGAGATCAAATGCTCCGAGTTCGGCGATAACGTGATTTCCCACATGTAATCTACGGGAATCCGATCCAGTTCATTCGGTTAAGACGTAGTTAGGATAGTTTTTCCTTGCCTTAATGCAGAGGAAAAACAAGATTTGTCGGGTTCGCCCCTCCCCCGACGGGTGCCTCTGGCACCCTAGCGAACCAACACAAAACAACCCAATATTCTAATTACACTATGAAAAGACTCACACTCAAATCGATGGCTGGTCTCGGGGCGCTGATGCTGGCGACGACCGTCTCAGCCCAAAGTTTCAACGCCTCACGAACCTTTGAATTCGATCCCGATCACACCGGCGGTGCTGTCGCCAAGTGGTCCAGCAACATCGGGCTCCAAGACTTCCAAGGCAGTGGCAACACCAAGTTCGGGCTGCGCTTGGAAAAGAATGTCCCGATCGATGCGGTCGTTGCCGCGGGCGCCGTGCTAAATGGGCTCAAAGGAGTCGTGGTCAATGCGGGCGACACGATGGGCTACGACATGAAAAACGACAGCACGGCGACAACCGTAGGCAGTGGACCACGATTCAACGTCTCGTGGACCTTGGCGGGCGTTTCGAACTTCTCGTTCGTTGGCGGGTCCAATAACGCTACCAGGACACCTGCATGTCAGAATCCGGCGACTTGGACGACCTATCGTTTGAACCTGCAAGACCCGGCACAGGCTCATCCTCCCATTCCGGCTGGCGCTGTTCTTCAGAGCGTGGTGTTGATCCTTGATGAACCAGGTCAAAACACGCTGGATAACATCAACTTCCGCAACCAAATCGCGGCCAAGTCAGGCAACTCCGCAAATTCGACGGGTTGCCCATAATTCGGCCAACCGCTATCTGTGCGAAAAGGGCATCCTGCGGGATGCCCTTTTCTTTTCCCAGTGACTCGCCTTTCCGTCGGCTCAAGGCCCTCCGCGGTCGTACACTTCCACGAGGCCGACACCAGTCCCGCTGTTCACTCCGGTAAGCAGCGCAGTGTAAAGCCCCGGCGGCAGCGTTGCGGCTACGCCCGACTCGAGTTGATTTGAGAGCGCGAGCCCGGCTGCGGTCAATTCCGCGGCCTGGGCTGGATTATCCTGCCAGTCGTTGTTCGAGACCAGGAGCGCGCCGTTGGGATCGCGTAACTCCAACGCGGGATTGGCCAGGACATTCGACACACCGAGGGCTGTCAGGCTCGGACCAATTCCGCGCACGATCACTCTGTCATCGCCGGTGTGATCGCCCAGGATAAAGCCTGCGATCACAATGTTGCTGCCAGTCGCGACAAAAGCGCGCGTGCTGATGTTGGCCAGCTTTGCGGGAACTCCGTGACTGAGATCGTAGACCTCCACCAGGCCAACTCCGGATGTGTTGTTCTTGCCCCTGACGATTGCCGTGTAGGAGCCGGGATTTAGCGTTACGTCAATAGCTGACTCCAGATCGTTGGTCGGCGGAATTCCAGTGGCAATAATGGCCGCAGCCTGCGCGGGGTCATCCCTCCAGTTATCGTTAACGATGGTCGCAAAGCCACCGGTCCCGTGGAGTTCGAGCATCGGGTCGGCCAGGACATCCGGAACGCCGGATTGCGACAGCGAAGGCCCAATCGCCCGCAGAAGCACATGCATGGGCGCGGTTCCCGTAATGATGAATCCGCCGATGCCGACATTGTCACCCGTCTGAACCCGCATGCGGGTGGACAGATTAATGGCCTGAGCAGCCAGCGGGGGTGTTGCCGTTGGGCTTGGCGTCGCGGTGACAGAAGGCGTTGCCGTGGGCAGGATTGTCGCAGTGGCGGTTGCTGTTGCCGTGGGAGTGGCGGTCGGTGGAATGCTCGCGGTTGCCGTTGACGTAGCTGTAGGCGTCGCCGTGGGGGGGACGGTGGTCGCGGTGGGAGTAGCCGTCGGGACGATTGTTGCCGTGGCCGTAGGCGTTGCTGTCGCCGTAGCCGTTGGAGTCGCCGTGCTCGTGGGTGTTGGTGTTGCCGTGGGCGTGATTGTTGGGCGGATTGTCGCGGTAGCGGTTGGCGTGGCCGTGCTGGTGGCCGTCGGTGTTGCCGTGGGCGTTATCGTGGGTGTCGTTGGCCGGATTGTCGCGGTAGCGGTTGGAGTTGCCGTGGCTGTAGCTGTCGCGGTCGGACTTGGCGTTGGTGTCGCGGCCGCAGTTGCCGTCGGGGTTGCCGTAGCTGTGGCGGTCGAACTTGGAGTTGCTGACGCAGTCGCCGTTGGGACTGGCGTTGCTGTCGCTGAAGCAGTCGGAGCGGCTGTTGCACTAGCGGTTGGAGTCGCGGTAGCCGTCGGTGTCGCCGTTGGAACGATGGTTGCCGTGGCGGTAGGCGTGGCTGTCGTGGTAGCCGTTGGAGTGGCCGTTGCGGTCGGGGATACCGTTGGCGTTATCGTCGGTGTAGGTGGCCGAATCGTCGCGGTAGCGGTTGGGGTTGCTGTGGCTGTCGGAGTAACGGTTGCGCTCGGGGTTGCAGTGACAGAGGGACTCGGGGTTGGCGTCGGCACTAATCCACAGGGCGTGATTGGCCCGACTGCGACCGTGAAGAGTGTTCCGCCACGGGATGTATCGGCCTTATTGTTGCCCGTCGCGCCCGAGCCTGCCGTGGTAAAGGTGCTTCCTCGCAGCCCTGTCAGAACCGACCCTGGCGCAATCGGGGCATGCCCAACCGGCAATTGCGCGTTCAGTTTGCTCAACGCAACTTTGATCGTGATCGTCTTCGCCGTTTGGTCGAAGGATCCACAATCGGCTGATCCCTTATCGGTGTAGGTGATCGAGCCGTCATAGTTTCTCTTCGCCGTGCCGTACGCGTACAACGGAGCGCCCGAAGGATCAGTCGTCGCCCGAACAAAGAATCCGTCCCCTCGGTCAGAAACGCCAAAAGTGTATTCGTTCGTGGGACTGAGAACGGAGTTCGGCGCATTGGCCGTAAAAGTCATGCGCCAGTTAGAACTGGGCGTGATGGTGGTCATGTCCGAAACCTTCATGGTGGTGACCAACAGCGGCGCGGGGTTTCCGGCGGAAGTCGGCTCAGCCGAATACAGGACCGAGAGAATATCCAGTGGGTCGGGCACCGGAAGAACCGCCGTTCCACCGGTCTCAGGGTTGCCTCCGAGGCGAACATCGTTCGGGAAGTCGGTCACCTGCGATCCTGGGAGACCGCCGACACTTGCGGATGTCGGGACAGGTTGGTTCGGTGGAGGTGGCAACGCGCTGCCTTCCACCGGTACCGGTATTGCAGCCCCGGTAGCTCCTGGCCCGCTGATCTGACGCGCCACGTAAGTGTGACCGCTCAGGTCGTTATGGTCATCCGCGTAGGCGAGAACCGCAGCACCGGTCGGGTCGAAAGCGACTTGGAAGTAATCCGCGAGATTGCGGTTCGGAGGGTTCGTCCCCGTGGGATCCAATCCGTTCTCGGAAATGTTTGAGCCATGGATAACATGGTCGCTGGCTTCGACCTGACGGAACGTGGCATTGCCTTTTACGTCTGTTCCGAGGGCGTAGAAGACATGCCAGTCAGCGGAGTCGTCCATAGTACTAAGTTTGTCACTGCCATACCAAACTACCCCGATCGTCCCGGGCACAGGCCCAGTAGTCAGCCAGGGAAAGACGGCGGTCTTTGTTTCCAAGCCATCGCTCACGCGGATGGCTGAGCTCCAAGTGTTACCCTTATCCGTTGAGTACTTGATGAACACGTCGTGGTCATTGGAATAAGCGACATAGACCGTTCCATCGGGCGCAACCTTCACGGTGAAAAAGAGGTGGTCATTGCCCGAGCCCGTCGCGTTGTGAACGGTGTAGGTCAACGGAGGCAGGCCGGGAGCTGGAGGTATCCCGGTAGCGACTACTCCGGTACTGCCACTGATGTAAACGGTGCCGTCATTCTGATCGACCGCGATACCGCCGGCCTGTCCAATGGCTCCCGCCGTAGCGGCATTCGCATAGGTAAGACCGCCGTCGATCGAACGCTGAACCTGTGAGATGGCTGGCTCGAGGGTCCGATAAAACAAGTAGACGGTGCTGGGACCGAAGAACTCCAGCCATTGCCGATCGTCTCCCGGCACGCCGCCAGTTATATTGCCGGCGGGATTCTGAGTAAAGTTGGCGCCCCGATTGGTGGAACGCTGAGTCGAGATGTTGCCGAGGACGAGGCTGGTGTAGGCCAGAGTGGGCGGCCTGGTGGGATCCTCCACCGCTTCGGTGTTCAGACCGACGGCGATGTCCACATCTCCCCCACCGTCGGCACCAACGGTACCGGAACAGGGATCCGGATCATTGATGCAAGGGACAGGCGCAATGATGTCCGGCTGACCCCGGTATTGCGGATTGCGCATGTATGGATCGTAATTGGGGTTCGGCAATCCGTTTACGGTGGGTCGAACATCAAAATACCAGAGGTCCGTTCCGCCCGGCACACCGCGTATCGCCGCGACATAGCAGTTGCCAAACTTGTCGCATCGCACACTGGGCTCAACGTCCTGGCCGATATAGGGCGCTCGTGTGGTGTAGTTCGGACTGAACGTCATGCCGCCTTTTATGTAGGTGACTCCGCCCGTAACGGGGATCGGTATTGGCACACAAGCCGCAGCCTGCGCTCTCACCGTATAACTGGAGTTGCTGGTTGAGTCTTCGCCGAGAAAGACTGCTCCGCCCAAATTCATTTGGGTGAGGCCGTTTACCGCAGTGAGGATTGATCCGGCGGTGGGACTGCCCACTTTGCTCATGGCGATGGCAAGCCTAATGTTGCCCTGCGTATCGAATGAGCCTGCTTCCAAGCCGCCCAGAGGTGTAACTACACTCCCCGACTGGGTGCCATACTCGTAATTCACCAATGAATTACTGTCGGAACTCATGGCGACGTAATAGGTCGTCGGACCAAATGTCCAACGGACCCGCCAGACCTGATTCGCAGGCATGGTGCTGAAATTGGAATTGACGTTCAGGACGAAGACAAGCCGCTGAGAGCCTATGTAGGTATAATCTTCACCAACCGCGACCGATCGGATGTCCGATTGCGGTGGATTGCCCGTCCCTTGGTCTCCTGTGGGATCAGTGAGTACGACCGTCGGGGCATTCAAACAGGCTGGATGAGGAGTTGCCGACGGAGTA
>QHMY01000048.1 GCA_003218305.1 Verrucomicrobiota bacterium
TACTCGAACTTCTCCACCGCTTTCATCAGCCCCATGTTTCCTTCCTGGATCAGGTCCAAAAAGGAGAGGCCACGGTTGGTGTACTTTTTCGCGATGGAAATAACGAGGCGCAGATTGGCTTCCACCATCTCGGTCTTGGCCCGGAGCGCCTTGTGGAGCCAGCTCTTCAAGGCGCGATATTGTTCGGTGTATTCCTCGAGGGAAAGCCAGAGCGAACTCTCCAGGTTGCGCGATTTGATTCCGAGCGGGGTCCGGGCGCCATGGTCCCGCGGATGTTTGCTGATCTCCCCTTGGAGCAGCGTCAGGACATGAAACTGCTCGTCGGCCAGGTTAACAAACTCCTCGGTCACCTTCTGTTTGAAATAAAATTTTGGGTAAAGCTTTTGCAGCGACCCGACCGATTTCTGAAAGGCCTTGTGCTTCTTGGCATCCTTCCGCGCCGGCCCGTGCAGGATGGTCGAATATTGCTGGCGAATGGATCCGCTCAGTTTCTCGACCTGTTTGCAAAGGCGCGGGAGCATCTTCATGTAGCGTTCGCGACTCTCGATTTTCTTGTCGAGAATCACGCGGTCGAAACGCTCGCCGCCCTCGGTTAATTTAAGGGCGAGATCAAGGTGCGCCTGAGCGATGAAACCAAAGCGGTTAATGAGCCGCTGCACCATGATCTCGGCTTCCTCGATCCGCTTGGAGATCTCCACTTCCTGCTCGCGCGTCAGCAACGGCACCTGGCCCATTTGCTTGAGATACATCCGCACCGGGTCATCGAGAATATCGAGCTTCGCTTCCGGCTTCTCTTCCTCTTCTTCCTCGGGGTCCTTCTTGCCGTCCTTGTAACGGTCCACCTCGGAGGCTTCAATAATGTCGATCTCCATCCGCCGAAGCCGGGTCAAAATCGCGTCGAGCTCATCCGCATCGGTGACCTCGACCGGGAGGGCTTCATTCAAATCGTCAAAAGTTAGGTAGCCTTGTTCTTTCGCCAGCTTGATCAACTCACGGATGCGGGTCTGAACATCCGCGGGCGCCCCGGGCGGCATGATCTCCTCCGAACCCAGGGTATGGGCTCCGTTTAAACCCTTACGTAATCGTGGCAACACGCTCTCCTTCCGAGTAGCCGCGCTTTTAGGAGACGACGATTTCGCCTTGGTTGATGGCGCTTTCTTTGAAGGCTTTTTTCCCTTCACCACTGTAGACGCTGGAATACGTCTGGATTTCGCTGCTTTTTTCAGCGCCGGCCGACCCCGTCCCTGTTTTTTCGAGTGCTTTGCCAAAGTTTATGCTGTTGAGGAATTGCTATAATTTCCAGTCGGCTTTTGGCTCGATTTCTACCGCCGCTTTAGCGACAGTTTAGGTGTCGAGCACGCGGACGGACGAAAACCGAGAAAGCTCGCGGAGTTGTTCCGTAAGGTCAACAATTTGTTTCTGCAAGTTGACCGCTTCGCCGGTCGTGAGGCGGGGCAACTTCATCCGGCCTTCCGCAATCTGAAGCTGGCGGCGAACAACGGCCTGGCGCAGCCCGTTCCACCACCCCCTTGCCACCTCCAAGCCATTCGGCGGCATTTTCTGCAGCATCCAGGACGACACGAGAGCCTCCTCCCCCGTCGGAAGGCCCGTCATGAACGCGTTGATCGAAGCGGGGTCGTCCGGGCGCAGGTCAGTTCCAAGGACCCGGCCAAGGATCTCCGCATCCGGCGTCTGTCCAAGCATCTCGCGCCATTCCTGGGCCAGGAGAAATTCGCGCGCCTCCGGATGGCGCAGGGCCAACAAGCACAGCATCGCTACTTCATGGCTGGGTGTTGGCGCCATTGCTTCTCCCCGAGACTCTTCGGGCGTGCCGCGGTCGCGCGCAGGCTTGGAGAGAAGTCGCTCGAAATCCACCCGGGCCACCCCGAGCCGGGCCGTTACCTTGTTCGCCACCTCTCCCCGCATAAGCGGGTCCTGCACCCGGGCCACTGTCTCGGCGAGTTTTCGCGCCAGCTGCATCTTGGCGCCGAGCGAATCAAGGTCGGTCGCGGCAGCTTCATGCTCGATCCAGGAATCAAAAAAATCGCGCGCCTCCGCGACGCGCTTCTCAAACTCTTCCCGACCCCGTTTCCGAATCATCGAATCGGGGTCCTCCCCGGCCGGCATTTCCGCAACCCGGACGATAAGGTTATTTTGGAGGAGCGCATCAAGCGAGCGTTCGGCCGCCTTTTGTCCCGCCGTGTCGGCGTCGAAACAGAGAACGACTTCGTTCACGAAGCGTTTCAGGATTCGCGCCTGGTTTTCGGTGAAGGCCGTTCCCTGCGGCGCAACGACGTTGGTAATGCCAGCTTCGAAAATCGTGATGAGATCGAGCTGCCCTTCGCAGACGATCGCGCAATTCGCCTCGATCAGGCCTCGTTTCGTCTTGTGCAGTCCGAACAGGACCCGTCCTTTTCGGAAGAGCGGCGTTTCGGGCGAATTCAGATACTTGGCGGCTTCAGTCTCCTGGTCGAGCACACGGCCGCTGAACGCGATCACTTCACCGACGTCGTTGTGAATGGGGAACATGATCCGGCCGCGAAACCGATCGTAGGCATCTCCATCCGGCTGCGTTTCGTCGCGCGGCTTGATCAACCCGCTTTGCAAAATCTGCGGGCGCCGGTAACCGCGATCGATGGCCCACTTGAGAAACGTGTCCCAACTGTCCGGCGCAAATCCGATTTGCCAATCGTGGGCGATGCGCCGGTCGATCCCCCGCCGTTTCAGGTAATCGCGCGCCGGCGCGCCAGCTTTGCTCTTGAGCAGGTTCTCGTGAAACCACTCCGTGGCCTCGGCATGGAGCTGGAGCAGGGTGCGACGCGTCTCGTGCTGGCGATCGTCGTCGCCGCCCAGGCCCCGCTCTTCAATCACCGGCACGCCCGCACGCGCCGCCAGTTTGCGGACAGCTGCGGGAAAATCGAGATGCTCGTAATCCATCACGAACCGGAAAACGCTTCCCCCCGCTCCGCACCCAAAGCAGTGAAAGGTCTGCCGTTGCGGACTGACCGTGAACGACGGCGTCTTTTCCTGATGAAATGGGCAGAGCGCCTTAAAGGCCGAGCCGGCGCGTTTGAGCGGGAAATAGGAGCCGATCACCTCAACGATGTCGTTGGCCGCCGCGATCTGCTCGATATTTTGTGAAGGGATGTTTCCCATGCGCGTTTTACTTTTCGCTCGTTTGGCAGGCGGAGCGATGTCAAATTACGCCAAAGAAGACACGCTTTCACCCGTTGTCATCACACCAGACGCCCGGGCCATCATGAGAAGCTTCCTCCGCTCCATCCTCGCAGTAGTCTGCCTGGCCGCTCTGCCCCGGCTGGCAGAAGCGCGCGAAGTGATTCACAAGGGAGATACCGTGGTCGTTCCGATGGAGGGAGAGATCTCGCCTCCTCTGCTTCTGTTTCTTCGGCGCGCCGTAAAAGCTGCCGAGAGCGCCGGAGCCGGAGCGATTATCTTTGAAATGGACACGTACGGCGGGCGACTCGATACGGCCTCGGAAATTACCAGCGTCCTGAATCACGCGACGGTCCCGACCTATCTCTTCATCAACTCGAACGCCGGTTCCGCCGGCTCGCTGATCGCCCTCGCCACCCAGCACATCTACATGTCGCCCGTGAGCGCTATCGGTGCCGCCGCGCCAGTTCTTTCGACCGGCGAAGATCTCCCCGCCACCGAGCGCGACAAGACGATCTCCTATTGGTCCGCCCTCATTCGCAGCTCCGCCACCCGGAACGGGCACAATCCCGATCTGGGCGAAGCCTTCATGAGCAAGGAGAAAGAAGTGAAGATCGGCGACCGCGTGATTCATGCAAAAGGCTCGCTCCTGACCCTGAGTGCTCAGGAAGCAACTGAGAAAATCAATGGCAAGCCGCTCCTGGCCGACGGAATAGCCGATTCGGTGAAGGACGTGGCGCAAAAAGCCGGATTGAAAGGCCCCCTTGTTGCAGTAGACCCGAGCGGCTTCGAACGGCTCGCGTTTTGGATCACGAAGCTTGCGCCATTGCTTCTTCTGCTGGGGATCATTTGCGCCTATCTGGAATTCAAGATTCCAGGAGCGAGCGTGCCGGGTGTTGTCGCCGCCTTCTGTTTCGCGCTCTTTTTCCTTGGGCATTATTTGGCCGGCCTCGCGGGCTGGGAAGTCGTCGCGCTGTTCGTCCTCGGCGCCATCCTTGTCCTGATCGAAATCCTATTTTTCGCGCATTCGACCATTGTGATCGGCGTGGTGGGGCTTTTCCTCATGCTCGGATCGCTTTTCTGGGCCATGGTCGATCGTTATCCCGGGGAAACGTTTTTTCCCACGGGCCAGATGATTGCAGTTCCGCTGCGTAACCTCTTTCTGGCGCTCGTGGCCGCGGTCATCGCCATCATCGTTCTCGCGCGCTATCTCCCCCGCACCAGTATTTATCGCCGGTTTGCGCTCATGACGGCCAATCCGCCCGGTCCGTCCCTGGCCGGCGCTCCCCGGGAATTCGCCATGGCGCTCGCGTTGACCCCCGGGATGGAAGGCGCCGCTCTCACCACGCTGCGGCCCAGCGGAAAGGCCCGTTTCGCTGAGCATGTCGTCGACGTTGTAACCGAAGGCGAATTCATCTCCGCCGAGACGCCTGTCACCGTGATTCAAACGGACGGGATGCGCGTGGTGGTAAAGCGGGTTGGCTGATTCCGGCGCGGTGCCGGCCAGATTCTAGCCGCCGGCAACCACCCGAACGACTTCGATTCGATCGCCTTCGGCGAGAGGAGAATCCTTCCACTCGCGCTGGCGCAAGGCGGTCGCATTGTGCTCGATCAACACTGTCTTTGGTTGAAGTCCATAATGCGCCGCAAGCTCGGCGACATTCGTCACTCCATTTACCTCGGTGGCGTTACCGTTTATCCAAATCTTCACGAGGTGAGGAGCGCGGCATCCCAGTCTTTCCAAACCGGTTCGAATCCCCGACGCCGAAGAGCCTCGGCCACTTCCGCGGGGGACCGTTCATCACTGATATCGAATTGACCCGTGGCCAAGATATTTTCCCCAGCCTGGTCCTCGGGGACTATGCGCCCGCGCACGGTGCGATGGAGCGAGCTCACGCCCTGGCGCGTATAGCCGCCCGGCTCCGTATGACTGCCGGCGCTCATCATGGTGACACCAAGCGAAGCCAAAACGTCGCGCAAAGCAGCTCGTTCCCGTGTGCTCAAGACAATTCCCACCTGAGGAAAAGTGATCCGCAACGCACAAATCAATCGGGCGAGTTCGCGATCCGTTATCGAGAAAGCCGGCTGAAATTCGCCGGCGGCAGGACGTAATCTCGGCAGGCTCACCGTAATCTGCGCCCGCCAACAGCGTTTCAGCAGGTATTCGACATGGGCGGCCAGCCCAATCGCTTCCTGCTCCCATGGGGCCAATCCAAGGAGCGCTCCAATTCCCAGGCGGCGAAAGCCGGCATCGTAGCCGCGCTCCGCGCAGTCGAGCCGCCAGTTGAAATCACGTTTTGGCCCCGAGGTATGCATCTGGGCGTAAATTTCGCGGTCATACGTTTCCTGGTAGACCACCAAGCCCTCGGCGCCCGCCTCGACGATCGGAACATAATCGGCCGTCTCCATGGGGCCTACTTCGACGGAAATGGAAGGGAAATCTGGCGCCAGCGCCCGCACGCAATCCGCGAGATAGGATTGGCCGACAAACTTCGGGTGTTCCCCCGCCACGAGGAGGACCTGCCGGAATCCCTCGCCCGCCAGGAACTTTCCTTCCTGCATGACCTCCTCGAGGCCAAGGGTGACGCGCAGAATGGGATTATCCCGCGAAAAACCACAATAACGGCAGTTGTTGATGCATTCGTTGGAAAGATAAAGAGGCGCGAAAAGTCGCATGGTTCGCCCGAAATTCTGCAGAGTGAGGGCGCGCGACTCCTGCGCCAGAGCCTCAAATTCCGTGTCGGATTTGGGCGCAATCAAATCCGCAAAGCGCTGAAGCAGGCGGGATTTCTGCAGCGGAAGATTATTTAGGAATGGGGCAAACGACATTGGGGACAATTTCGTTCGCCTGTCCGGTTTCGCAATGGGCTGTCATCGAAGCGCGTCGAGAGAGGCGCATCCCTGCTCAATCAGCCAAAAAAAACGCCGGGAACACATACAGTGTTCCCGGCGTCTTGTTGAATTATTCGGCGTTAATTAGAACGCGAAGTTAAGACCGGAACGGACCATCCCGAAGTTGTTGTGCGGACCGTCGACTACATTCCAGCTGAAATCGTTCTGCCAACCGAAATGCGGGGTGAAACGAACTTCGAAACCACCGCCGACCTGGCCCATAGCCCTTCCGTCGTCCTCGTTGGTTCTCGTAACAACTGCATTCACTAAGAGGCTCTCTGAGCTGCCCCATATTCCACCGCCACCGACCCAAACATACGGGGCAAATCGCGAGCAGTTCATTGGAAACCGCAGAGTAAAGGTGCCAACGACACCGCCCGCGGAGTCATCATCATTATTAAGCCGGACGAGATTATTGTTGTCGTCCCGGTTAACGCCAATGTAAAAACCCTGCACGCCGAGACCAAAGTACTTATGGAAAAAGTATTTGGCGTCGATTGCTCCACCCCAGCCGTTGTCCCAGCCGACGTTAAAAGCATTGTCGTCGCTGCCTCTGAACGCATAGACACCGGAAAGGCTCAGGTTGAATTCGCTATCCGCATACCACTGCGGGCATGGCGGAGGTGTGGTCGCTGTTTCTTTCGAGTATGTCTGAGTTCCAGCGAAAGCGGCCCCGCTGAGGGCCACCAGTGCGGCTACGCTAAGTATTAGCTTTTTCATTTTGTTTCTCCTGTTGTGGTTAGGTTAAAGTCCAGCATGCGAGTCAACACCACGCTCCTAAAAGTCGCGAGGCATCTCTCTACAGTGGGGATTGTGACATGGGGATTCTGGGTTGACAAGATATTCTTGCAGACTTTTTACGCCTCTATTTAGGGCTTTAATTCTGCCCCGTTATTGGCGTCTGTGATGGTGAATTTCTCGTGGTGATACGCTGGATCGCCCCTAAACATCAGGCGACCCGCATAACGGCGCTCCAGCTCCACCAGAAACTCTTCGTCTTCCTCTTTCAAGCGCTTCAGGACGTCCGGATTCAAAATCACCCGGAAATCGTGCACACTCTCCTGGTACTTACGCATTACCGTATTAAGGGTGCGATGCAGTTCCACGCTCGTCGTCATCGAGGTTTTCACCACACCCCGGCCCTGGCAATACGGGCAATTCTCGTAGATCGAATCGCTGAGGCTTTCCTGGGCCCGTTGCCGCGTCATTTCCATGAGGCCGAGGGCTGAGAGCGGGAGGACATGCGTCTTGGCTTTGTCCCGTCTGAGCCGTTCCTTCATCAGGGTATAAACCGCCTGCTGATCTTTCCGGTTCTTCATGTCGATGAAGTCGCCGATGATCAGGCCACCGACGTTGCGCAGGCGTAATTGCCGCGCAATTTCGTCGGCCGCTTCCAGGTTGGTTTGCAGAATTGTCTTCTCGACGTCGCGACCGCCTTTGTTCCGGCCCGTATTTACGTCGATCGCGACGAGCGCTTCGGTTTCGTCGATCACGATATAACCGCCGCATTTCAACCAGACCTGGCGATGAAATGCGTCGTCGATCTGTTTCTGCACCCCGAAATTCTCGAAGATGGGGGCTGCGCTATCGTAGAGCTTGATGCGGCTGCGCGCGCGTCTTGAAATCTGTCCCACCATCTCATTCATTCGATCGATGGCCACCTGATCGTCGCAGATCACCTCGTCGATCTCGTCGGTCAGAAAATCACGGACGGTCCGATCCACCAAATCCGGCTCCTCAAAGACCCGACAGGGTGCCGGCTCGGTTTGGATGGCCTGCTCAACCTTCGCCCATTGCTCGATAAGGAAACTCAAATCGCGGACAAAATACCGGGCCCGCTGGCCTTCACCGACGGTGCGAATAATGACACCGATACCTTCCGGGATTTCCAAACCCCGCAGGATCTTGCGGAGTCGTTCCCGCTCTTTAGGATCCTCAATTTTCCGCGAGATGCCGCTGCGGTCGCTGTAGGGCATGAAAACCAGATAGCGCCCGGCGAAGCTCAGATTGGTCGTGACCCGCGGGCCCTTCGTTCCAATTGGGCCTTTGGTCACTTGCACGATCACGTCCGAGCCGATCGGATAAATGCTGGGAATGTCCTTGGCGGTGATCCGTTTTTTCGGCCGGCGATCCTTCGGCCGATCGATTTCCTCGATACCGCTGTCGAGCGCGGCGGGGATGGCGTCCCAAAAATGGAGGAACGCATTTTTTTCGAAGCCGATGTCGACAAACATCGCCTTCAAACCCATCTCTATGTTTTTAACTTTGCCCTTGTAGACGCTGCCGACAATGTTGCGGGTGCTGTTTCGTTCGACGTTATATTCTTCGAGACGTCCGTTTTCGAGCAGGGCGACGCGGCGCTCCAGTTTCTCGACACTGACTATCAATTTGTTGCCGGTTTTGGGCGAACCAAGACCTAAAATGCGTTTCACCTTTTCGATCATAAGCGGGGAGAGGTTTTGAGATCATCATCCGAGGCAGGCCGTTGTGGTTTGCTCCAGGTTTCGATCAAGAGGTTTATCTGCGGCCCGGCGGCTTGCGCACGGGCGGAGGAGTGGGTGGCGGCGCCTTCGGACGCGCACCGAAAAGTCTTTCCCAGAAATTGGGTTTGCGAGGTGGAGGTGTTGGGGCCGGAGCGACGACGCGGACCCGCTTCTGGCCGGCGACGCGCCCATTGGCATCGGCTTCCAGTTCGAGATCCGGATTGGCGTTGGTAACCGCCATGTCGGTATTAGTGGATCCATCGAGGTTCTCTTCGTCGTCCGTGGTCAGCTTCGGATTGGTATCCTTGAAATCGACGGCTGCAATCATCTGGAATGGGTTGGCCTTGTGCGCCGGCGCGAGCCAGGCGACTTGCGCGTCGTAAGTTCCTTCGTCCATGGCCAGAGCTCGGGAGAGAATGCGCGTGGCGATCGGGGCGGCGACGGATCCCCCGTGCTCTCCGCCCTGCACCATGACGGCGATCGCGTACTTCGGCTGATCGTAGGGCGCGAAGCAGGCAAACCAAGCGATCGTGTCCTTCTTCCCTTCCGTCATCGCCTGCGCGGTCCCGGTCTTGCCGGCAACCTGAACGCCGCTCAAACGCGCTTTCCCACCCGTGCCGCCATCCTCATTCACAACTTTCCAGAGACCGCGCCGGGCCAGTTCAATCTGTTTCGCGTCGAAATCAAAACGGAGATCGCGGTGGACCCTGGGCGCAGAGGAAACCACCGGAGCGCCCTTCGCGTTCAAGATCGGCTTGCCCTGAGCGTCCGTGACGCTTTGGACGAGTTTCGGATAATAGGAGACGCCGCCGTTGCCGACGGTGGCATAGACCATCGCAAGCTGGAGCGGCGTGACCAGATCGTATCCCTGACCGATGGAAACGTTCGCAGTGTAGGCGGAGGACCACCGTTCGCGCGGATAATGGATGCGCATCCATTCCGGACCAGGCAGCACGCCGGGAGACTCATTCGTGATCTCGACCCCGGACGCCTGGCCCAGGCCGAGCGACTCGCCCGTTTCATCAATGGCGTCGATCCCAGCCGCGTTGCCGAATTGATAAAAGAACGAGTTACACGAAACCTTGATCGCGTCGGCGATACCGAGCGTTCCGTGACTCCCCCCCTTTTCGCTAATCCAGCAGTGAAAAAAGTGATCGCCGTAACTGACGCCGCCGCCGCAGTTGAAATGTTGCATGGCCAGGCCCTTCCGAAGCCCGGCCAGCGTCGTCACGAGCTTGAAGGTCGAGCCGGGAGGAAACGCGCTGACCGCCCGGTTGATCAACGGATTCGCCTCATCCTTGCGCAGCGCCTCCCAATCTTTGAGTTTGATGCTCGGAATAAAAGTATTTGGATCGAATGACGGGACTGAAACCATGGCGAGAATATTTCCGTTATTCGGATCGACCACGACGGCAGCCCCGCGTCCCACCGACCGGATCGCTTCTTCGGCGATCATTTGAATGCGCGCGTCGATCGTCAGATTGACGTTCCCTCCCGCCTGCGGCGGTTCCTCTCGAAGGACACCATCAATTTGTCCCTTCGCATTCTTGCGCATGTAACGAACGCCCGGCTTTCCCTTCAGGTATTCATCCATCGCTTTCTCGACGTTGGATTTCCCTTCCACATCCGGCTGGAAAAAAGTGAATTTCTTCGCCTCATCTTTATTGGTGTCATCCGGAGCGCCGACATAGCCGAGGAGATGCGAGGCCAGCGCGCCGAACACGTACGAGCGGACCGGTTTGATGGTAATGTCGACCCCGGGCAAACCGACATCATGTTCGGAAAACTTCGCCATGGTGGGGAAGTCGATGTCCTTGATGTAGGAATACGGGACTTCGGTGTTGGTCCGGAAATGTCGCTGCAGCTGGTCCGCGTTGTAATTTCGCGCCAAATCAAGATCGTCGAGCCGGGGCACCACGCCTGTATTCACGATTTTCACAATGTCCGGCTCCTTCAGGTCTTTCGGCATGCCGTTGATCGTGCTGCGATATTCCGTTGTGGGCGGCGCGCCCAGCCGCTCGCGATAGCCCTTCACCATTTCCGGCAAATAAAAGTCCACGGCGTAACTGGCGCGATTCGCCACCAGCGTCACTCCGTTGCGATCCCGAATCTCACCGCGCACGGAGGGAATGCGCACCGTTGCTTCCGAACTTCCCCGAATTTGTTTGGTCCATTCCGGTCCGTGCGCGACCTGGACGTACCAGAGTTTGCCCAGGAGGCCGGCTATTCCGGCCAGGAAGAGCAGGGCGAGAAACTGCAAACGCCAGCGGGGATTAGGGCGCTGATAATTCATTCGTAGCTCTCCGCTTCCGGAAGGTACGGGTTAGCCGTCAGCCTTCCTAACGAGTGCAACAGCCAGAAAACGAGCGGCGCCATCAGGAGAGCGAGCACGCCCGGCCCGGCGATTTGCCACCAGGCTTCCCGGTTGAAGAAGAGGGAGCCGCGCCGAAAAGCAATCATGAGATATTGAGAGAGCAGAATCGCCGACGTGCAGACTCCGCTCATAACGCAATGCACTTCCCAGCGCCCCCGAATAAACAAAGGCCTCAGGCCATGCATAATGGACGCCAGCACGGCGTACAGGAGTATTGACCATCCGACCGATATTTCAACCCGCGGCCCCAGCGCCTGCACCGTCACCGCGTCGAGAAGGAATCCCGCGAAGCCTGCCAACGCCAGCACCAGCGGGAAAGGGAGCGCCATGGCGCCGTAGAAAACGATCACCGGCACGATATAAATGCGCGCGTTGTACATCCAGTCGAGCGGCGGAAGAAAGAATTCCACGATCTGCGCGAAGAACGTCAGCACCAGCAGAAGAACGAAAAAGATCATTTGTTTCCCGTGACCACGAACACATCTTCCAGATGCGACAAATCGACTGCGGGCGCAAGCCGCGCCTGGCCATCAAGCTCCCGCGCCCGAAAGCTTTGCACGAGCCCAATCAGAAGCCCTGGCGGGAAAACGCCGCCTACGCCCGAAGTGTAGGCCTTTCTCCCCGGTTCCAGGTTGGCTTGCTTGGTCAAAAAATTCAGGTCCAGCAGCGGCGTGACCGAACTGCTCACGCGTTCGCCTGAAACGATCCCCTGTTCCTTGGTGCCTTCCACCGTCGCCGCCACCCGGCAGTTCTCATCCGAGATCAAAAGGACGATCGCGATGTCGGCCGCGACCGTGGTCGTCTTGCCGACCAATCCTTCGTCCGTCACGACCGGCATCTCCGGCTCGATCCGGTCGTTTTTTCCTCGATTGATCGTGACCGTGCGCCACCACGTGGAGGAGTCGCGGGCCACGATCTCCGCTGGCACGAGCTTGAAGACCGAACGCTCACGGTAAGCGAGAGCGCGCCGCAACCGGTTTACTTCGTGTTCCACATCGCGCAACGCCTGGTTCGTCGCCTTGAGCGACCGGTTCTCGACCTTGAGCTCGGCGTTGTCGCGTTCCACTTCCTCCAGCGTTTTCAAGCCCGTGCTGACCGAGGTGATCGACTTTTGGATCCCGGAGCCGGTCTTCAGAAAGGGCGAGACCAGCGAGTAAAATCCGGCCTGGAGACGGCGGGTGCTGTCGGCTCCGAAGCTCAGAAAATAAGCCAGGATCGCCGCGAAGATGCCCAGGGCGATAATGCTGGTGCGATTCATCGCGATTGCGGACTGAGGATAGCGGATTGCGGAAAGATCGAGGAACTGCTCAAGGTCGTCTCACCGTTCTTTCCGCAATCCGGTTTCCGAAATCCGAAATTGTCAGCGCCAATTGCGATCGGATGAGGCCACCTGACGCAAAAATTTAAGTTCATTGAGGCATTTGCCCGTTCCTTCGGCGACGGCGCTCAGCGGATCTTCCGCAACATGGACAGGCAAACCGGTCTCTTCGCTCAAAAGTTTATCGAATCCACGTAACAAAGCGCCACCTCCCGCCAGCACCAACCCCCGGTCGACCAGGTCGGCGGACAATTCCGGCGGGCAACGCTCGAGGGTTATCCGGACGGAATCGACTATGGTCGAGATCGGTTCGAGCAGGGCCTCGCGGACTTCCTGCGAGGTGATCATGAGTGTTTTGGGCAGGCCCGCCACGAGGTCGCGCCCTTTCACTTCCACGCTGGTTTCCTTCTCGCTCGGGTAGGCGGAACCGATCTTGATCTTGATCTCTTCCGCGGTGCGTTCACCGATCATCAAATTGTAGGCGCGCTTCATGTATTGCACGATGGCTTCATCGAGCTCATCGCCCGCCACGCGCACGCTGCGGCTGAAAACAATACCGGAAAGAGAGATGAGAGCCACCTCGGTCGTGCCGCCCCCGATGTCGATAATCATGTTGCCGGCCGGATCCTGCACGGGAAGACCCACGCCGATCGCCGCCGCCATCGGTTCTTCGATCAAATAAACTTCGCGCGCACCGGCGTGCGTGGCCGATTCGCGGACGGCGCGCTTTTCCACCTCGGTAATTCCCGACGGTACCGCGATCACGACCCGCGGCCTCGCGCGCACCCGGCGGCCATGCACCTTGGTGATGAAATGCCGGAGCATCGCTTCGGTCACTTCGAAATCCGCGATCACGCCATCCTTCAGGGGACGCACCGCCACGATGTTCGAAGGGGTGCGCCCGAGCATCCGTTTTGCTTCGTCGCCCACCGCCAGCACTTTGTTCGTGCCTGCCTGCACCGCGACGACAGATGGTTCGCGCAGGACGATGCCCTGATCCTTTACATAAACCAGGGTATTGGCCGTGCCGAGATCGATCCCGATATCGCTGGATAACCAGCCGAAAAGTCCGTTGAACATGAATTTAGCCTTTAAATTGGTCGCTGCACCGCACTATCCAGTCCGTCGGAAGCGCGTCCTGACTTCGATCTGCACAGCACCATGCGTGCGAGCGCGATAACGACCGGCTGAACCGGGTAGTATCTAGAAATGGACTCTCTCCGCGTCAAGGGAAAGCTGGCGGGGCCGGCCTGCCGCCGGAACGTCCAACGCTCAGCGTCCGACGTCCAACGTCCAATGGCAGTGGCCTTTTCTGCGGTTCAGGTTCGGGGCGAAATGGAGTCAATCTTGCCTCAGTCACGGGAACAACCGTCGCCTCCTTCCTCTTCAATTGAGCGTTGGACGTCGGACGTGGCACGTTGGACGTTTCTTTCTTCTTCCGGCTCACGCCTCTTATGACGCACCAAAAAATCCTCATTGCTCCCTCTATCCTCGCCGCGGACTTCTCCCGTCTCGAAGACGAAGTCCAACGCGCCGAAGAGGCGGGGAGCGATTGGCTTCATCTCGACATCATGGATGGCCATTTCGTCGACAACATTTCATTCGGTCCCGCTGTCGTAGCCACCGTGCGTAAGCACACGAAACTACCGCTCGACGTCCATCTCATGATCGAGCATGCCGATCATTATCTGCCGCGCTTCTTCGAGGCTGGCGCGAATTCCATCACAATCCATGTGGAGCCGGAGGCAAACCATGATGTGGGGCAAACCCTGGCCGCTATTCGCGGTGCGGGATGCGGTGCCGGCCTGGCATTAAATCCGGCCACGCCCTTCGAAGCGATCGAGCCGTATCTCCCGACCCTCGATCTCCTGCTCGTCATGACCGTTCATCCTGGTTTCGGCGGGCAGGCGTTTCGGCCCGAGATGATGGAAAAGGTCAAACGCGCCAAAGCGTGGCGCGATGCTAATGGCGGCAAACTCCACCTCGAAGTCGATGGCGGGATCAACGCCCAGACCGCAAAGTTGTCGACCGAAAACGGCGCGGATGTCCTGGTAGCCGGAACCTCAATTTTCCGCACGAAAGATTACGGAGCCGCGATCCGTGAGCTGCGGGGGCGGTGAGACGAATCCCCCTATTGGAGATTATAAACCTCGACCAACCCGTTCCCGGTCCCGTTGTTCGCGCCGCGCACGATGGCCGTATAGCCGCCGGGCGGAACCGTCATCACCACAGCGGATTCGAGATCATTACTTGGGGCCAGACCCGTGGCCTCAATTTCGGCCTGCTGGCTGCCACCGGTATCGCGCGTCTTCCAGTTGTTGTTCGAAACCAGGAGCGCGCCATTGCTATCGCGCAGTTCCAGCGTCGGATCGGCCAGGGGATTCGGCACGCCAAACTGGCCCAGGAAAGGTCCGATCGCACGCACAACCACTCTCGCTGTTTGATTGCCTACAATGAAACCACCGATCATCGCGCCATCGCCCGTCTGGACAAAACCTCTGGTGCTAATGTTGCCAACCCTCCCGATCGCGTGGCTCAGATCGTATCCCTCCACGACAGCGATGCCGGTGCTGCCGCCCGCACCGCGCAACACCGCGGTGTAACTCCCCGGCGCTAACGTCGCCACGATGGCGGATTCGTTGTCGTGAGTGGGTGCGAGGCCACTCGACTTGATGCCGAAAAATTGGTTCCCGGTAATGGCTCCACCCACTTGGGTGACTTTCCAGTTATCGTTGCTGCCGAGCAGGGTTCCGGCGGCGTCGCGCAACTCGATCGTCGGATCCGATATTGCGCCGGGCAGAATCGAAGAGAGCGATGGCCCGATCGCGCGAAAGAGCACTGTCTTGTTGCCCGGTCCCAGGAGAATAAATCCGCCAATGAGAATGTTGTCCCCGGTGCCGACCTGCAACCGCGTGGAGACGTTGAGGAGCGCATTCAAGGTCGTTCCCGGCAAAAGCGTTTCCCACACGCCCCGACCGTAGGTCGCCGCCCTCAACCTGCCGCTGGAAGGATTAATCTGGAGATCGCTTATGCTCACATTCGGCAGGTTAGTGTTGAACGGTTCCCAATCGGGCAAGCTGTTGTCCCTCCGGAAAACTCCGGCGTTCGTTCCCACATAGACGGCACCCTGCGAGCCTCTTTCGGCCACGATAGTGTGGGCCGAGAACGTCGTCAGACTGCCCGAGTAATTTGACCAGGAGGCGCCGCCATTCTGGCTGAAGTAAACGACGTTGCCTTGCGAGTCTTCGAGGGCCACCCAAACACGGTCCGGATTCGCGGGGTCAATCGCAATACCGGTTGCGATCTTGTTGGGCAAACCGTTGCCGCTGATATTCCCGAAATTGCTCCCGCCGGTAATGCTCCGAACCATCATCCCATTGCCCAGGTCATCGCCACGCGAGGCATAGATCACCTGAGGATTCGACGGTGCCACTGCAATTGCGTGGACTACCATGTTGTCCGTGAAATTCGTCAGCGGGCTCCAGCTGCCGTTGTCGCCGAAGGTATCGCTCCGATGGATATTCCGAAGACCCGCGTAAGCGATCCGCAAATCATTGGGATCAACGGCAAAGGCCGCGCCGGGGAACCGCGAAGGCTCGCTCGCGATATCGAGTGGGATGAAGAAATTCTGGAATCCATCCACGGTTTTGAAATTGCCACCATTACTCCCGGCAAAAACCAGGTCGATCGATTGGGGATGAATGAGCGGCTGACCCCAGTCGCCGGCGCGCACGTGTTCCCATCGTCCGTTAAAGAGCCGGTTGAACCCGTTATCCTGTTCGCCTGCATAAACCAGCCCGCCGTTCTGGTTGGAGATGCTGAAATGGTAGATCTGCGCGATCTGCAATTTCTGGCTCAGATCTGTCCAATGCGCCCCCATGTCATTGGTGCGATGCAAGCCACCGTCGGTGCAGGCGTAAAGTGAGCCACCGGCAAACTGAAGATCGTGCACATCCACGTGGGTAATGGTCAGGCCGGGAGTGATGCCCCCTTCCAACCCGGTAATCGGCGTCCAGCTCCCGCCGGCGTTGGTCGAGCGCAGAGGCGACACACCGCCGATGTAAAGCTCGGACGAGTTCGTCGGTGAGACCGTAATAGACATGTCGTAGGTGGCTTGGTTGCCGAAATCGGAAAGGGCACCGCCCGTTCCGGCCGTGGCGCTGAACGAACTGCCGCCGTCCGTCGAACGGTAGACTCCGTTGAGACCATTCGTGCCCCGGGCGCTGCAGATCACATAAACAACATTCGCGTCATTCGGCGAGACGGCGATCTGGCAACGCTGCACTGCAGAGGAAGCCGGCAAGCCGGGCGGGATCGGACCCCAGGACGACCCGCTGTTGGTCGAGCGGCGAAAGGCGCCGTCCTTGCTCATCGCGTAAACGACGGCCGGATTGCCCGGACGAAGCTTCACATCATACATCGGAAAATCGCCACCAGCGCTTCCCGAAGGGTTGATGGGCTGCCAGCTCGCTCCGCCATCCGTCGTCTTGAAAATGCCGTTGTGCTCGGACGCGTAGACGATGTTCGGGTTGGTCGGATCCACGGCAAGTTTCGTGATAATCCGAAAGTCGACCTGATTGAACGTGAGCGCGGTCGCGTTCCAACTCACGCCACCATCGGTCGATTTGTAAACGCCAATACTCGGCGTGGCAAACGCGTTCGCGTCCCCCGTCGCCATGTACGCGATGTTACCGTTGCTGGCCGCGAACTCGATATCGCTCACGCCCAGCACGGGAAGATTATCCGTGCGGGGACTCCAATTCTGGCCGCCATCAGTGCTCAACCAGACCCCACCGCTCGCGGCTCCGACCAGGAGGCGGTTCGGATCGTTCGGCGCAATCGCAACACAGTTCACCCGGCCGAGGCTCGGCTCCAGAATGGTGTTCACACCTACATCGGTGAGTTGCGTCGGACCGATCGGAATCCAGTTGGAGATCGCGCTTGGAGTGAGTGGACCCTGGCTGGCCTGGTCCGCCGCCGTGCCCGTGCCCCAGCGCCTCTTCAAAAAGCCGGGCGGCGGCATGTCGCTCTCCCCCTTTTCGCTCGCCTCCGTAAGTGTTCGAGCCCCGGCTTTCCGAGGCGACAAAGAGAGATAGCTCGCGCTGCAAAGAACGACTGCGACAAGGATCGTTGCCGCAAAGGCCAGCCTTATTCCGGAATGTAAATTTATTTTCATAGCATCGGCCAAAAACGCGCCGTTTATGACTTTCCCGGCCCGGCAAGTCAATGCGCTTTGTCCGCAGCATCGGCTTCCAGGCGGTGGTTTTTGGGGTCATCGGCGAGATGCCAACGCGAAATCGCGTATTCTCGCTGCTACCGAAACCGACCGGTCTCGTCGATTTTTGCAGGAACGCTCTGAAACTCGAGCGCTCGATCTAATCCAAAAGAGTCGCGCTTGGCCGAGCCTAGCTGAGCACCATGGGGGCTTCGCCCACCACGGCGGGACCGCTTTGCACTTCGGTCTCCGCCATCACTTCGTCAGTTTGAGTGACCCGGACCACTTCTTCGATCGTGGTTTTTCCCTCGCCGACTCGACGCCAACCATCTTGTCGCAACGTCAACATCCCCTCCGCGATCGCGCATTGTTTAAGCTCGCCCCCATCGCGTTTCTTCATGATCAACTTCTTCAACGGCTCCGACACCACGCAGATTTCGTAGATGGCCAGTCGCCCCAGATACCCGGTTTGCCGGCAATTTTCGCACCCGGCCCCCTTCTGAAACCGCGTGCCCAGATCCGGCGAAATGCCAATCTCAGCCAGATACTCACGGGGGTAGTCCACCGGCTGGGTACAGTGCGGGCAGATCGTGCGCACAAGCCGCTGCGCAATAAATGCCTTTACCACGGACGCGAGCAGGAACGGCTCGACGTCCATATCGATCAAACGTGTGATGCCACCCACAGCATCGTTAGTGTGGAGCGTACTGAAGACAAGGTGCCCGGTCATCGCCGCTCGGATCGAAATGTCCGCCGTCTCTACGTCGCGAATTTCACCGACCATGACGACGTTCGGGTCCTGCCGCAAAATGTGGCGGAGACCCTTCGCAAACGTCAAATCAATCTCCGGTTTCACGTCAATCTGCGACACCCCGGGCAGCCGATATTCCACCGGCTCCTCGATCGTGATGATCCGGCGCTGAACCGAGTTGATGCTGCTAAGGAAACAATAAAGCGACGTGGATTTGCCCGAGCCCGTCGGACCGGTCACCAGAATGATCCCGTTCGGCTGCGCCAGGAGCGTCTTCATGATCTGGGTGTGCGCGGGGCTGAGATCTAGGCGTTCGAAACCGAATGCCTGCGTTTGATCGCGGCTAAGCAAACGCAAGCTGATCGACTCACCGTTCACCGTCGGGATCGTCGAGACGCGGACGTCGATGTTCTGGTCGTGCGCCGTCAGATTGATGCGGCCGTCCTGCGGCAGACGCCGCTCGGCGATGTCCATGTGCGCCATGACTTTCAGGCGCGAGATGATGGCTGCTTGCAGGAGGCGCAGCTGCGGCGGAACGGCCACTTCGTGCAGAATTCCGTCGATGCGATAACGAATCCGCAGATCATCCTCGAGGGGCTCAACGTGAATATCAGTCGCGCGCTCGAAGATCGCTTCGCGAATGATCTGGTTCACGAATTTAACCACAGACGCGTCCGGATCGTCCGCGTTCAAGTCTGTCGAGCTCTCAATATCCTGCGTGCTTTCGAACGAGCGATTCGCCTTCAGGATTTCATCGAAGGTCTCGGCGCCGACGCCGTAAACGGTCTTCATCGCCCGCAAAATCTGACCGCGCGGGACCAGGACCCATTCGGCCGGGCCCTTCAGCAGTTGTGACGCAAGTTGGCGTCCAACTGAGTTAAACAAATCGTAGGTCGCCAGGACGGTCGTCTTGTCCTTGATCTCGATCGGGAGGATGTGGTGCTGGAAAACGAAACGGCTCGGGAGAAGCGACAAGGTGGCGCGCTCGATCTTCTTGGCGTCGATGGAAATGACCGGCACCTGGAAATAATTTCCGATCGCCTCGAGGAAGCGCTGTTCGTCCACCTTTCCGGAATCGAGGACCTGGCTCGTCCATGAGCCGCCGTTCAAGTTCGAGGCGAGTTCTGTTGCTTCCTCATGTGACGACACGCCGCTGGCGAGGAGCAGATTGATCAACGATTGGCTGACAGCACTATTCACGCGCGAACCTTACTACGGTGGCCGGAAATGTCATCTCGCGGCTGCGGTGCGCCCGGGCGCGGTTGCCGCGGCGATCTCGGGACAGTCAAGATCCCCTGCTGCCGCTACTTCATTCCCGGCAGATCAGGCGCCGGAAGATCAAGTTGCTTTCCATCGCCCGGCTTCGGGCAGTCGGGACAATCGTCGTTCTCGATCTCCGGGCCAAGGTGGGTCTTGTCCGAGTTTTTTTGCCGCAGGCGATAGAGATCGAGTTTGGTCAATGCAACTTCTGGTCGCATGAGAATGAGCAACTCGCGGCGCGTCTTTGCCTTTGTCGTGTTTCGAAATATAGCGCCAATAACCGGAATCCTGCTCAAGAGAGGAATGCCGTTCGTGTCGCGTCGTGCCTCGTCCTGGATTAGACCACCCAGAACGATGGTTGAGCAATTAGGCGCCGAAACAGTGGTCTTGATGTACTTCGTGGCAATGGTGGGGATATTGTTATTCTCGAGTTGGGTGAAACCCGCGACGCTGTCGAGTTTTTGGAGGATCTCGAGCGTCACCTCCTTCTCTGAGTTAATCAGCGGCACCACTTCAAGCTGCAGGGCAATTTTCTTGTATTGAATGTTCGACTGCTGGGCGATTCCATTGTTAACGCCAACGTTTGCAATGGTATTGACCGGGACCGGAATTTCCTGGCCCGAAGCAATAATGGCTTTCTTGTTGTTCGTTGTAAAAACAGTCGGTCGCGAGAGCACCTTAAAATTGCCCGTCGAATGCAGCATCTTGACGATCGCCAGGAGAGAATTTCCGGCGGCCAGATAGACATTCGTTCCGCCCACAGCCGCGTTCGCGATTCGCCTGAAATTAAGGATGTTCGCGGGGTCCAATATCCCCCCATTGAGACCGTTATTCGTCGGAAAGCCGTTATCCCCTAATTCCGATGGCGGCAGCTGGGTGCTGAGCGAATTGTTCCGGGAAGTAATAACACCGCTCACGGACTCTTTAGCCCTTCCGAAATAGTCGACCCCAAACTCGTCGTTCTTATCGAGCTGAAGTTCGCCAATCACGGTGCTCAAAGCCACCTGCGGTGCCCTCACGTCCATTTCATCGAGGATCTTCATTACCTTCACGACGACCTCCCGATTACCCAGGACAATGATCGAATTGGCGCGTTGATCGGAAATGATCTTAGCGTTGCCGATCGTGACCGCTTTCGGCGTGGTATCAACCGCCTGGGTGGATAGTTCTTCCGAGAAATTCTGGCCGCCGGAGCTCGAACCCGATGACCCGCCATTTTCGAATCCGCCCGGGTTTGAAGTCGGCCGCGACCGCGGTTGCTGCGTGTTCGCCCCCGCGGCCGGGTTCGAAGTTTCTCCGCCACCCTGTTGATTGGTGCCCGGCTCCGTCAACGCCTGCACCAAAACCGGCAGGATGTCGGACGCGGAGATGTAGCGAAGCGGACGTGTAATCGGTTTGCCGAATTCGACGTTCGCGTCGAACTCCGCGATCAGCTTGCGCACAAACGGCATGTTGATCGGACGCGTGATCACGTGAATCCGGTTCGTCCGTACATCCGCAGCAATCTTAATCTTGCCGACGACGATGGAGTCCTCGGAGAGTGCCGTGAGCGCCCCAAGCTCCGCTTCCTCTTTAGTAGGCGCCGGGACCACCCCGGGGACGACGGGACGAACACCTTTCACCCCAGCCGCGTTCGGCTGCGCGGGCGGCACGCCACCCGGAGTCGAAGGCTGAGCTCCCTTGTCGAAAACTTCCTTCAGCATCTCGACCACCTTGGTCGCATCGGCCCGCTCCAATTTGATGAACTCGCTCACCACCTCGGCTGGCGGAATGTCGACCTGGTCGATGATCCGAACGAGCGCCCGGATCGTGCTCGAGTTTTCGGTTACGATGATGCTCGACGACTTGGGCAGGGCGAGAAACGAAGTGAAAGTCTGAGGCGGCGAAAGATACTGTCCGAGCACCTGCTGGAGCTCGAGCGGATCGGCATAACGCAGTTTAAACACAAAACTGATGATGTGGTCGCCGGCCGGGATGTCCGCATCGTCCGAGATGATGGGGACGCCCGCGCCCCGGGGGTTTTTCCCGGTGCCGATCACCTTCACAATGTCGTTCTCCGCCGGCACGAGCGAGTAGCCGTTCATGAGCAAATTCATCTCGATGATTTTGATGGCTTCATCGCGAGGAACCGGACGGTTCAGAAAGATGTTCACCTTGCCTTGGACGAAATTATCCATGACCAGCTTCTTGCCGGTCAGCTGGGAATAGAGGTGCAGCACATCGGCGACGTCGCTATTGGGATATTGTAACGTCACCATCTTGTCCCCCGCAGCCGGAGCGGGGGGAGCGCCCGCAGCAGGCGGTGCACCCGCAGCAGGCGGCGCGGCCGGAGGAGGCGCCGCGGCCTCTGCTGGAGCGGCCTGAGCAGCCAACAGCGCTGGGTAGAAACTGGAACTGAACGCTGCAAGAGACAGCGCTGCTATGCAGAAAAGCCGGAGCACGGGTTTTATGTAATAGGTCAAGGGGGTGCGGTCAACCCCGTTCCCTCTGGGAAAGGTCGATTTTCCAGGATTTCCAGGGAAGCCTGAATGACATTTCGAATCGCCATCGGCAAGCGGTGTCTCTAAAAGGCAGAAAGTCCAACGCTCAACACCCAACGTCCATTGAAGAGCATGATTCGTCCGTTTCGCCACAGAGCGATCATAGCGGTCGCAATCGCCGGCCTAATTAACCCCGTATTATTCGCGGCCGCAGAAAGCTCGCGGCTCGGTTCGAGGGACGAGGCGGAAATCCGCACGGTGCTGTCGGCCCAGGTCACGGCTTGGAACCGCGGCGATATCGATGGCTTTATGAAGGGCTACGCCCGCTCCGCCGCGACCGAGTTTGTCGCGGGCGATCAACTCACTCGAGGGTGGCAAACCGTGCGCGATCGCTACCGGAAGAAATACGACAGCCGCGAGAAAAAGGGGACGCTCACCTTCTCGGAGCTGAAGATCACGGGTCTGGGCAACGACGCCGCAATGGTCAGCGGCCGCTGGGGCCTGGTCCGCCAAAAGGACAAACCGCACGGGCGCTTTACCCTGCTCTTCCGGCGCACGTCGGAAGGCTGGCGCATTGTGCACGATCACACGTCATAAGCCCGGCTGACGCAACGCGCCAACGCAACCGTTGTCATCCCGAGCCGCGCAGACGGCGAGGGACCTCCCTCCCGGAGATTGTGCCACGCTGGGGACAGCGCGCGTAACTTGACGAGCACGTCTAACACCTCGCGGGAGCGGTTAAGCGCTCGTGAGGTCGGCGCTCCTCCCATGGTCGCGATCCCGGTCTGCGCGGCTCGGGATGACAGGCCTTCCCACCGCTATCCCTGTTTCAATCTTTCGAGCAACTTTCCGTGAATCCCGTCAAAGCCGCCGTTGCTGAAAACAACGACGACATCTGGCGGCTTCAGCAGGGGGACCAACCGGTCCAGAATATGGGCCACATCCGGCTCGTAAAAAGCCGGCCGGCCTGATTCCGCGATCGCCGCCACCACCGCCGCTGGATTCAGCCGGTCCGCTTCCGGGAGCTGGTCGAGACGCGCCACTTGCGAGATGAAAACGCCGTCCGCCAGTTTCAACGCGTCGGGCAGCTCCTGCTGGAAGACCGCGCGCCGGGTCGTATTCGAACGCGGCTCGAAAATAGCCCACAACCGGCTGCCCGGATACCGCTGCCGCAGTGCCCGCAGCGTCTCGCGGATCGCGGTCGGATGATGCCCGAAATCGTCGATCACTTTCACCCCGCCCGCTTCGCCGCGCACCTCCTGCCGCCGCGCGATCCCCTGAAATTGCTTCAGCGCCGTGCGGATATCCTCCGGCGAAATGCCATAGAAGCGCGAGGCCGAAATCGCCATGGCGGCATTGCGCACATTGAACTCTCCGACCAACGGCACCTCGAATTCATCACTGCCCAGGGTGAAGCTCGATCCTTCGGAAGAATAAGCGACGTCCCGGATTTGCTGCCCGCAATTGGGCGAAAACCCAATTTCCAGGAGCTGCGCGAGGCAATGACGCCCGACCTCCACACAGTTAGGATCATCGCCGTTCAGGAGCACCATGCCATTTTGCGGCACAATATTGAGCAGCCTGCGGAAACTGAGCTTGATCTCGTCGAGGTCGCGAAAGATATCCGCATGATCGAACTCGATGTTGTTTACGATCAACAACTCCGGCAGGTAATGAACGAATTTTGAGCGCTTGTCGAAAAAGGCCGAATCGTATTCGTCCCCTTCGATCACGAAATATTTCGAGTCGTTGAAGCGCGCGCCCTGCCCGAGATTTTTCGGGATCCCGCCGATGACGTAGCTGGGATCGAGCTTCGCTGAAGTCATGATCCAGGCCAGGAGGGAAGTGGTGGTCGTCTTTCCGTGCGTGCCGGTGACGACGAGATTGTGCCGGCCGCGGAGAAAAAACTGTTTCAGCACTTCCGGCAGTGACGCGTAATACAGCTTCCGGTTCAGGACGGCCTCCACCTCGGGATTGCCGCGGGTCATGGCGTTTCCGATCACGATGATTTCGGCCTCGGCCGGAATATTTTCGGGACGATACCCCTGACGGAGCGCAATGCCCTTGCTCTCCAGGAACGTCGACATCGGCGGATAAATATTTTCGTCCGAACCGGTGACCGTGTAACCGCGCTCTCGCAGCGCCGCGGCCACCGCTCCCATCGCCGTGCCGCAAATGCCGAGAAAATGAAAATGAGCCGGAGTGCCGATCACGCCGGTTCTTTACCCCGCGAGTTTCGTTTTGGCTACTGAAACGCGAGCCTGCGGACGGCTGCCCATGATTCCCGGCGCTGTCGCTAAAGGAATTTGATTCGCGCTGCGGCGAATCTCAGCATGCGCACGAGGATCAATCCATGTTTCCAGCGCTCGATATTGGTCGCGCCGTAAGTGCGCTCGCGGTAGTGAATCGGCACCTCCACGATGCGCAGAGCCATGCGCGCCGCGCCGAAAATTAGATCGAAATCCCCGAAAGGATCGAACTCGCCGAAATACGCTCGATGCGCCGCGAGCTTCAGATAATTTTCCCTGGTCAGGACTTTCGTGCCGCAAAGGGTGTCCTTGAAACGCTGGCCCAGGACAAAGGAAAACATCACGGCAAAGAACTTGTTCCCCAGCAGATTAAAGAATCGCATCGCCTGTTTCTCCATCGGATAGACGAGGCGGCTCCCGTTGATGAATTCGCCCTTTCGCGTCGTCAGCGCGTCGTAGAACCGCGGCAATTCTTCCGGAGGCATCGTCAGGTCCGCGTCCAGGATCATCAGGATTTCCTTTGTCGCCATCGAGAAACCCTTGCGCACCGCGTCGCCCTTTCCCGCGCCCTCCTGCCGATCGATTTGAATGTTGTGGGTCGCCTGATATTTCTCCTTCAGCTCGCAGATGGTTTCCCATGTGTTGTCCGTGGAGTGGCCCTCGATGAAAATAATTTCGTCGTCCGGCCCCATCCTGGGAGTGCGAAGAATGGCGGCTTCGATATTTCCGGCTTCGTTTCGCGCCGGGATAATGACCGACACCGACGGAGGTTTGTCGCCCTCCGATTTGGCCAGGCCAAGGGGTCGAACCACCGCAATGTTGACCAGATTAAAAAGGCGGAAACCCGGCAGCGGCGCCAGAAACCGATTCGCCAGATAGCTGATCAGTGGGATATAGGCGGGGACAAGCAGCTTACTCTCCTGCCGCACTAACTCGTAGTTCGCCAGGAGGAGAAGGTTCCGCATATCTTCGTTGGCCAGCCAATTTTCCTCCGGCGTTTTCACCCGGGCGCCCAGCGCGGTGGCGAGGCGCAGCCATGGTTTCCAGAGCGTGCTGTAAAACATGATGACGACTCGCGTCGAGGGCAGCAGAGCCAGTCGGAGCGTTTCGAGAAAACCCTGGACGTCCGCTTCGTAATGCAGATTCCCGTTCAGTAGGACATAGTCGGGGCGGAACTCCGCCAGCGCCCCAAAATCAAGCCGCGCCTCACGCATTTCCCGGGAGGGACTCTGGAGAACGAGCAATTCCTGTTCGGGGAATTCCAGCGGCTCCGCTATTTTTTTAGCGCTGATTTCCGCGACGCGATCACCCGGGCGAACGTAGAGACGGAGATAGTCCCGCAGCTTGGAATAGAGATAAGTCCGCATGGAAAATGGCCTTGGCTGGCCGAATGGAACTGCGTCAGGAACACGTCATTCTCAGGCCGCCATTAACACGGTAATTCCACACTGGACGATAACGAGAGTCAGGACATCAAACGCGAGTTTCGGCCATTTGGCTACGACCGTTCGGTCGAGCAGGAGAAATCCCGCCAAGAAAAAACAGAGGAGGGAAATCATATAGAGGCGTGACTGCCAAGACCCCGTCAGAGCGGACCAATAAAGGAACGGAATGAGGAGAAACATGAGCAGAAAGAAGGCCGTGCCCAGCAGCAGAGCGACATCCTCGTGCTCGAGTTTGTCTTTCCAAAGGTGTCGGACCGCTCCAAAGAGAATCCAAGGCGTGCCTATCAGGGCAAGCAAGGTCCAGATGGTTCCCAATGTCATCGACGCCACCATTATCTCAGTTTTCCCAGAGCGGCGGACCTTATAATCCGGGATTAGAAAACGGTCGATACTTTGAGCGCCGGGCAACTCCTGAAAATGGTTATGGGTGTCAGTAAAAACGCCCATATGTTCCAAGGCCAGGAAACTGTGGCGGTGCGCCTCCCGGAAGCCAAACGTGTACGGATCTGACGCCTTTCGGATGTAAAACTCGGGCGCGCTGAAAAGTTCAATGTCCCTTTTCTTTAGGAGAAGCAGATCTCGGTAAGTGTACTCAGGCTGCGAAGGCGCCCCTCCCTTGGGAATCCAAATTGTTTTCGCAGCAGCGTCCGGCACCCGCGTGCTCTGCCAAAAATCATGAAGAACCAGAGCCGAGGGAGCGACCAGGCTCAGGGCGCAGATCGCCACGAAACGCTTCAGAGGCCATCTCCGATTCCACCACAGAAAAAGAAAAATGATGAAAAGCGCCGGAGGAAAGGCCATGAAATTGTACTTGCTCCAAATCCCCAGCGTCAGGACCAACCCGAGGAGTGCCGCGTTTTTCAGAGTGGAAGTTTCTTCGGACAGGAACTTGTCAAAACGAAAAAGCAGCAGGACAAAAACGGGAATCGTCATCCAATCCGTTCCGATCGCCACGACGTGGATGAGTCGGGCCGGCAGGAATGTCACAAACAAAACGAAGGCCAAATGGAGGATGGGCGACCTAAAACGCCGCTCCGTGTAGAGAAAAAACCACCACAGAGCCACCGTGTTTACAACCAGCTCGATGATCGAATACGTGATGATGAACCCGTTATTCTTTCCAATGAGCCGGAAAAGCCCGTGCCCGATGAGATCGTAAATGGGCGGATCCCCCATGGAAAAATCGAAAAATCGATTCGGATTGAGGATCCGCGCCAAATGAGTGTTGTAATCCCCTCCAATGTAGCCGCCGTTAAATATGGCAAAGATCGAGAGGAGAAACGAAAAGCCCAGAGCCCAGGCCCAAAGAACCCTGGGCCGAGAGAGCCATTTCGATTCCTGAGCCGTTTGAAGGCGACCTTCGACCGCTTCCGCGCGACTTTGATCGCTGGTCGCTGGCTGCGTTTGGGGGACTGGGTTCGGGCCCAGCACACTGGCTAAGTCAGTCACGGGAATGCTTCTACTCGGCCAACCGTGGTTTGGCTAGTGAAACGCTTTCGGCCCGGCTCGGTGCCCTTCTGCCTCAAAATTGCCTTTAAAGGAACCCGGAAAAAGGTTAGCGGTCTCGTGCTTAACGATGAAGAGCCCGAAAAACAGGAATTGTCAGGGAGACAGACGATGCGGGCCGAACCCCGAGGTTCGGACTCTTCAATGAAAACTGAGCAACCGGAGCCGGCGAACAGCCTGGCCCAACCCGCCGCACCGGGATCGCTACTCATTTCGATCATCCTCCCCCTCTATAACGAAGGCGCCAATTTGCGCGCCTTCCTCTCCGATGTGAGGACCGCCCTGGATGCGACCGGCCATCCTTTCGAATTGATCCTCATCGACGATGGCTCACCCGACGACACCTGGAAGGTAATTTCGGACGAAGCGCGCCTGTTTCCCGCCATCCGGGCCGTACGACTAAGCCGGAATTTTGGCAAGGAATTGGCGGTGTGCGCGGGGTTGGAGCGCGCACGCGGTGATGCCATGGTCCTGATGGACGGCGACGGACAGCATCCGCCGGCCCTTTTGCCGGACATGGTGCGCCTCTGGGAAACGACCGGAGCGGATATTGTCGAGGCGGTTAAGATCAAGCGCGGGGCCGAATCGTTGTCCAGCAAAGTGAGCGCGCTGCTTTTCTACCTTATCCTGAACAAACTCTCGGGCTTTGATTTGAAGGGCGCGTCGGATTTCAAGCTGATGGACCGCAAGGCGATCAACGCCTGGCTCGAAATGAGGGAGAGGAATGTTTTCTTCCGCGGCATGACCGCCTGGATGGGCTTCACTACCGTCCGCATTCCATTTGAAGTGGCTCCCCGGTCCGCCGGCAAATCCAGTTGGTCGTATCTGAAACGCCTGAGACTCGCCGTGACGGGAGTGACTGCTTTCTCGTCGTTTCCTTTGCAACTGGTGACTTTGGCGGGTGCGGTCTTCTTTGTCTTTGCCGTTCTCTTGGGAGCGCAAACGCTCTATCTCAAACTGGCCGACCGCGCCGTCAGCGGTTTCGCAACGGTCATTCTCCTGGAATTGATCATCGGCAGTTCGCTGATGATCAGCCTGGGGATCGTGGGCGCATACCTGGCGCGTATTTACGAAGAGGTGAAAAGCAGGCCTCGCTACGTCGTGGCGCAATCCATCGAACAGAAACATGACCGAATGCCTCCTGCTAGCATAACCGCGTCCCCTTCGGATGCAGCTTAAAGAAAACAGAATCGTTATCTCGTTTCCGTCCGCAAAACCATTCGTCGGCGCGGGCAACTCCCTCCCGGGGAGAGATCATTCGGCCGCACCCCGATCGGCCCGCTAGCGAGCCCTGTAAACCTGATAGACGCCGGCGCTCGTAACCGGTTCACACTGCTGACAGCCTTCGGCCGAGCTAATAACAAGTTTTCCTGCCGGAGCCTTCGCTCCCGGCGCCAGGTGGACAAACTCCGAGGTCGGCCGTTTCTCCACCGTGGCGTACCACAAGGCGTGGATGTAGGCCGGACCCCACTTCCCATCTTCAAGGTAGATTGGCCGAACGGGTTGTTTAGTCGCTGCGTCGTAAGCGGTCTTGTATGGAACGTCGAACTCAAACGAGCGGTTGGGCCCGTTACGGCGGAAAACTATCTGAAATCGATAGGCTTCGAAGGCCGTGAATGCCAACAATGCGGCTAGAAGCGCGAAACGAACGAGCCGCGGCGGAAGCTTCTCCGCCACGTTACGCCTAAAACCTGCCCAGGTGCCTTCCGCAACCTTCCCCCCCTCCAAGGGTGTTGGACCAGGCTCCGTTTCTGGTTTGTCCCGGGCCAGGAACCATTCCAGGGCCGGAATCGTCAGGAGCAGAAGGAATACCGGGTACGCCATGAGCCGCATTCCATGAAATGGCTCAACCGAGATGGCGCCCGGTATAATCGAAATCGCGAGCCCGTAAAGCACAAAACGCCACCACGGCTGATGCCGAAGCCGGGCCAGGATGACGATGAGACCGATCAACGCCAGGATGAAAGTCGCGACAAAGAACGCACCTCCCGAACCCTGGACATGGTGCCGCGGATGATAGTCTCCGTTGATGAGCAAGCCCACCAGGCTTTGATCTTCCAGGTAACGCTTGATGAACTGAGATGCGACGTCGCTCCAAGGAACCCCGGGCCTGATGTAGGATATTTCGTATAAACGTCTCGTCAGGACTCCGGGATGATTCCTGTTAAACACTAAGATCGGGGTTAGGGTAACTCCGTAGAAAAACCCCGTCCTGATTACGCTGATCAAACGTTGTCTTGAGGTCGCAAAGAACAGGAGCCCGAGCGACAAGAGTGGCCCCAAAATTCGACCACTTGTGTAGCAATAGGTCACCAGGTCGAGGGTCGCAACGAGCGCGACATCCTCACGCCAGCCCCAATTTTCTTTTTTCTGAACGTGATACAGCGTCAGGAGGAATGGGGCCAGGGCCATCGGGATGAATTGCGGCTCCAAGAGCAAGCCCCTTCCTTCAAAAAACCAGGGCGTGAGAAGAGCGGTAGCCGCAACGATGGCGCCAATCGTCCATCGGCCGGAAATGCGCTTTGCCAAAAGCCCGAGGAGTAAGCACGCGCAAAAGACCCAAAAGGCGCTAAAGAGCCGCGCTAACAGAATGCTCGGCGGCAAAAAACGAAAGAGCACTGCCAGCATGTAAACCTGCGTAGGGCACCCGAGCTGGGTATTGGTGTCGGTGTAGTATTGAAAGAAGAGCGGAAAGTGCACCCCGGTCTCACCGGCTCCGGTGTGAGCAACCAGATAAGCATTGTAAGCCGGAGCAGATTCATCCAAATAGAAACCCGGTGGATTGGTCCTCAACCCGGACGAATAGAGCGCGAAGAGCAGCGCCAGGCCCGTCAACCACAACAAGATATGAATGCGGCGACGTGAACGGTTTTCCATTGATACTGGGATTATACAGACTTTGAGTTCTTCGAAATTTGACGGATATTCTGGTGGCGTTGCGGGATCGCAGCAAGAATTATTGGGCACACCGGTCCAGGCTCTCAACCTCAGCTCCGCACAAGCAAAATGCGCGCACCCTATCAGGAAAGGTCAGAGCCTCCGCCAATCGTAGGAACGTGTTCCATGATCAAGGTACCAACCCAACCATGGGTCTCATCCGGGTGGTCGAGAGAATGAGTATGGACCGGGAATTTGATCACCTCGCGCCCGAATACAAGGACCTGCTCAAGGACCCGGTGCGCGATTACTTTGCGGCCGAATCAGAGTTTTTCCTCACGCGAAAGATCGACATGCTACTCGAATTCGCGACCCGTCAAGGATTGGATACTCGGCAGGCAACATGGCTGGATGTAGGATGCGGCAAGGGCGAGCTCCTGCGGGCCGCGCGGCAGCATTTTGCGAAAGCGCTCGGTTGTGACGTGTCCCTGGGGATGATGGCCGCCTGCAGCGATCTCGAAGTGGTGCATCAAGCGGATCCGCAACGCCTTCCTTTCGCGGACGGCTCGGTCGACTGGGTAACGTCCGTCTGCATCTTCCATCACATCAATCCGGAAGAGCGCGCGCCGGTTGTCGCCGAGATCCATCGTGTGCTTCGGCCCGGCGGGATTTTCGCCAATATCGAACACAATCCTTTAAACCCCGCAGTCCAATTAATCGTTAGGCGAACCCCGATCGACGTGAACGCGCGCCTGTTAACTGCCAGGACCGCGCGGCGGCTCAGCCGAGCCGCCGCGATGGAAACGGTCGCCACCCGGTATTTTCTGTACGTGCCGCAGCGACTATATGGCTGGGCCGGTTTGATCGAACGCGCGCTCGACCGCGCGCCGCTGGGCGGCCAGTATGTTGTGTTCGCAAGGAAGCCCGCATGAATCGGCGGCTTCCGCGGTCCATTAAGTCGGTCTCCTCGTGGGAAAATCCATAGCGTTGACGACATGGGTAACAAAGCGGCTTTGATGAAAGACGAACGCTTGTCAATCAAGCCTTCGGCGGCCAGCCTCGCCCGGGACGACAACGATACTCGATGAAGCCAACCTTCTCATTCATTGTCCCGGTCTTTAATGAAGAGGAGACTCTCGAAGAGGCATACCGCCGTCTCTCGGCTATCCTGGCCAGCCTGGACGGCGAGGGGCAAATCATTTTAGTGGATGATGGCAGTCGCGATCGATCCCTGGAAATGATGCGCGATCTGCACCGACGTGATCCCCGGATCTGCTACATCAGTCTGGCCCGCAACTTCGGCCATCAGATTGCGGTTACGGCCGGGTTGCGCTTTGCCCAAGGCGACGCAGTGATCGTCCTTGATGCCGACCTGCAAGATCCGCCGGAGCTAATTCCGAAAATGATCGAGCAATGGCGTGCCGGGTATCACGTAGTGTATGCCCAGCGGACCGCTCGCCAGAGTGAAGGCCCCACCAAAAAGCTCTTCGCCTACCTCTTCTATCGCGTGCTCCGGCTGTTGACCGACGTCGATATCCCCTCGGATACCGGAGATTTTTGCCTAATGGACCGCAAGGTCGTTGATGTCCTGAACGCGTTGCCCGAACGAGGCCGGTACCTGCGAGGGTTACGGGCTTGGATTGGCTTTCGCCAAACCGCTGTTCCTTTCGAGCGAGAGCCGCGCTTTGCCGGCGAAGTTAAATACACCTTTCGCAAGTCGTTCGGCCTGGCTGTGAACGGCATTGTCTCGTTCTCGCGGGTGCCGCTCCGGCTCGCCACCTATTTGGGGCTTTTGGTTGGTTGCTGCGCGCTGGGCATGGTGGTGGTGGTGATTTACTGGCGCCTCTTTCATCCAGCGCTGCCGCTCATTGGCTACACGATCATCACCGCGGCCATCTTCTTCCTCGCGGCGGTCCAGTTGTTTTGCCTTGGGATCCTGGGCGAATATCTCGGGCGCGTTTATGAAGAGGTAAAGGGCCGTCCTCTTTTTACTTTGAAGGAAATTGCGGGAATCGAAGGCCATGCTGCGAAGACTGCGTCTCCTCCGCCTTTCATGCGGCCCGCTTCGTCCCAGGAGATCCAACCGGCTTCAAACCCGGAGCGCTGAGTGCTATTTGGTTTCCAACGGGATCTGACTGAGACGGCCGGCATACGTGTTCAACACGTAAAGCTTGCCTTTTACCAGGGCGAGGCTTGATGCCCCCTCGAGCTTGTCGGGTGGGTTGGGCCTTAAGTGCGCAATCTTCTTTCCCGTAAGATCGAAAGCCAGAACTTCGTCCGAAGCAATGCACGAGGCGTAGAGGCGTCCGGCCTGGGAATCGACCACTAGATCCTGGAACTGCCATCCCGCGGGCATGTTCCATTCTTCCACTGGCCACGTCGCGACAAATTTTCCATTTGTATCAAAGACCTGGATTCGCCCGTTGCTCGGGTCCGCCACGTAGACCCGGTTGTTCTTTCCGTCCACCGCTACGGAAGTCGGGCCGGTCATTTCGCCGTCACCTTTTCCAGATACCCCCCAAACCAGCACCACCCTTCCATTGGGATCGAACTTAACGATTCGCGAATGCCCTTGATCGACGACGTAGACAGAGTTATCCGCGCCGATCGCAATATCGCGCGGCGTTTGCAGTCCTCCGTCGGGAACTTTCCACTCCGCCAGGAAAGTCCCATCGGGTTTCAGTTTCTGGACCCGATTGTTTGCGGTGTCCGCCACATAAATAAAGCCGTTGCGATCGACCCCAACTCCACCCGGCTCAACGAATTCACCCTGACCCTGCCCTCTCTTTCCGATAACGTTCACGAAATTCCCGGCCGGCAAAAACTTTTGCAGCCGGTCATTATTACTGTCGGCGACAAAAATATTTCCGGCTGTGTCAACCGCCAAACCGCGCGGGAAGTTTAACTGCCCATTTTCCTTCCCGTTGCCCGTCTCAAAAACGCTCACCCCCGGAGTTGCGGCGCCTGACTCAGAGCTTGTCCCAGTCGGGACGAAGTCCGCATTTTCTGGAACCTTATAAATGGCGATCGTCCAATAATCGTTCGCCTCAAATACCTTCTGGAAGTTAGGCACATACACTTGCTGCTCATTGTTATTCTTGAAGGCGCCGCGCACCGTGGAATCAAACGCCACGTAATCAATGTGGTTGGCTTTCAAAAGAGTGAACACCTGATGCGCATTCTTGCTTTCGAACATCAGCCGGTACGCTGCTTCTCGCTTCGGAAGATCGTACCCGGCGGACCAGGTGAAATAGGTGTAGCCAAAGAAGATCTTGCGACCAGCCAGCAGAATCGGGTGATTGACAAACTTGTCGGTCAGAAAGATCGCGTCCGGCTTCGTTTCGGTCTGGGCCCATTTGATCAGGCGGTCGCCGACGATACCTGTCTGAATAAACGTCGCATTGTGAATGGGAAAGAAATCGATTACTCCCCCTGCGACAATGGGAGCCACCAGGATAACGGCGAGCAAGCGCGAAGGTATGGACCACCATCTTTTCCCAAGACGCCAAAGCCTCCAGAGTCCGTAACCTACAAACAAGTTCGCCACCACGAGCCAGATGTTGAGAAACTTGTGATTCGCCAGCGCCTCTTCACTGAACTGAAAGCAGAAGGTGAGGAGGAACAGGCTGAAGATCGCGATAAACAATCTCCAGTGGAGCCAGGAACCAAAAAGGAGGCCGATCAGGATCAGGATCCATTTAATTCCGAACGTGAATCCCAGGTACTTCACGACCTGCATGACAGGGACGTTCCCGAGCGTATAACCCCAATGGATCAGAGAGGCTCCCGCCCGCGCATTGCCCGAGCGCAAAGCCAGCACCTGAGGGAGACCTATGAGGGCCGTGGTAATGGCCAGTCCCACCATGTAGCGGCGACAAGGAAAGAGGACAAAAAAGAACGCGAGCACGGCAAACGCCGCCGTAAAGACAGGCGCATTCCAATAGGGCATGGCGCCCAGCAGGAGGCCGCAAAAGATGAAGCCCCGGCCAGAGACAAGATTGTCATGGACCAAGTCTCCGAGGAAACCTCGCGTTGGTATGGGAGCAGCCACCGGCGGCGTGGGTTCCGCGGCTAATTCCTCCCCGACAGGCTCCGGGTCAGGCTCCCGAGAGGATTCGTTGGCAAACTCGAGCGCCTCGGACTCCTGGATCTGGCTTTCCGGGCTGGGATCGGACTTCGGATGCACATATTCGAACGACCCGGACTCCTGCACGTCGCTTTCCGCGCTAACATCCGATTTCGAGTGCATATACTCGAGCGCCTCGGATTCCTGCATCTCTCTTTCCGGGCTGACATCCGATTTCGAATGCATGTACTCATCGTATGCCCGCGTTCGGAAGGTACTTCCCTCTGATGCAGCATCATCGGCGACCGCCTGGGGCAATTCTTCGGGCGGCACAGGAATCTCGGACTCACCAGGACCGACCGTAGTCAGCTCCGGGTCCGTTTGGACTTGTTCGGTATCTGCCACGGTCTCCGGCACTCGTGTTTCTCCGGATGACCAATAATTCGCTGCCGGATACGGTTCCTGATAGGACGGTTCCGTTTCGGTTTCTGCAGCCACGCTCGGTTGCGTTGCGGGCAAGTCGGAGGCCATCGCCACCTCGTCGGTTGGTGGCATCGAGGGAGGCAGGAGGCCGGCAGCTTGCGCGCGATCAATTTCCTTTAGCCTCTTCTTCTCCTGATATCGATCGATCAAAAAGAACAAAACGACGAGGAAGATTCCGATGGAGCTCGCCAGGTGCCTTTGGTTAACGAAGACCACCTGCGTCCAGATTCCCCAATCCTCCCCCCGATAGGGATAGCCTGACGTAAGATAATCCCTCAGCGTGTAGATGGCCTGGAGGGCGCCTTTGAACGATGTTTGCTTGCGAAGAAATGGGACGAGATTCAGCGTGCCATGGCAGAAGAAGGCCACGGAGGCGACGATCCCGACAGCCCGGGATTTGAAAAGCAACTGCCCTAGCGCGATGACCATCGCGAGCATGCAAACCAGCGTGAGGATACTGATGAGGTTGACGCTCCAGGCCAGATTCAGGCCAAGAAATTCAAGATTCCCGGCCAAAAAGTAGAAAAGGAAATGGTAGCGGATCGGCTCTCCCGCAAAGTGGGGATACTCAGCCGGGAAATTGTGACCATGAGCGAAACTCTGGACGATGGCGGTGTTCGGCCCATAGTCGCTCCATTGGGTCATGCCGATCTGGAGAAGGCCCGCCTTGGAGTCGAAGTCGAGCGTCGCGAACATCATCCAGGTAGCCAGCGCGATATAGGCGGCCAGAAAGATCCAGGTCCAAGCGTCTGTTCCGGGAACGCGCGGCTGAATGAGTGACGAGTCTCGCTTCGGCGGGCAGTTGATCAAAAAAATCGTGGCCACCGCCAGAAAGACGCAATCGCCCCAAAGCAAAGGGTTGCTGGCACTGGCAAAGTGCCGCGCCGTCAGATAAACAAAGCCCGTGCTGAGCAGCAACCCGACCAGCGTTGCCGTCGCCCACCGATGGGATACCGAAATATAACGGAAGAAAAGCCCGCAAAGACGATCGCCCACGCAAATGGCCAGGCCCAGGAAAATGAGAGCTAGCATCCGTCAGCCTCCGCCTGATTGATCTTCAGCCCGCCAGGGGGCAATTTCGTTTTCTTGACCGGGTCCATTTCTCGCGCGGACAGAGTTAAACCCCGTAAACGGGCCATGGCGAGTGGAAACCGGAAAGGTGGCTTCGAATGGGACGCAGACCCCTCGCGGGCAGTAATTGAGAAATCAGCGGAACCGGCATGGGGCTGGAATCTCGCCAAAGTGGCGGACGCTGCAAGTCGGACCGGGTTGGGCGAACCTATTGTCTTTCCAGGGCGACCAGGAGCCGCGTGGCGAAGACAGCCGGAATCCGGCTCAGGACGCGATCAACCATCCGCAGGGCCGGCAGCAAACTCCTCGGAAAAAGCTGCGGTCGGGTAAATCCACCGGAAGCGATGTAGGGAATCGCGGCCAACAAACGCCGTTTCACAGTCCGCCAATCACCCAGATGCGACACCCATTCCTTGGTAAAAAAGACCCGATGCGCGTTCCCCTGGGCAGCATAATACGCCATCTCGGCGGGTGAAAAATTTGGCGGAGCCCACCAGCGAATCTGCTTTCGAAGGCCCAGCGGTTCATGATGGAAAAAGCCGTAGACGATCCGTCCGAGCAGGCCCATGGCCGGATCGAAAATGATCAGGCGCCCGCCAGGCGCCAGGACTCGATGAAATTCCGCCAGGGCCGTGCCCGGATATTGGAGATGATGCCAGACATCAAATAGAATCAGGTTTGAGACGGAACCATCGGCAAAACTCAAGGCATAGGCGTTTTCGATTTGATCGATCCACGGATTGGGAAAGAGGTCGGTCGCAAGCGCATCCGGAACGACGCTTTTGAGGTTTCCGATTCCAGAACCTATTTCCACAATTCGCCCCGGCAGGTCGCGTCGTATCTCCTTCGCAATCTCGAGGTGGAACTCACGATAGATCTCTTGCAGGACCACCTTCCGGCGCCAATGCCGGGCATTGGCTTGAATCTCCAGATTGTGCTGCGCGATGTCCGTCACCATTAATCCATGTCCATTTTGATTTCCGGCAGGCCCCGGAACACCAAGGGCCCGGGTTCGTCGCTCGAATTCATTTCTTCTTAAAAACTTCCACGGCATTCCATGTCTCATCAGGTGGCCGTGCTTCATATTCGAGCGATCGCTCGAGATACATTCGGGCGAGCGCGTCGTCCGGAACGAATTCGAGAAATTGTGAGAATAGAACCTTCGCATCCGTGAAGGCGCGTTCGCGGAATTTTCGAGATCCGGCTTCGTAGGTCTGGAGGCGCTCGAGAAATTCTTCATTTCCCGAATCGGCCTTCGCGCCAATCAAAGTGAAGATCTCGACCGGCCTGTTTTTCCCTTTCACCTGGACGAGCGCGACACTGCGGAGATGAAACTCATCGCGGATCAGCTCGGTCGCACTTGCGCCCACCAAAATGTCCACGCCATAGGTCCGGGTCAGACCTTCCAGTCGTGAGGCGAGATTCACTGCGTCGCCGATCACGGTCGGATCGGCTTTCTCCTGCGAGCCGATATTTCCTCCGAGAACATCGCCGTGGTTGATGCCAATTCCGATCGCGAACGGCGCGATCCCCTGCGCTTTCCACCTCGCGTTGAGCGTTTGCAGCTCCCGCCTCATGGTCAGCGCGGCCCGCGCACACGATTTCGCATCTTCCGTCGCGCCCCGGCTGCTTACGTTCCCCCACACCGCCATGACCGCGTCGCCAATGAACTTATCGAGGGTTCCGTTGTGCGCGAAGACCGCCGCGGTCATGCGGCTGAGGTATTCGTTGAGTTGTTTGACCAGCGCCTCGGGGTCGGCGTTTTCCGTCAGGCTGGTGAAACCGACGATATCGGAAAAAAGAATCGTGGCCGGCAGGCGAACGCCTCGCAGACTGCTGTAGAAACTGTCGGGATTCTCCAGGATTTCTTTGACGAGATTTTTCGAAACGTAACGTTCCAGCGTCCGGCGGGTGCGCATCTTTTCGATCCGTTCCAGCACGTACTCAAAACCGAGCGAGAGAAACCCACTGCCCAAAAACGCAATCAAGACCGGAACGACGACGACCAGCAACCCCACCCGGTCGTAGGCGATCCGGGCAAACGCCAAATACGCCACGGAAACCGCCAGCAGCGCCAGGAACGAGACCAGGGGCCGCCTAACGAGTGCAATAAACGCCCAGGCCAGGACCCCGGCGAAGCCGACCAGGAGGAGATTGGCGGCCTTCGACGTGTTTTGGAGGAACTCGTGATCTATCGCCGCCGCGATCGCCTGCAAGTGCATCGCGGGCCCCGGTGTATCCAGTTCCATCGGAGTAACAACCACGTCAGGCTGGATTTGAGCAGACCACCCCACGACGATGATTTTGTCTTTAAAAAACGCCCCATCCCCATAATTCGCGTACCAGAACTTCGGATCGAAGACCTCATAGAGCGGACGCGGAGAGTAGGCGTTGCTTTCGCTGAAACGGAATGGATGGAGCCGTTGATCGCGCGGCACATTCGCCGCGTATCCGAGCTTCCCCAGTGCGCGGGACGAAAAGGATTCGAAGATCTCCTCGCCGGGAAAAGGCCTCTGCCCAGCCAGCTGGCGTTCCGACGTGGTAAAGCGAATCGCCCGCACCTTGCCATCGAGTGAATTGGGCCAAAAATTCACAAAACCAACACGATCATCCGCCAGCGCAGGCGGCGGAATGACCACCGCGTTTGGGAGGACAATTTGATTCGCGTTTACCACATCGATGTTGGCGCCCACCACCACGCGATCCCGATAGCGCTCAAGCGCCTGACGCAGGATGGGATCGCCTTCGTTGGGCGGATTGAAAAGCAGGTCGAACATGACCAACCGTGCGCCGGCGCCGAAAAGCCGGTCGAGCAGCAACGCCCAAACTTCCCGCGACCACGGAAATGCCCGTTCCGTCATCAACTGGTAGGCGCGATTTGTCGCGATCTCTTCAGGCAGAAGGGGTGGCAACTCCAGCGTACTTTGATCGATGCCAAGGAAAACAAAATCAGGATGCGTCGCGGTCTTCCGGCCCTCGCGCTGGAGAAAATCCTCGTAGCTTTGCTCCTGCCGCCAGATCGCCGAGACAAACGGAAAACTCGGAAAAAAATGGACCGCGATGATTATCCCCGAGCAAACGGCGCAAATCGCCGCCACGACCAGGGATCGATGACGACTAAGCCAATCCATCCCGCGATTTTAGGAGCGGCGTCCGCAGCGGCCAATGCAATAATGTGCCTCCGACTTCTTCCTACTCGTGCTCGTGCTCGTGCTCGTAATCGTGATCGTGATCGAATGGCTTCCAACGAAACCGAGCACGAGCATGATTACGAATAGGGACCGGGCAAAAACCAGTTGTGGTTTGGGTTGAGCCAGCTACTTTTCCGGCCCGCGAGCGCCCTATGGCGCCGCGACGATCGGCTCACCTGGACCTGCCAAGCGGGACCAAATCAGCGAATGAGGTCGCGCCGATCAATAACCAAGAACAATTCGCTGAAAGAGGAATCCCGCTCCTGCGGGATAAAACAACATGCCAAGAGCCACTAACGCCCCGGCCAGCCGGGAGCGACGCAAACGCGTTCTAGATCAAGCCAAGGGTTACCGCGGCCGACGTTCGAAACTTTTTCGATACGCCAAAGACGCGACGATGAAGGCCAAGTATTGGGCCTATCGCGATCGCAAGACGCGCAAACGGACTTTCCGTTATCTTTGGATCCAGCGCCTGAACGCCGCCGTCCGCGCGCAGGGCCTCACTTACAGCCGATTCGCCGAGGGCCTCAAAGCCGCGAACATCGGGCTCGATCGCAAGATCCTCTCCGATCTCGCGATTACCGATGAGACGGCATTCAAAGGCATCGTCGAGCAGGTGAAAACCGCGCTCGAGAACAAAGCTAAAGCCAGCAAGAAGGCGGCGTAGGCCGTTTGCCTTGTAGGGCAAGCGAACCGCTTGCCATCGAACGGTCCGGCAGGCGATGCGCCTGCCCTCCAATCAAAATTCAATGTTGGACGTTGGACGTTTGACGTAGAACCTTCGTTTTCATGTCCCACGAGCTCGAACAATTGCGCGACGCCGCGTTGACGGAAATCGCCGCAGCGAGCGACGAGCAAACGCTGGAGGCGGCCCGCGTCCGTTATCTGGGACGCGCCGGCAGCATTTCCGCCTGGGCCGACCGAATGAAGTCGCTCAGCAAGGACGAGAAGCCTGTCGTCGGCAAACTTCTGAACGAAGCGCGGACTTCCGTAACGGCGGCGATCACGAAGGCCTCCGAGAACCTTCGTTCCGCGAAAGAGGCGAGCGATCTGGCCAACCTCGATATTTCACTTCCTGGCACCGCCCGCGAACTCGGTTCGCTCCATCCCCTGACTCAAATGCTCGACCGCGGGATCGGAATCTTCCGGCGGATGGGGTTCGCTCTGGCCGAAGGACCGGATGTCGAAACGGAATGGCATTGTTTCGACGCCCTCAATACCGCTCCCGATCATCCGGCGCGAAACGAGCAGGACACGTTTTACTTGCCCGACGGCCGGGTGCTTCGTACCCACACGTCGACCGTGCAGATTCGCACGATGGAAAGCGCGCCGCCGCCGATTCGAATCATCGCCCCGGGCGCAGCCTATCGCCGCGATGAAGTCGACGCCACCCACAGCGCGCAGTTTCACCAGATCGAGGGGCTCTACGTCGATGAGAACGTGAGCGTGGCGGATCTGAAAGGGACGCTGGAGTTTTTTCTACGCGAACTTTTCGGCAACGATTCCCAGGTCCGTTTCCGCCCGCATTATTTTCCCTTCACCGAACCGAGCTTTGAAATCGATGTGAAATCGAAGGCGCTCAGGGGGGGCGAGAAATGGCTGGAGGTTTGCGGCTGCGGGATGGTTCATCCCGCCGTTTTTGAGGAAGTAAACAAGGCGCGGAAAGACGACGCCTACGACCCGGAGAAATGGAGCGGGTTCGCCTTCGGTCTCGGCATGGACCGCCTGGCCATGATTTTGTTCGGGATTCCGGATTTGCGTTTGTTCGCTGGAAACGATCTGCGGTTCCTTAGGCAATTCGCATGAGTGCTTTATCGATAAGCATGTCATCCCGAGCCGCGCCGACGGGCTCTAACGCTTCCGCGAAGTATTGCGCGCTTACGTGAAGCAGCGCGCTGCAATCGCTTGCGTACCGCCACTTGCAGATGGGAGGTCCCTCGCCGTCTGGCGCGGCTCGGGATGACAGGATCTACGCCATGAAATTTTCCGTCAACTGGTTGCGTGAATTCGTTGAGCTGCCGCCCAGCGTCGAAGCACTGGCTGATCTGCTCACCCTTGCCGGGATCGAAATCGAGGGAATCGAAAAGCGGGGCGCGAACTTTGACAACGTAGTGGTCGCGCTGATCACCGCCTCCTCGCAACACCCAAATGCGGATCGGCTGAGTGTTTGCCAGGTCGATGACGGCAGCGGCCAACCCCGCCAGATCGTTTGCGGCGCGAAGAACTACAAGGTGGGGGATAAGGTGCCTCTGGCGCTGCCCGGCGCGGTCCTGGTGAATGACCTGCGAATCAAGCCGAGCAAACTGCGCGGCGTCGAATCACAGGGCATGCTCTGCAGCCCGAGCGAACTCGGTCTTTCCCAGGAGAGCGACGGACTGCTCATCCTTTCTCCCGACGCCAAAATCGGCCAGCCCATCGCGTCGCTCTTCCCCGCCGACACGATTCTGGACGTCGAGATCACTCCCAATCGTGGTGATCTTCTCAGCCATTTCGGTTTGGCCAGGGAGATCTCTGCTCTGGTAGGGCAACCGGTGCGGCGGCCAAACCAAGCGACGGCAGGCGGAGCGCCTGCCCTACAGCAGAGCGGGATTGAGATTTCCTCACCCCACGATTGTCCCTTTTATTCCGCACGCCGGATCGAGAACATCGCCGTTGGCCCAAGCCCCGATTGGCTGCGGGCGAAGCTGGAAGCGGTCGGTCTGCGTTCGATCAACAACGTGGTGGACATCTCTAACTTCGTGATGCTCGAGCTTGGTCAGCCCACGCACGCATTCGACGCGGACAAACTGAAAGGCGAAATCGTCGTGCGCCCCGCGCGTGAAGGTGAAAATTTTCTCGCGCTCGATGGCAAGACCTACAACCTCAATTCCCAGGATCTGGTCATCGCCGATCAGGAGCGCGTGATCGGCCTGGCCGGAGTGATGGGTGGCGAAGAGACCGGAGTGACGGCGGCGACGAAAAATGTGCTGTTGGAAAGTGCCTTGTTTCGACCGGGCAGCGTGCGGCAAACGGCGCGGAGATTAAATTTACCGAGCGACGCGAGCTATCGCTTCGAGCGCGGAGTGGATCCAGCCATGATTCCGCCCGCATCGCAACGCGTGACCGAGTTGATTCAGGAACTCGCCGCCGGGAGTCCCTCCCTTCAAGTCGCGACTGCCGGAGAGCTTCCGCCACCGCCAAACGATGTTTTACTGCGTTACGGACGATGCGAGCGCCTCATCGGCTTGGCGATTCCGAAAGAACGAGTCGACCAGATTCTTGAAGGATTCGGCCTGACAAAAGCGCGGACTGGCGAAGACGAAGGTTCGTGGCGCATTCCGACCTACCGTTCCGACCTTAAGCGCGAAGCCGATTTGATTGAAGAAGTCGTGCGCGTGTTTGGAATCGAGCGCGTGCCGGTGAACGATCGAAGCCGGTTCACGCCGGAGTCCCAGGCAGATCGCATTTACGATTTCGAGTCCGATCTGCGACAACGGCTCGTGGCTCGAGGACTTTCGGAGGCACGAACCTCGGCCTTGATTCCGCGCACAGCCAGTCTGTTCGGCGCGAGCGCACTCGAACTGCGCAATCCATTGAGCGAAGACCACGTTGCCCTTCGGCCCACCCTTCTGGCCGGCCTGCTGGAAGTTCTGGGGCGAAATGTGCGAGCCGGCGCGGCGAGCATCCGGCTCTTTGAGCTGGGGCGCGTCTTCTCCGCGGAGAATGCGGCGGAAACGAAGAATCTCGCCTTTGTTTTTTCCGGAAGCGCCGGGAGCGGCCCGCACTGGCGTTCCGAATCCCGTCGCCTCGATCTGTTCGATTTGAAGGGTGTGATCGACACGATTGGAATCCCCGAGCTTTCGTTGCGACGATCTGCTCGACCAAATCTTGCCATTAGCGCGGATATTTTATCGGGGTCGAACGTGATCGGATTCATCGGCCAACCTGGCGCGGCGCAGTCTGAAGCACTCGGTGTTTCCTCTGCGGTATTGGTTGCGGAAATCGAGATTCGATTTGGGGCGATGGAAAACAATCGCGGCGTCACCTTTCGTGAAATTGAAAAATTTCCTTCGGTCACCCGCGACATTGCGATGATCGTCCCGGAGAAAATAACTCACCGGGAAATCATGACGACGATCGAAACGGCGCGGGAACCATTGCTCGCGACGATCGAACTCTTCGATCTCTTCAGCGGAAAAGAAGCAGCGAGTTTGGGCGCAGGAAAAAAGTCGTTGGCATATACGTTGACATACCGTGACAAAACTCGCACACTGACGAACGACGAAGTTACCGTGGTTCACGCGAAGATTCGCGAGCGGTTGCAGCGTGAGTTGGGCGTGGAACTACGCGAATAGTTCTTTGATAGCGTTGAGAGTTTTTGATTGAGGGTTGGGATGGAAACCAGCGCTTTTCGCTCAACTCTCAACCGAGAACTCTCAACCATTTACCCTGCGGTGTTCGAGATTACAGGTGTGATTCCCGAACCGATATTTCATTGACTAGGAGGCTTGGCTGCATTGGGAAGATGACATGCCTTAATTGGAAGTCAGACGCTCGTGTGGCGGTCGTCCGCCCGTTACCGAAAGGGAACGGGATATCCGCCTTAACGGCACCTGTGGGGTAATATTTTGAAAAAGCCCGGACTGCGAAAGCAGTTCGGGTTTTTTTCGTGCTCGCGATCCTAATCTTACTCCTGATCCTGATGGTCACGGTTATTCTCAGGGAATGATCAAGAGCAAGATCAGGATCATGAGCAGGAATCAATGCTTTCGACTTTCGCCTGCCCGGAAAGCTGGTAACGGTCTTTCCGATGCGCGCACTCCTCGCACTGGAAGACGGCCGGATATTCGAAGGCGAATCTTTTGGCGCCCAGGGCACGCGGGTTGGCGAAATCTGTTTTAACACCTCGATGACCGGCTATCAGGAGGTGCTGACCGATCCGTCGTATCGCGGGCAAATCGTGGCGATGACGTATCCGCTGATTGGAAACTACGGCACGAACGCGCTCGACCAGGAAAGCCGGGAACCGCATGTGCGCGGATTTGTTATCGAAGAATTGAGCGAAATTCCGAGCAGCTGGCGTTCGGAAGCGTCGCTCGAAGATTACCTGCGAAAGTGGGACATCCCCGGCGTGCAAGGAATCGACACGCGCGCATTGACCCGACACCTGCGTGAGCTCGGCGCGATGAAAGCGTGCCTGACGACCGAGTCGCTGTCGGAAAAAGAAGCGGTGGCCCGAGCGGTCGACGGACAGGGTGTGATTGGGATGGATTATGTCCGCGAAGTCAGCACGCCCGCATCCTATCAGTGGGATGCGAACGACCAGCTGAGCGCCGCCTGGTCGGTGGCGAGCGGAAATGACGACGAAGTTATTCGGCAAGATCTTCCGCCGGTGCGGCATCGAGTCGTGGCGTACGACTACGGGATCAAAGAAAATATCCTACGTCGTCTCCGCCAAAACGGCTTTTCGGTCACCGTCGTGCCTGCCGCTACTACGGCCGAAGCGGTTCTGGCTCTGAATCCCGATGGAGTTTTCCTTTCCAATGGACCCGGCGACCCGGCCGCCTTGCCTTATGCTCATGAAGCGTTACGGGGATTGCTTGGGAAAAAACCGATCTTCGGGATTTGCCTCGGCCATCAGGTCCTCGGACTCGCCGTCGGCGGAAAGACTTTCAAACTGAAATTTGGGCATCGGGGCGGCAATCAACCCGTGAAGGATTTGCGCACAGGCAAGGTGGCAATCACTTCCCAAAATCACGGCTTCGCGGTGGATGCCGGATCATTGCCGAAAGAAATGGAAGTCACTCACGTCAATTTGAATGACGGCACCGTCGAGGGTATGCGTCACCGGGAGTTGCCGGTCTTCAGCGTGCAATATCACCCGGAAGCGGCTCCGGGGCCGCACGACGCCAGTTATTTCTTTTCCCAGTTTGCGGAATTGATCGAGCGCCAGTAGGCGGCGGACTGATCTTCACCCGCGCGAGCGGAGGGCGACGACTTCGCCAAACATACGGACACTGTCACGGAAGAAGCTGACCTTGCTCCCATCGAAATGATTCCAGTGCACGGGCACTTCTCTCATCCTTAGTTTCGCGCGCCACGCCAGGTAAAGCAGTTCGACGTCGAAACCAAATCCCGCGGTTTGGGCTTTCTCAAGAATCGGACGGCAAACATCGAGACGGAACGCCTTGAATCCGCACTGGGTATCCCAAAACGGAAGGCCGGTGGCGACGCGCACGACGAGGTTGAAGACGCGGCCGCCTTGTTCCCGCCGCCAGGGTTGGTGATGGCCAATCAAGCGCCGGTCCAGCGCGCGCGATCCAAACGCAATATCCACCTCACCGCCCGCGATCGGCTCGATCAGTCTCGGCGCATCCTCGATGGGCGTGGACAAGTCCGCATCGGAAAACAGGCCGATGGGTCTGGTGGCGGCCAGCAGACCGGCCCTCACAGCGGCGCCCTTGCCGCGGTTCGGATGGTGCTCGATCAGGCGCGTTTGAATAGAGCCTGCAGCAGAAAAACCTTCGCGCACGATTTCCGCAGTCGCGTCGGTCGATCCATCGTTGACCACGATCACCTCGCTCTCGGGACTGACTCGGCCGAGATATTCCAGAGTCCCGCGCAGGGTCGCACCGATTCGTCCCGCCTCGTTGAAGGCCGGGATCACGACGGAAAAAGGTGATAGCATGGTCATTGGGCGAAATCAGAACGCGGCTCTCAACGAAACGCGCCCTATTGGTAGATTTCAAGGACCGCCGGGCCGGCCGCGTTGACGTGGCCCCGAATACATCCCGGCCGGGTTAAATGGAAGCGAAATCTTTGCGTGGCGCGCGGTCGGCCCGCCCCCCCTGAATCGCCCACCTGATCTTTCCATCTCCCGTCTCCATATTCGTCTTGGATCGCTCCTGACCCGTCCCTGGCCCCTTCCAATCTGCTTCGGCTTCCGATCGCTCTGCGGCTGTTGGGAGCGCCAGGATAAGACGGGATTTTCCTCTTTGCACGCGGGGGAACTGGGGCACCTTCCACCTGACATGGCCGACCAGAATCGCAATCCGGACTCGAGTGGAACCATCGAGACCAACCCGGTCGTCGTCGTGCAGGAAATCGGGCAAAAGGGCCGCGGTTTCCTGCGCCAGATCGGCAGCATGTTCTGGTTTATCGTTAATACCTTCACGGAGACGATGGACAACATGCGGCGCGGCCGGGCGCCGTTCCGGGCATCGAGCTTCTTCCGTCATACAGAACGCGCGGGCGTCGGGTCGGTCCCGCTCGTGGCCATGGTTTCGTTTTTCCTCGGCCTGACCATGGCGCTCCTGACCGGGTACCAACTGCAACGCTTCGGAACCGAACGCCTCGTCCCAGGATTGGTGGCGATCGCCTTCACCCGCGAACTCGGGCCACTCCTGACCGGAATCATGCTGGCGGCACGAATCGGCGCCGCCTTCACCGCGGAGTTGGGGACAATGAAGGTTTCGGAGGAAATCGAAGCGATTGAAGCCATGGGCATCAGTCCGCTTCGCTTCCTGGTCGCGCCCCGCATTCTCGCGATTTTCGCGCTCATGCCCTGCCTCTCGGTCGCTTCCAGTGTAGCCGCGATCGCTGCCACCGCCCTCATCTCCTACGCCTATTTCAATATTGCGTTTGTCTATTTTACCGACCTCGTGCTCAATGCGCTGCTCATTCGTGACATCATCACCGGGATCATGAAGAGTTTCCTTTTTGGCATGCTGATCGGCTCCATCGCCTGCTACCGCGGCTTGAACGTCCGGGGCGGCGCCGCGGGCGTCGGCAACTCCACCACTTCGAGCGTCGTCACCGCCATCACGACCGTGATCGGCTTCGATACGCTCTTCAACGTTGTCTACACGGTCTTTTTTCCCACATGAGCGCGCCCCCTCCCGATGTCGTCGAGTTGCGCGACGTCCAGCTTCATTTCGAGGAAAAAAAGGTGCTCGGCGGCGTTTCGCTGACGGTGAAGCCGCTGGAGCGCCTCGTCATCATGGGGCAGAGCGGCAGCGGCAAGAGCACCATCCTCCGTTTGATTCTCGGCCTTTTGCAACCCACAGCCGGATCGGTTTTTTTCAAGCAATTTGAAATCTCGCGGCTTCCACGGCGCAAGCTCCAGCAGATCCGGTCGCGCATCGGAATGGTGTATCAGTACTCGGCCCTTCTCAGTTCGCGCAGCGTCCGGGACAATGTCGCTCTCCCGTTGGAGGAACTAACCCACACCTCGTCCGATGAGATTGACAGAATCGTCGAGGAAAAACTTGATCTGGTGGGCATGGCGCACGCCCGGAAACAAATGCCCTCGGAGCTGAGCGGCGGGATGAAAAAGCGGGTGAGCCTGGCGCGCGCCTTGGTTTTGGAGCCGGAGCTGATCCTTTTTGACGAACCCACGGCCGGTCTCGATCCAGTGATCGCGTCCGTCATCGACGAGTTGATCATTAGCCTGACCGAAAAATCCGAGGTTACCTCGGTTATTGTGACCCACGAGATGGATAGCGCCTTTCGCATCGGCACACGAATGGCTATGCTCTACCAGGGCAAAATCATCGAAGAGGGAGAACCCGAGGCATTTAAACGATCGACCGACCCCGTGGTCGCCCAGTTCTTGAGCGGAAGCACCGAAGGACCCATTTTGGAAGGAAGCGAAGATGCAATTGCAACGTAACGAAATCCTGACGGGCCTCCTGGTCCTGGCGACCGTTGCCGTTCTGACTGGGATCCTTATCCTGCTCGGGGCGCCCGGACTCTTCCGCCCGCTGGTCACGTACCGGATCTATATGGACAACGCGGCCGGGATCAAACTCGGCGCGCCGGTTCTGCTTGCGGGGCGGAAGATCGGCCAGGTCGACAAGTTATTCTCCCCGGTTTCAAAGGAGGACGCGCAACATGCAGAGGCAGCCGCGGCCGCGCTCCGCCCGGCGGACCCGAATGCCGGCCCCATTTCCACGCCAAAGCCCAATGCGACGCCGACACCAGCCGAGGTTAAAACAAGATACGAAGCGCGAATCGATGTCCGGGTCGACAAGAACGCGGTCGTCTACAGGGATTCCAGGGCGCGGATGATTACCCTTGGTCTGCTGGGCGAAACGGCCATCGACTTCACCCAGGGCGATGAGAGCTCCGGTCTGGCCAAAGACGGCGAAATGTTCGCGGGTGAACGGACGCCTGATTTTGGCGAATCGATCTCCAAGATGCTCGATGTCGTAAAGCCTGTGGCGATCGAAGCCACCGCCACGTTGAAGGAACTGCAAACCACCGCGCAAAATCTTAGCCGCATTACCGACGAGTATTCGCAGCTGAACATGGCCCTGGCGCAAATGCGCACCTTTGCCGAAAACCTGACCAACATGACCGCTCGGGACAGTTCCATCTCGCTCGCACTTAAGAACATCGAGAAAATCAGCACCGATCTCTCAAGCAACGACAATATCCAGATAACCCTGCAGAATTTTCGCGAATCGTCCGACAAATTGAAGTCGATTCTGGGTGAGCTGAGTGGGCTCGGTCCCGACCTGAAAGAAAGCGGACGAAACGTGAAGGAACTGACCGCCACCGTGAAGTCGCAACCCTGGCGGCTGGTCTGGCCGAGCACAGTAAAGCCCGCGGAGAATCCGCCTGAGACCGCGACTGCGCCAAAGAAGCCGCCAAAATCACAACACCACACTTCCCCCACTCCCGCGGCGCGGATGCGCTAAGGATATAGAGGCGCTCGCCGCGGCGAGCGCGTAGCCAACCCACAGGCGCTTGGCACAAGCGCCTCTACATTTTCGGCAATTTCGCCAGGCGTTCCTGGAGGAACGACATCACGGCAGCCTCTTCCGCCCGCAAATCGTCCAGATTTTCCGCGAGAGCTTCCTCAGTCTTCTGTTTCAGCCCCTCGACCATGTCGCCGTCGAGGTAAGCCTCCAGCACGATAGGATGCACATAGGATTTCCGGCACACCGTCGGAGTATTGCCAAGGATCTTCGCTACGGCGGCGATGGCATCTTTGATATTCTTTTTCGCGTGGGTTTCGCTCTCGGCCGGTCCCTGCACATTGAGCGCCATCGCCGTTAGCACCGTGCCGGCCCAGGTGCGAAAGTCTTTGGCCGTAAACTCTTCTCCGGTGGTCTCCTGCAAATAATCGTTTACGTCCTGAGAAGTTACATTTCGCACTTCGCCCGCTTCGTCTTTGTACTGAAAAATTTCCTGCCCAGGCAACTCCTGCAGCTTGCGCATGATGTTCGCCAGTCGCCGATCGTTGAGGCCGATTTCATGTTTCACCCCACTCTTCCCGCGAAAACTAAAGCGCAGCTTGGTCCCTTTTACGTCCACGTGACGGTTTCTCATCGTGGTCAGGCCGAACGATTTGTTCTCGCGCGCATATTCTTCGTTGCCGATTCGGATGAAGGTGCGCCCCAGCAGATGCACAACCGTGCCCAACACCTTTTCTCTCGAAAGCCCGCTCGACTCCATGTCGTTCCTAACCCGGCGGCGAATTTTCGAGAGGGCTTTGCCAAAAACCAGCATCCGATCGTATTTGTTCTCGTCCCGCGCCTCGCGCCACCTTTCATGGTAACGATATTGTTTCCGGCCGCGGGCATCGCGGGCCGTGGCCTGGATGTGTCCGTTCGGCGACGGACAAATCCAAACATCTTTGTAGGCGGGTGGAATCGCGAGCCGCCGGATGCGCAAGAGACGGGATTCGTCGGTAATCGCCCGGCCGTCTGCGTCGAAATATTCGAAATCGTCCCCTTTCGGCTTTCGGGTGTAACCGGGTTGGTCGTCGCTCACGTAGCGCAGGCCCGCGTCCTCGGCCACGGCAACGAGATCGGTCGCGATCTCAGGCGTCGTTTTTCGCTTTTTTACTTTTCTAAGTTTTGATGGCGACGCGGGCACGTAAGCAATACGTGCGCGGTGTGACGGGAGGCTGCAATTAATGTGGGAGGGGCCTTTGTGCCCAGCGTCGGGGCACAAAGGCCCCTCCCACATTATCTACGCGCCGTAGCTCTTGGTGAATTTCTTGCGCGACTCCGATTCCGCCTCAGGAGTCGCGGGCGGAGTGCTGGGCACGGAAGGAGCATCGGTTGCAGCCTGCTCACTCGCAGCCGGCGATGCTTCCGTAGGCGACGCAGCCGGGCTCTCGCCCCGTGATTGCTGCGACACCTCTACGAACGCCATTTGCAGATTCGAAAGTGTGTTTCGCAGGACCGCGGTTTCCTCGTTGGTCAGGTTACCGCGGGTCTTCTCCTGAATCATGGCCAACTGATCGATGAACATTTTCGCCAGCTCCAGATTGACTTCTCCCTGCCCGGTTTGCGGGTTTGGAATCTGGCCGAGAAAAAGCGCGGCGTTTTGTGCCTGCATCATGACAAATTCAATGAAGCGCTGGGAAAGCTCCCCCGACTGGGTGTTGGTTTGGACTTCGGCCATAGATTATAACTAGACGATCACGAGCAGGATTACGAATCGTTTCAAACTTTCCTACCCACATTGGCTCGGGCTCGTGAGCCAGGCCTCATTTATTCGGCGGCCGAACGATGGCAAGGACGTACGGCTGTTCCTGAAAATATTTGGCGGCGGCACGTTTTACATCCTCCAACGTCACGGCCTCTACTTCGCGCTCGAGTGTTTTGTAATGGGCGAAACCGAGGCCGTAGAGCTCGTCGAGCGCAGCCATGTATCCGAAAGAATCGTTGCTCTGGTTGGCGATCTGCTGTTGCCCAAGCATTTTCTTTTTTGCGCGCGCCAGCTCCTCACTGGTCAACCCTTCTGCGGCGAGTTTGCTGATCTCATCGAGCAGCGCCGTTTTCACCGTCTCGATTTTCTCCGGATCCGTCCCTAGATAGAAAAGGAAGAGGCCGGGCACGAGCCCCTGCATTTGGCTGGCGCCAACGTAATAGGCCAGGCCCATTTGCTCACGAATCCGCACAAAGAACCGCGAACCCAAATCGCTGCTCGCCTCGTCAATCAATTCGAGGGCGCATCGATCCGGACTGAAGATGTCCACCCCACGATACCCGACCATGATAACGCCCTGCGCCTTATCCTTCGGATTTTCGACAACGGTGTTCTTCAGCAAAGGTGGCGGGTTCGGAGGATCGGTCAGCGCGAGCTGACCCTGTTTCATCCCGGCCAGCGCTTCCTCGAAGATCTGTCTTACTTCCGCTGCCTTGACGTTTCCGAAAACGGAAATGACCCCGTTTCTGGCCACCAAATAACGATCTCTAAATTCAAGCAGATCTTTCCGGGTCAGTCTCGAAACCGATTCCACCGAACCCTTGCCCCGGAGCGCATACGGATGCTTCTGAAAAAGCGCCTCCCGCAATAGATTGCGAGCTACGGTCGTCAATTGCTCTTCGTCTTCCTTGATCCCGGCCAGCTGGATTTCTTTCTCGCGCGCGACCGCTTTCTCCGGCATCGTCGCATTCAGCAGGACGTCCGCGAGGATCTCGGCACCGAGCTTCAAATCGGGCTGAGTGACATCGAGTGAGACACTGAAACTGTTGTTGCCGGCGTCGCTGCCAATGCTGCCACCCACGGCCTCGATCGTGTCGGCGATTTGCTCGGAGGTACGGGTCTCGGTTCCTTTCAAAAGGACCTTGGCCATCAGACGGGTGATGCCATTTGTCTTCGACATCTCAGCCAGAAGCCCGCCGCGGAAGACGGCGGCCATTGAAATGAGCGGCAGCCGTGGGTCTTCTCGAACGAGGAGGCGCATCCCGTTCGACAGCTCGATTTTTTGAATCTCGCCCGCAACCATCGGGGGCAACGCTGCAACCCTGGCCAGTGGAGCGCCTTTGGGATTGAGCGAGGTGATCGTCAAATTATCGCGCGTGAGATATCTGCCCGCGACCCGGCGGATGTCTTCGGGAACAATTTCCTGGGAAGCGGCGAGATAATCGCGGGTAAAATTCAAGTTCCGAGTCAGCAACCAGTTGGAACCAAGATCGGAGGCCTGGCCCCGCATGGTGGTGAGCGATCCCAGGTGATGGCTCAGGGAAATCTTCTTGGCCTTGGCCAATTCCTCGGCGGTGACACCCCCTTCCTTGATCTCTTCAACGATCTTCAGGATAAGCTCCTGAGTCGCCTCGCGCTTGGCCGGTTCGACGGTCGCGTCGATTCCAAGCAAACCGGGATCCCCCGGCGTGTAAGAGAAGGCTGAAATACCGAAAGCAAGTCCCGCTTCCTCTCGCACGCGCCGAAAAAGGCGCGAGCTGCGTCCGTCACCGAGAATGGCCGAAAGAAGATCAAGAGCCGGAACATCGGGATGCGTAATCTCCGGGATATGCCAGGCGAGCGAAAGGCGGGTCAACTCCGTCTCGAATTCCTCGTGAACGACACGCGGCCCAAGTTGCGGCGGCTCAGGTGGAATGAAAGAGGGCTGGATCGATCTCGCGGGATAATCCTTGAAGAAAGTGGCAAGTTCTTGCGTGACAACGTCCGCGTCGACATCTCCCACAATGATGAAAGTGAGATTGTTCGGCACATAACGCGCCTTGTAGTATCGCATCACGTCTTCCCGGGTCAGTTGGTTGAAGATGTCCAACTGCCCGATCACCGGCAACCGATAGGGATGGCGCTGAAACGTGGTCGCGAAAAGCAGCTGGCCCGCCATCCGGTCGGGATCATCCATTCCCATCGCAAATTCTCGCCGGATCACTTCCTGTTCCCTGGCGTATTCCTCCAGCGGCAGGGTGGAGTTCATCATCGTGTCGGCCAAAATATCGAGAGCCACGCTGGTGCCGGCTTTCGGGACATCAATCCAGTAAACCGTCCGATCGAACGACGTGTAGGCGTTAATGTAACCACCCACATCCTGAATTTCCCTCGCAATGGCGTTCGATGCGCGCCTCTTCGTTCCCTTGAAGAGCATGTGCTCGAGGATGTGCGACAACCCGGCGCCGAGATGCTCGCTCTCGTCGATGCTGCCCGTGGCGCACCAGGCCTGGACACTGACCACCGGCGCGCTGTGATCCTCCTGGACGATGACTGTAAGTCCGTCAGGCAGCACGCGTTTTTGAGCGGTGCTGGGCGGGAAAGTAATGCCGGTGCTGCCCTCCGGCGGAGCGGCTTTGAGATGGGCGGTCAACATACAGGCGAACGAGGCGCGATGAGTGACGCCGCTCGATTCAGGAAAGTTTAGGCGCGGGAAGCTTGATGGGCACTCCTGGATACGGGGGTTTAATAGGCTCGAACGGTTTCACAAAAGCTTCGTCGAAATCAAAGACGTTCTTGAAATCGTCGATCGAATCTTCCTCGGTTTTTCCGAAAATCCCGGCGCCGATCAAGTTGAAGACCATGTTCCCTACATCCTCGCAGGATCGGATTCCCCAGTAGGACAAGACCGTCACGACCATCGGTCCGAATTCTTTCAACGCATATTGGCGGACGCCTTCCAGGAGCTCGGGCCCGGCAACATGCCGGACGGAAGCCCCCTTCGATTTCTTCTGCTGCTTGGTCGTGTAATCGAGCGCGTCGCGCAGGAATACGTACGCATCACGCTGATAGCGGGGATCGCTGGCGACAATGGAATCAAGAGCTTCGGCGAATCCTATTTTTTGCATATGGGCAGGCTCACTTGCGCGCGCCGCCTATGATACGCACCAACACCCAAGCGAGCAACTCCCCGGACGGACGACGAGGGAAAGTCTGTCATCCCGAGCGAAGTCGAGGGACCCCGCGGAACGTCGATCGGCCTGCCATGCTATTCCTCGACTCCCGGACGGGCGGAACGAAACTCTGTCATCCCGAGCGAAGTCGAGGGACCTCGTTGAGCGTCGATCGACCTTCCACGGGGTTCCTCGACTCCGCTGCGCTTCGCTCGGAATGACACGTGAGGGAACGGGATCATCGCAGGGCGATGATCCTACCCCAGCATCGAAACGATCTCAGTCTTGCTGCGTTAGGGTGTGCCGAGGTTGTAAACTTCGACCAGGCCGATCCCCGTGCTGCTGTTCCGTCCCGCCAGCAGCGCCGTGTAAAGTCCCGGCGGCAGATGGGCCATGATCGCCGCATCGAGCGGATTCGGTGGTGCCAGGCCAGCCGACGTTAATCCCGTCGCCGTGGCCGGATCGTCCTGCCAGTCGTTGTCCGAACCAATCAGCGCTCCATTGGAATCGCGCAGCTCCAGCGTAGGATCCGCCAGCGGATTGCCTACACCCACGGCTCCCAGCCCGCGCACGATCACCTCAGTCTGGCCACTGCTGCCTCCCAGAATGAAGCCCGCAATCACGATGTCGGTCCCCGTGCTCACGAATGCTCTCGTGCTGATGTTGGCCAGCTTCGCCGGCACCGCCGGACTCAGATCATACACTTCCACCAAGGCAACTCCCGACGTGTTATTCTTCCCGCTCACGATTGCGGTGTAAGCCCCCGGCAGCAGGGTCGTGTCGATCGCTGCTTCCAAGTTGTTGCTCGGCGGGATGCCCGTCGCCAAAATCGCTGCTTCCTGCACGGGATCGTCTCTCCAGTTGTCGTTGGTCACGGTGACAAAGCCAGCCGGGCCGTGCAGTTGCATCACCGGATCTGCCAGCACATTGGGAATTCCAGATTGCGCCAGCGACGGTCCGATCGCCCGCAGCAAAATGTGCTTGGGCGCGCTTCCTGTGATGATGAAC
>QHMY01000120.1 GCA_003218305.1 Verrucomicrobiota bacterium
GGATGACCAACTGGTCTTCGGGATTGTCCAGGGCTCGGCGTTTGAAGATCTACGGCGTTCCAGCGCGCAAGCTCTGGCGGCGATGGATTTTGATGGATACGCGATAGGTGGAGTGAGCGTGGGAGAACCTGAGGCAGAGATGATGACGGCAGTGGAATGGAGCGAACCGCATCTGCCCCGAGATAAACCGCGCTACGCGATGGGCCTTGGAACTCCCCCCCAGTTGCTCGAGTTAATTGCGCGCGGGATGGATATGTTCGACTGCGTTCTGCCGACCCGGCTCGCGCGCAACGGAACCGCCTTCACTGCCGGCGGCACCCTCAATCTCAAGAATGCCGAGTTCACGCTGCAAAAAGGTCCAATCGAAGAAGGCTGTGTCTGCCCGGCCTGTCGCGATTTCGCGCGCGGCTATATCCGGCATTTGATCAAGTCGGAGGAAATTCTTGGACTGCGTCTGCTCACCATGCACAACCTCCATTTTTATCTCGATTTGATGACGCGCGCCCGCGCTGCGATCGAGGATGGAACGTTTGCTGGGTTTCGCGCCCAATTTATCGCGGGATACAAAGTCCGCGATGGAATCACCGAGACGGACGCTAACTCTCCCGTTTGAGCCGGCTGAATTTCAGTTCGCGCACGCTGCGAGCCAGCTTCGAATCCAGGTCGCCCTGAATCCTGCGGGCCCACGCCTCTGAAGCCTCACTGTTGTAGTGGATCCCGTCGCCACCAGTCTTGCCGAGGACGTAATGTGTTACTTCCCGTGAATCCACCACCTGGAAACCGTCTCGTTTTGCGGCCTGCCGAATCAGCCCGTGCACTCGTCCCTGGGTCTTTCGCAAGCGCGACGAATCCGGCGGCGCGATCCAGATGATTTGTTCCACCGAACCGCGGCGCGCTTCTTTCACAAACCCATCGAGGTAGGCATTCATCTGCTGATCCGTCAGCGAACGATCCATCCAATTGGTGCCAAGCTGAACGATGAGAATGGTCGGCTTGTGTTTGTTGATCAGCTTCGTCAGTTTTGGGGTCAGAGTCGGGCGCGGTGGCCTGCCATTGACGTAATCGCGGTAAACATCCGATTCGAAAGTGTGCTGGCGGTAGCCGCATTTGGTGACGAATTCCTGCTCGCCGGTCACCCAATGTTCGGGCGACGAGCCGCACGAAGCGTAGGCCGCCACCGGATATTTCTGGGCAAGATGTCCCTGCACGATCTCGCCAAATTTTCCGACGGAAAGCGAATCTCCCACCATCAGGATGCTGGGCGGCGGACCGTCCGGTGCCTTTTGCGACTTCGGTTGTTTGCCGCTGGCGACCAGGACAAAGCTGCCAACTCCCACCACCACGGCGAGGAGCGACAACAAAGGCTGGAGCACCGTTGGCCAGGCTCTCTTAATGCGCATGCTCAGGGTGTCTGGTTTCATCCTGGATCCGGATATAAGGCTGGAGATTGATCAATCCCGAGTCATCCTTGGATTTCACGGTTTTCCACAAGGTATTCTCCAGCTCATGCAGCTGAAGCTTGTAGGTCTTTCCGACGTGATAGCGAAGCTTTTGTTTTTTTAAGCCGATATAGGCGGGATGCATAACAAGAATCTGACTCTCCGTGTATTGGCCCGCGATAAGTTTGTTAATCTCGTAAACGTAACCGACGAGATATTCCTGATACGGCAATAATTCGTTTATCGGAATGGGCTCGGTCTTGAATATCAGCTTCGCCTTCACCTTTAGGATTTCGTTCGTCGGTTTTTCTGCCGGGGGTGCAGGTTCCTGCGCCACCTCGGCCACCGCGGGCGCTTTGTCCGAAAGCGGCTTGAGGCTCGAGAGCGGTTGCGACGCGAGGTCGCGTTCCACCACATCGAAAACCCGGTCGGCCCACAGGTCCATTTCCGCGCCAATAAAATGCTCCTTGTCCGGTTCCATGTGCTGATAGGGATACGGGACGAGCGTCCGGCTATCGATGATGTTGGCGACCCCGCCAATATCCGTGCGCAGTTGTTGGATGACGAAGTCCTGGATTTCTTTTGACACGCGGCCAGAGATCGGCGGCGACACCCAGTAAAGTTTCTTCAGGGTCGAGGGACTCTGCGACGCCTTGCTAACAAAAGGAACGAGATAACTTCTGAGGGCGGGGCCATGCCGGTGCGGACTGACCGTTTTGCGGTCTGGGAACAAATCGAACAGATTCGTTCCCGTCTGCATGACCAGAATATCGGGATGCAGAGTGGCCAGCAGGTCTTCCAGCTTCGGCACGGGGTGCGGGATGGGAATATGCCCGCGCCTCATGCCATAAACGTCCTGCAATTCCCGCGGGCGGCCCGATCCGTCCGATTCGATACTCACGAACCCGCAATGCGTCTTGATGTTCGCGTAGGGCCGCTCCTTCAGCCAACTCAGCGGCGTCGTCCCGCAAGCGATGTAAGTAAACGTGGCTTTGAATTGCGGGCTCTTCCGAAACCTTTCGTCCAATCGCTTTCCGAAACCGCACAAGGCCAGCGAATCACCCAGAATTACCACGCTCACACCTTCCTGTTTTGGCGCCGGGTTTGGCTGCGACGCCGCCGGCTGAGTTTCCGCTGGCTCCGCTTGGGAAAGAATCGCCGGCGCAAATAGCGCCAGTACCGCAAGACAGGCAAAGCGTTGGTTACGGGAGATGTTCATTTGGGTTTCGCAACGCTCGACACGGCAATGGCTTTCAAATGAATCGCGTCTCGCGTCAAGCAACAAGGAGCGGCGGCTTGAAACCGCCGTCTTCCTGTTCGGCGGTTTTAAACCGCCGCTCCTTGCTATTTTGCGACCGGAATCTTGGCCCAGCCTTCCGTTGCTTCGGTGAATTCCCGCGCGGCAAAACACCAGACCACGACTTTCTTTTTCGCCAGGTAATCCGGATTCTTGAGATTATGCCGGTAAAGACTAATCCGGACCGGCGTGGCGCCCGAGCCGCGTGTCCCAATCAGATCGGGAGCGAAACCGAGCTCCTGCGCCAGCTGATCAACCAGCCCCGCCCGTTCCCCGAGAAAGTCGTGGAAGACGAGCGTGTGACTGTCGCCGAGGAGGAGCAGCGGACTGTTCGGATCCGGCTGGACCGCGCTCGCCGTCCCCTTCTCAGTTACGCTCCGGACAGCAATTTCTTCCGGACCGATCTTCGGGCTGCCGGGCGGGAGAAGGCTCACCAGGTCGCCATTTATCCGTATCTCCTTCCAGTCCGAGACGTATTCCTTCCGCGTACTGGAGGCTGCGAGTTTGCCGCGGACGGTTTCGGCAATCGCCTGCGCTGCCAGCATGCATCCGAAGCCGGACCAATGGCTGTCGGTCTTGCAAAAAACCGCGCCCCGTTTGTCATCGCGGTTCTTAAGAAAAAGCGGCGCGAGATCGAGGACGTCGATCCCGGACGCGCGCAGTTCAGCGTAGAAGGCGTGCAGGACTGGGGCCGCATCGTCACTGCTGCCCTTGAACTCCGGCAAAATCTTTTCCGGATAAATCGCGGCCTTCGGCGGCACCGGGACGACCAGCAGATCGATTCCACGCGCTTTCAACTGTTTCTGAAAATCTACGATTGCCGGGATCGGATCGGCCAGATCTGGTTTGTGGGAACGGCTTACTTTGGTGGCGGCGTCGCCCCAAAACGGACCGAGCGAGAGAAAGCGAAGCTCTCCCGTGAGGTAGAGCCAGCCGTCGGTTTCTGCATTAGCGGCGGCATTTTTCTTCTCCAAACTCTGCACCCTGCCTGCAAGTTCGCCGCGCAATTTTTGCTGCGCCTCCGACAGCGAAAGCTCCCCGGGTGTTCCCGCGACGAGGCAGGCGGCGACGGGAACAAAGAAAACAAAGAGGCGAAAAATCTTCATTAAGAGTTGAAAGCCGGTAGCGATAATACGCATTCTTTCAAATTGCGCCGTCCTGTTTTTTAATCTCGGCCGGCCTTTAGCCCTCTGACACCAGCGTGGTTTTTAGCTCTCATATTTTTGTCTACTATTTCCTGCCGCTGGCGCTGCTGGGCTACTACCTGCTGTCCCGCGCGCCCCAACGCTGGCGCAACGCCTGGCTTATCCTGACCGGCTACACCTTCTATGGCTGGGCCGAGCCGCGCTTCATGCCGCTCATGTTCGCGACCACGTTCGTCGATTGGCTCATGAGCCTGGTTATCGCGCACGACACCTGGAAATTCTGGCGCGTTCTGCGCCAACCGGTGCAACCGTTGCCCCGGCGCGGAGCGCGCAGCCGCACGCAACGCCACGCGATCTGGGTTTCGGTTCTCCTGAATCTCGCCACGCTCGGCTTCTTCAAGTATTTCAACTTCGGCATCGAAAGTTGGAATACGCTCGCCGCCGGCCTCGGATTGCAGCACGCCCAGTTCGATACTTTCTTCCGCGTCGTCCTGCCTCTCGGCATCAGTTTCTACACCTTCCAGGCGCTCAGCTACACCATCGACGTCTATCGCGGCGAAGCAGAGGCAATGTCGAACTTCGTCGATTTCTCCTGCTTCGTTTCCATGTTCCCGCATCTCGTCGCGGGCCCGATCCTAAAATTCTCCTTCCTCGCCGACCAGCTCAAGCACCGCGTCCTGACGTCGGACAAGTTCGCCCGCGGTGTCGCCTTCTTCATGCTTGGTCTCGCCAAGAAAATCCTGCTCGCGAATCCGTGCGGGAAAATCGCGGACACGGCTTTCGACGCGGGGTCGATTGGAGCGCTCGACGCGTGGTTTGGGTCCGTCGGCTACGCGTTCCAGATCTATTTCGACTTTAGCGGCTACTCCGACATGGCAATCGGGCTCGGTCTCATGTTCGGGTTTGTTTTCGCGAAGAATTTCGATTCCCCGTATCGCTCGGAATCGATCACTGACTTCTGGCGACGCTGGCACATTTCGCTTTCAACCTGGTTGCGGGAGTACCTCTACGTCCCGCTCGGTGGCAACCGGCGTGGGCTCAGCCGCACCTATTTTAATCTGACGCTGACAATGTTGCTCGGAGGACTCTGGCATGGCGCCTCGTGGAATTTTGTCATCTGGGGCGCGCTGCATGGAGGCATGCTCGCCTTCGAACGCAGCCAGGGCCGCGAAGGTTTTTATCACAACCTTCCCCGACCGCTCCGCATCGCGTTCACCTTTGTCATCGTGGTGTTGGGCTGGGTTTTTTTCCGCTCGACGGATCTGCCGCACGCCTTCGCGTTTCTTTCCAGCATGTTTGGGATGGGCCACGCCGACCCGGGCGCCGTATTGCTGGGAGGAATTCTTTACAAGCCGTATTACCTGCTCTCGCTCGGCCTCGCGGCGCTGGTGGTGTGGGCCGGGAAACAGACGTGGGATTGGACCCAGCGGATGACGATCCCCAAAACCGCCGCCTGTTTCGGGCTCGGCTGGCTCGCCCTGGTCGTGCTCGCCACCCAGGAATACAACCCGTTTATCTATTTCATTTTTTAGGAACCACCCGTGGCCGAAGAAATTCCAGATCCAATTGTCGGAGGCGAAGAGCCGCGCAAACCGACGCATTCGCTGCCGCGTTACAGCGAGCCGACTCCCGAAACGCACCGAAAACTCTCGCGCGAGGAAGAAGCGGAACTCGCCCTCAAACAAAGCGTCTACACGCCCGGAGCGCGCTCGCTGCTCATTGCTCTCTTTCTCATCACCATCACGTTGGTCCCCGCGATCCAATTCGCAGTCGAGCTTCGTTCGCCGCGATCCTCAGGAGGCGTGGCGACCTTCGACCTCTACAAAGCTTATCCAGCATGGACCAGAATCATGTCGGCCCGAAGCGCGGTCGATCTCTGGCATCTCCTCCCCCGCGCCGCGGATCTCAAGGCAGCGGAAAAGCGACTTGAGACGGAATCGGTCGTCTCCGCCTGGCTGCTGCCCCGCGTCCAATCTTTGCTGACCGGAAAACTCGAGGCCGGCAACGAACAAGTCTTCCCCGGTCGCGACGGCTGGCTCTTCTACCGCCCGGACGTTGATTACATCACCGGACCGGCCTTTCTCGATCCAGCGCAGTTGCGACGCCGCGCCCACGTCGGCCGGGTCCAACCCGATCCCGTCAAGGCCATCGTCGATTTCCGAAATCAACTCAGCGCGCGCGGGATCGATTTGATTGTCGTGCCGATCCCAATGAAGCCGGGGATCGATACCGAGAAACTCGCTCCTGGCGCCGAACAAACTGCGCCTCTGCACAACGTCTCCTTCCTCGAGTTTCGGTCACGGCTGGAAAATGCAGGCGTTCGCATTTTCGATCCACGCCCGTTGCTGATCCAGCGGAAGGCCTCCCTCAACAACGCTCCGCTCTATTTGGCGACCGACACTCATTGGCGGCCGGAGACAATGGAGTTCGTCGTCGAAAATCTCGCCGCGTTCATCTCTTCGTTTCCCGCTTCTGCTTCTGCTTCCGCATCCTCGCCTCTGGCCTCGACGCCATCTCTGTCGCTTCAAGTCGTGGAAAAGGAGATTAACGGTGTGGGCGACATCGCGAGAATGTTGCGGCTGCCACCGGATCAAACCCAGTACCCGCCGGAGAAGGTCATGATTCACGAAGTTTCCTCCGGCAACACGCCGTGGCGTCCGAACAAGGAGGCTGACATCCTTCTGCTCGGCGACAGTTTCTCGAACATCTTCTCCCTCGAAGCTCTGGGCTGGGGCGAATCCGCGGGGTTCGCCGAACACCTCAGCCGCGCCCTCGGCGGCCGGGCGCTCGATTGCATCCTGCGCAACAGCGACGCCGCCTTTGCCACCCGGGAAATACTGGCTCGCGATCTCAGCCGCGGCCACGACCGGCTCGCGGGCAAGAAACTGGTGATCTGGGAATTCGCCGCGCGCGAACTCGCCTTCGGCGATTGGAAACTGCTCGATCTGAGATTGGGCCAGCCAGCCCCGGCGCGATTTTTTGTGCCGAAACCCGGGGAGCAGATTGTCGCGAGCGGCACGGTCGAGTCTGTTTCGAGCGTGCCGCGTCCCGGCACCGTTCCGTACAAGGACCATGTCTTCGCCCTGCATTTGACCGACCTTACCGTGGCGGGCCAGCTCGTAAGCGAACCGCTTGAATCGCTCGTTTACCTCGAAAGCATGCGCGACAACATCCTCACCCCCGCCGCCCGTTTTCGTCCCGGTGATCGGGTCACACTGCGTCTCCGCGCCTGGACCGAGGTCGCCGACCGCTTCGAAAAGATCAACCGCAGCGAGATCGACGATCCCTCAGTTCAACTGGAGGAGCCGTGCTGGGGAGAGCCAATCACTGACTGACGCTGCCCTGCGACAATCGTTCCTGGCGTCATCACGTTTCTCTCGGCACCGGCAGGGTAAAATAAAAGCGGGCGCCGCCATCGGCGACATTCTCGGCCTGGATTGCTCCGCCATGGGATTCCACGATGGAACGCACGATCGCCAGTCCCATGCCGAGCCCCTGCTCTTTCGTGGTAAAGAACTGGTCAAACAAATGTTCGTTAGCATTATCGCTAATGCCGGTGCCATGATCGCGAACACTCAGGCGCACTTCGCCATCACCATTGCCGCCCGTGCTGATCTCGACCTTACGCCGGTTCAGTTCTGTCTCCCGCATGGCATCAAAGGCGTTGCTGACCAGATTAACCAGGACCTGCTGAATCTGGATCGGATCGCCCTCGACCGACGGGAGGTCCTTCGCCAGCGAAATTTCGACTTCGCAGGAATAGGCCACAGCGTCTGACCGGACGACATGTGCCACTTTTGCAACCAGCTCATTCAGATTGATCCGGTGTCGGATAGCATCGCCTCTCTTAACAGTATTGCGCACGTTCTGGATGATCTCGTGAGCGCGGCGCCCATCGGCCGCCACGTCGTCCAGGATCTCCCGCAGCATTGCGGGGTCGGCGTTCCCTCCATCGATAAAGCGCATTCCAGCGTTCGCATTGGTGGTGATGGCAGCCAGCGGTTGGCCCAGCTCGTGGGCGAGTGAAGCGGTCATCTCGCCGAGAACACTGACCCGGCTCAACAGGTTGATCTGTTCGCGGTGCCGGCGAGCGTCTTCCTCGGCCTGCTTTCGCTCCGTGATATCCGCCGCCACTCCGACAAGACGGGCGGGCAAGCCAAACGCCTCAGCCACACAGCGCACGCGGCCTGCGATCCAGCGCATCGTTCCGTCGGGATGAACGATGCGATACTCGACTTCTCCGTACTCGGTTTCGTATCCACCATGCTGCCCGATCGCCCGCTCGACCAGCTCGTCACGCCCGGCCCGGTCGTCCGAATGGATGCGCGCCTGAAAGTCGCCATAGCTGATCGGCTCATCCTGTTCGAACCGGAAGATGGCTCGCCATCCACTCGAGACCCACAATTCCTTCGTGGCCAGGTTCAGTTCCCACACCCCGAGATGGGCGGCTTCGGCGGCAAGGGCCACGCGTTCCTCGCTCTCATGCAGCGCCTGGTGAGATCGTTTGTCATCCTCGAGCACTATGGTGAGCAACATGAGCGGAGTGCCCGTGACCATGAGAAACATCTGCAAGGCGAGGGCGTTTTCCGTGGGACTCTGCTCCAGGAATGGACCACGTCCGTGCATGGCCCCCCAGATCGCCTGAAAAGTAACGACTAGCATGGCCGCACTGATTCCGCTCAAACCGAACCGCAGGGCCGCCCAGATGAGCAGCGGAATAGGTGCGTAAAGTAAAGCCGGCGAGCTCTCCGGTCCCGACGGCACGATGGCAAAAACATAAGCGCCGACCACGATGATCCCCAACGCCAGCAAGGTCCCCTCGATCGCGCGCGCCGGAAAAACTTTGCCTCTGCGGCGGGCGAGGCGGTTCGCGATCAGCAGGAATGCCGGGACCAACACCACTGCAGTGACTCCATTGGAGATTCCTAGGTTACGCCAT
>QHMY01000121.1:0-7668 GCA_003218305.1 Verrucomicrobiota bacterium
TTCGGTAACGGAGCGTTTGTAGGCGTCCGTTCTCCCCACTCATGTCGCAGGAGGTGGCGACGATCTTTTTCTCGGCGGCGCGGGGCGAAATTGCAGCGCGGTGGAGTGGAGATACGGAGCGCGGGATTGCCCCGTTTTGCCTCCGGCGACGTCGCCATGGGAATTATGGAAATTATAGAAATGGCAAGCATCCTGCTTTTCTCGTGTTATCGTTCTTCAGGCGCAGAAAGGCTCGGGGAGCGAACAAAAACGAACATGTGCTTATCACTCTATCTAGCCGCCCCACAGGAATTGCCTGTGATTGCCTGGGACGAAACGAAGCCCGCCTTTCACGTAATTCATTTGCCTAAGAATGCGGAAAGCGTCCGCAAACATTTTCGGTCAAACTACATTTACTATGCCGGTTCCGCCCAGGGTTGCTCCTGCGCTTTCAACTACGAGCATGAGTACGACTCCATCGTGGAGTTGAGGAATTATCTTCGTAACGCCCTCCTTTGCGTCGAGCAAGTGGAGATGTTCGCCTGCCAGGCCGGCACGGAAGAGCGGAGTCGAAAACATGCCGTGATCACTTCTCCCGAGGGAATCGCACTGCCGGAGTTTCTTTTCCGAGACGGGCAGCATGTTCTCATTCGTCCCGGAAAAGACGCCTGGCGCGCGAGCGAAGCAGAAAAATGTTTGCGCCAGGTAACGCAATCCGGCCCGATGTCCAAGAACCGGCGCGCCCGTCTTTCGACCGCGAAACCCGCGGCATTGACGCCGCTTTTCGTCGGGACGAGCTAGACGCGTCGAGCCGCTGATCACGTTGCGCGCGACCATTCGGCAACGTTGCTTTTTCAACCGGCCGCGCCAAACGCGAGCCCTAGCCCGTAGGTCACGACTGCGACGATGACGCCGATCCATGTCATTTCGAGGCCGGAGGCCCACCACGAACGGATGGTGATGAGCGACTTCACCGCGCCCACCGCAAAGTGCGCAACCAGACTGATCCCGAAAGAAACGATCACTGCGTTGAGACCGCTCATGAAAAAGAAAGGGATGATTGGGACAAAGGCTCCGACTGCGGTGGAGATGCCGGCCGAGAACGCGGACGTCCACGGATTGGGGAAGCGGTGCTGCGACAGGCCAAGTTCGCTCTGGGCCATTGCCTGAACAAACTGCTCGGGCTGCTCGGCCAGACGCTCGGCCATTCGCTGGGACTCTTCGACGCTAAACCCCTGGAGCTGATAGAAGAGCGACATCTCTTCAATTTCTTCCTCAGGATTTTCCTCAACCTCCGCTCGCTCGCGGGAGATCTCCGCCTCATAAACTTCCGCCTCGCTCTTCGCCGCGAGATAAGCGCCCGCTCCCATGGAAAGGGTCGAGGCCATCATCCCTGCCAGCCCCGAAATCAGGACATAATGCTGTTGGTTGTTAGTCGCGCCGGCTACGCCCGAAACAATTCCGAAGACCGCACCCAGGCCATCATTGGCGCCATAAATCGCATCGGCCACCCAACTCCCGCCGCGCCCGTGCCAGCGTTCTCGTTTTAAGATCGCGTCCAGCGCCGTCCTGGGTCCCGGTGGCGAAACCATCGCGTTCAACGCCCTGGCGTGCGCCTTTTCTTCGATCGCGCTCTCACGAAGAAAATCCCGCACGTCCTCTTCCCCCGCGAGGGCCCGGTCCCGCTGGTCGCGAAATTCCGCTTCATGCCGCTCTTCCGCCGCTTCCATCCGGCGAATGGCGATGTCGGCCCCTGCGATCCCGTTCCACCAGCGATTGAGGCGGCGCCGGAGGTTCTCTTCGAGGACCGGCGGTCCCGCGCCGAGGTCACGGAGTTTCTGTTCCCAGCGCTGAGCATGCCGCTCTTCGGCTTCTGCCATGCGAATCAGGATGGCTTTGCGTTTTTCGTCCCGCTCGCGTGCCGCGAGCTCGCGATAGGCCTGCGCGGTCTCCGCTTCTGCGCGCCAGTTTCGCTGGACTACTTCAATCGTCTCGTCTGCCTGCGACTTGTCGCTTTTCATCGGGCGCAATCCCCGGATTCAATGATGGCGGGAATGGAAGAATCTTTTGGGCTCATCCGCTGGGCCATAATTACAACAGCGACTGAGCCAACAATCAAACCCGCGGCGACCAGGGTGCGCAACGACAAGGTCTCGTGCGCGAACAGCGCACCCAACAAGACAGCGACGATCGGATTCACAAACGCGTAGGTCGCCACTTTTGCCGGATCGCAATTGCGCAGCAGCCAGGCATACGAGACATAGCCGATAATTCCCCCGATGAAGACAAGATAAACGAACGCGACGAGTGATTGGGTGGTGATTGACCGTGGATCGAAGTGCTGCAGTTCCCCGCGGGCGATTCCGACGATGAGCAGAAGCGCTCCGCCGCAAAGCATCTGCTGGCCCGCCGCCAAAAACGGCGACGGCGCGTTTTTCGCCACTCTGGAATAGAGCGATCCAGCGGACCAGATTAGCGACGAGCACAGCAGAATCGTCATCCCGATCCAGGCATGGGACGACTCGCCGGCGGTCGGAAGGCGCAGCGCCGGGCCGAGGAGCACGCCCACGCCGGCAAACCCGCCCGCCAAGCCAGCCCAGGTGAGTGCGCTTGGCCGTTTCGATATTCCAAAAAGCCAGCTCAACAGCGCGATGTAAATCGGAACCGTAGCCACAAGCAGGGCGGCAATCCCCGAAGGCACATATTGTTCCGCCAGCGTGACGCCGCCGTTGCCGCCCAGTAGCAAGCAGGCACCGACGATTAGCGCCGTTCGCCAGTCCGCTCGAGGCGAGGGGGGCGCGCCGCTCATTCGCGCACCTGCATACAAGATGATGCCGGCGAGAAGAAATCTCGAACCCGCCATCAGTAGCGGGGGGATCGACTGAATAGCGAGCAGGATTCCAAGGTAGGTCGAGCCCCAGATCAGGTAGAGCGCGGCAAAGGCCGCGAGAATGGCGATCTTTTTGGGTTGGGCCGACACCCAACTACGGTGTCATGAGGGCGTCACTCGCGCCAACGCAACGGGATGGCCGCAAGGAATTACGGACGCTTCGGTGCGACCAACCGATAGAGCAGCAGCAGCAGCATCGCACCGACGATTGCGCCAATGAAGCTCGATGGTTGTCCCGGTTCGTACCAGCCGATCTTTTGTCCGACGAAAGAGGCGACGAATGCACCCGCGATACCGATCAGCATGGTGATGATGCAGCCGCCGGGATCTCTACCGGGCATTAATAGTTTCGCGATGAAGCCGATAACGAGACCGATGCAAAGGATCCAAATAATTGAGTGAGCGCTGAAGTCCATGGCGGCGAGTCTGGCGAGCGGGCGGGGTTTGGTCAACCTACAACGCAATTACTTGCGCCGAGCGAATGTCCTCGTTCGCGCGAATTTCAGCGAGCAACGCGTCGCTCGGGGCCGTGTCGAGATTCAAAACAGTCAACGCCGTTCCGCCAGCCTGGTTCCGGCTCAGGGACATGGTCGCGATATTTACTCCGTGGTCGCCCAGGAGCGTTCCTACCCGGCCGACGATGCCGGGCCGGTCCGAATTCTCCAGCACGAGCACAATGCCATGCGGGCGGGCCTCAACCGGCCGGCTGTTCACGTTAACGATCCGCGGCGTCGCGCCAAAGAAGGCACCCGCGACTGAAACCGTTTTGCCTTCCGCCACGGCGGAAAGTTCCAGGAGATCGGTGTAATCGCCCGCCGCGCTCAGGCGCGTTTCCGTTACTTTCAGTCCAAGGCTTTCCGCGAATGCCGGCGCATTCACCTCGTTGATTTCGCTGCCGCCGGCGTGCTCGAGAAATCCCTTCAGGACCGAGCGCGTGATGGCGGTCGTATCCACCTCGTTCACTTTGCCGCTGTAGTTGATGTTCAGCCGCTCCACCCGTTTGGGCGCCAGTTGCGCCAGGAATCGCGCGAGTTTTTCGCCGAAGCGCAAGTGCGGCCCGACGACCGCGAGAGTCTTGGCGTCGAGATTCGGCATGTTAATCGCGTTCCGAATGGTTCCTTCGAGCAGCGCAGCGCGGATTGATTGCGCGATCTCCAGGCCAACGCTTTCCTGCGCTTCCACCGTGGACGCGCCGAGATGCGGAGTCAGAACCAGGTTGGGCGCTTCACGCAACGGGGAATCCAGCGGGAGCGGTTCCGTTTCGAACACGTCGAGCGCCGCGGCCGCGACCTGTCCCGAGCGCAACGCTTCCGCCAGCGCCAGCTCGTCAATGAGGCCGCCCCGAGCGCAGTTGATCAGGCGCACGCCTCGCTTCGTTTTCTCCAGGCGCGCACGATCCAGCAAGTGATGGGTCTCCGGCGTGAGCGGCGTGTGTATCGTGATAAAATCTGCCGCAGACAAGAGGTCGTCGAGTTCCTCAACCAGTTCCACCTGCAGCGTCCGGGCCCGGGTAGCGGAGAGATAAGGATCGAAGGCCACGACCCGCATTCCGAACGCGATCGCGCGCCGGCTCAGTTCGCTGCCGATCCGGCCCATTCCCACAATGCCGAGCGTCTTGTTGAAAAGCTCGACTCCTTCCAGATTTTTCCGGTCCCATTTTCCGCCGCGCAGCATCGCGTCGGCCTGCGGAATTTTTCGGGCCACGCAAAGCAGGAGGGAGAAAGCATGTTCCGCAGTGGAAATTGTGTTGCCACCTGGTGCGTTCATCACGATCACGCCCCGCCGCGTTGCTTCCGTGACGTCAACATTGTCGATTCCGACGCCGGCGCGTCCGACGACCCTCAGCTTGGACCCCGCATTGAACACCGCGGCTGTTATTTTCGTCTGGCTCCGCACGACGACCGCGCTGAAATCCGCGATGATCTCAACGAGCGCGGATTCGCTCAGACCCGTCTGGGTCGAGACTTCGAGGGTGCCGTCGCGCGTCAATTCGTCTACGCCGCTTTGCGAAATCGGGTCCGCGATCAAAATTTTCGGGGTTGTCATGTCCGCGCCAGTGTAGCAGTCCTGATCGATCGAGGCGATGAGGTTTCAAATCGCCGGCCGGGCTCGACGCCACAGGGCTAGCGACTGATAGATCAAGAGGATCAGAAAACCGGAATAGAGCGGCAGAACCGGGAAGAGATAGCGCTCGTAGCCGCCCACCCACCAGGTTGCATCGAGATAGGTAAACAATAACACCCGCAGCAAAATGGCGGTGCCCAGTAGAATAAGCGCCGCGTTGAGTGGATCGCTCGCTCGGACCTGGTGGAAGCTCACGGCGATCGCCAGAGCAGCGGCGCATCCCGCAAGGGACAACCCGATAACCAGCAGGCGATGGTACTCCCCGATGAAGTTTTCCAGCTTGGCTGAGACGCTTAGCTGGCCGGCAATATTATGAGTGGAGCCGCGGTAGGTCATCTCGTCATAAAGGTCGCGTTGGGATTTCGTCAGGATGTCGTCGTCGCGGCTTTCGAACACATGGTAGCGAAGGAGAAATAAGGAGAGAATTCTGGGAAATGATTGCGGCATGCTGCCGATGTGCGCGATCGCGCTTGGATCGAGAAAGCTCGAAAACACGAAGCGGCTGGGAATGCGCCCCTCGTCACAAGCGCGATTGATCTCCCGGGCGACGTTGCGATAGAAGCGGTTTGCGGAAACGGCGCTTTCGTGGATTCCCGGCGTTGTCATGGCAGCGTGGCGCAACGCCCACAAGAACCAGGGGCCGCCAATTTCATGGATCCCGAGAGCGGGAAACGCATGGACCTGCCAGCCGCGTCCCACGTCGCCATCGAGTTGTGGCTGGAGCCGCGCGAAAGTGGGACTGACGCTGTAGGCTTTCCGGAGCGCATCGGTGGAAACCGACACGAAGCGGTATTCGCGCTCCGGTTTGATCCGAAGCAGCGCCTTGTGGGCAGCCGTAAAGCTGGAGGCCGTCAGCTCAGACTTTGAGAAGCTATGAAACGCGCGGTAGTTGGCGGTGTAAACCGCTACGTTCAAGAGCAACAAGGTTCCGAGCATCACCCATGCGGGCTGTAGCCAGTAGCGCATGGCTGGTTTCCAGGAGCGCTCCACCAGCCGTTGCCGGACAAGCGCGACGACGAGGAAGACAGCAATCATCGGAGGAATGAGGAAACTTTCTTCCCGCGTGTTCCAAAGGAGTGCGAGGGCAAAGCCGGTCCAGGCCGCATGGGTTAGCTTTGCCGTGAGAAGCGTCAATACCATACCTCCAACAACCAGCGGCAGCAGAGCGGCATAGAAGTTATCGGCCATGGTCACGCTGTTGAGCTGGAAACTGCCGGGATGCAGAATCATCGCGGCAAAAGTGACCAGGCAAACCCAGACTGGCGCGCCGGCCTTCCGGATACCGGCGATCAAAGCCAGATATCCGGCTGCCTGCATCAATTCGATCCCTATTCGCAGTGGAACGTGGAGGAGATGGACGAACGCGATGAAGAGCGGATAGGCCGGCGGCCGCACGAAAGCGATCCAGCTGTAATCGGATCCCCAATACCAATGTTTTGCGGCGGTCGCGAACCAAAGCGCATCAAGCTCCGTCGCGCTTCCATAAATGTCTTCCGTGTGGACCAGCCAAAGCTTGAAGGCGACCAGAAGCAGAAGACCAAGCGCCAGCTGGTGGCGGCGCATAAACTTCAGGGGGGAGTGTGAGATCTTAGCAGGAGAATTCACGAGCAGGTTGTTTTGCCAAGAGACGCATCGCCGTTCTTAGATTACGCCGCCTGCCTTAATGAGAAAGCGGGTGAAGGGAATCGAACCCTCGTGTCCAGCTTGGGAAGCTGGCGTTCTACCATTGAACTACACCCGCGGAAGAAAAGTTGAAGGTCAAAGGGATGACGGATGAAGCGGTCAAAGTCAAGCGTGACGAAGCCGCGACCGCGTCATTGCCAGGAGATGATATCGTCTTTGTTCGTCCCGCCGTTCTTGTCGGCCGGCGTCGCTGCAATACTTTGGGAGAGAGTATCCTTGCCCAGGGACCACGCGATGACGCCAGTCCGAAGGAAAGGTGCGTTGCCCGCATTCTGCGAATAAGGGTTGCTGACTTGGTTGTCGTAATCCGCGTCGATGCGAACCAGATATGGTTTTCCCCAAGGGTCGAAATATTGGCCGGCCGTTACGGGAGCGGTGCCGATGCCGGCCCGGGGATTGTTCGCTTCCTTCACGTCTGGCGGTGAGAGGAAGATGATTCCCCTCGGGTTTTGCATGGCGCTGACGGAGCGGAGTTCATTGAAGAGTTGCGCGTTCGTGGTGGTTGCGCCGAAGGTTGTGTCGCCGGGAGTGGCCGGAGTGAGAGGATACCTTCCATATTCGGCGTAGTAGGCCATCACGGCGGTCACGATTTGGACCAGGTCAGACTTGGCTTGCGCTTTTCTGGCCTGGTTTTGGACGCCTTGGAAGACGGGAAAGGCGAGCCCAATCAGGACCGCGATAATCGCGATGACGACCAGGAGTTCGATCAGAGTAAAGGCTCGGACTGGCGAAGGGTCAGCATCGGTAGGGCGAGACTCAGTCGAGCCGGACGCGATTAATGTGATTCGTCTCTGCGGCTTGACAGAGTCTCGCCCTACCAATGTGTTTCGATCCGGGCAGGACATTCGGAGGTTCATTTCCATTTCCGCATCTGCTCGGGGAAGGGGCATTGCGCGCAGTCGGAATTATCCTGCAAACAGAAGTCTTCGTAGATCTGAAGCAATCCCTGCTGGTTCGCGACGGTGCGCGTGAAACGCGAATGTCTCGGGTCG
>QHMY01000121.1:7711-17113 GCA_003218305.1 Verrucomicrobiota bacterium
CGTAGGCAGGCCAGACCTCGACGCCTCCCGCGAGAAAAAAAGGCAGAAGGACATTTGCCAGGATATCGGCGATTCGCGATTGGCCGACGAGGGCCATCTCCTTGCCGGCGGGCTCCGAGGTAAGCGTGTAATGGGAGTTCCAAAATGGATGGCGAAGCTCGAGGAAAAAGTCTTCGGCGGGTCTCACATCGTTCGGCCTGAGCGATTTGGTGAAGGGGCGCCAGGCACCAGCGAGAGTTGCCAGCGCACCGAGCCGGCGCTGAGGGTGATTTAACGGGCGTGTGCCACTCAATCGCCACAGCTTTCTCGGGAGAACAAGCCGCTGCATTTCATCGCGATGCGGCCACCAACGGTCCCACAGTTTTCTTACATAGTCGCGGGTCTTGCCGGAATAGATTGCCAGATCGGGCGCCTCCAGAAATCCGGCAACGCCGAAGAGAATCGCCTCAGCCTCATCATTTTGCGTGCGGAGGAAGGCGAGCGGCAGGCGCTGAGCGAGAAGAGTAAATGCCAGTTTGTTTTCCCTGTAACCCAGCGCCGCGGCAATTTCCTGAAAGAGTGCCTGGTCGCGCCCGTGGTTTTCCACGATGTTTTGGATTCGCGCGGCTTTGCGCTGCAGGCGGAATTGCGAAGCGGCCGCGAGAATGCACCCAAGCCTTTCTTGCGGCAAATCCCGAAGCGGCGCCTGGCAGCGGCCCGGCCGCGCCAGCGGGACATTGGCCGAGAATGAGTCCGGCAGCGTGGCCGGATCGACGCGCACCTGCGGTACATTGCGATGTGATCGGGTGCGGGTGAAGAACGCGCGATCGCTTTGATGGACGAAAACATGCAGGACCGCGTCTTCGAAGGCCGGATTGGTGGCATGTCCATGTGTTTCCCAACTCCGATCCATCAAGTCGAACTCGATCGGACCGCGGAGTGCACCGCCGCCGTTGATTCGAATAACGGCATCTGAGAAATCTGGCCCGGCGGCCCGATTCCACGTCCCAAATTGGATGATCTCGACGGTATCGCCTGAGACGGAATGGAACTGCCGGCCGAAATCGCCGGCATACCAGCGCGCCTGCAATTCCAATTCGCCGGCCATGCGTTGCCGCGGGAAGAGTGCGCGCTCGTGAACGCGCGCGAAATTGCGCAAATCGGCGTAACGATCGGTCAGCTGCATGGGGGGAGGGAACAGCCAAGTGTGGACGTTTTCGCCCCGCTTTGGCGACAAAAAAATATTGGCAGGGACGCCGCGGCGGCGTCCTTTGACGAACCGTATCTGGCGGGCGAGCGCCGCAGCGCGGCGTCCCTGCCTAGATATGCTCGACCGGCTCCGGTGCCAATGCCTCGACCACCGGTGCAGGCGAATTCAGTCGTTGCCGCAAATGTTCCACGATCTGCTCGACCACTCCCCCGCGCGATCGCGTGAACATGAAGGAATACTTCGGACCACGTCCCGAGGCCGGAAGGATGACCAGATTTTCCGAGAGAAATTGCGGCTCGTGCGCAATGGTTGCGCCTTCCAGGTCGATCGTCTGACTGAAGCCCCGTCCGCTTTTTTTTGCGACGAAAACAATCTTGTGCGGCTCTTCGTTCGTGGCGACGAGCGCGCCGAAAAGATTCGCCGCGATGCGCCGGCCGCGTCCGCTGATGCAGGGAACGGCCCAGGCGATCGTTTCTCCCAGCACGTTTTGCTTGCTGAAGATCGGCGCAAACCGTGCGGGAAGCGCGATTGGCAGGGTTGAGGGCCGCCGGAGATCAGCGGGACCGTTCAACTTGGTCAGGGCCAGCCAAATTTTCGCTTTCATGGAGCGGAGGACCTTCGGGGCGAAATATAGAAACGCGATGATGGCGAGCGCGAAAATCGAGATTGCCAGGACGGGGTTGTAATGGAGCAGGGCCAATCCGCCAAAGACCCCAACATCTTCAGCCACGCTGAGCCCAATATTCGAGAAGGGTTCGGGCGAGCTGTTGGCCACCAGGCGAGACGAAGCCTTCGCCGTGTGTGTGACGAGACTGGTGCTGCCGGCCAGCAGCACGAGGAGCACGTCGAAAGTGGGGGTGGAATGGCCGAGCACCTGAATGGCCAGCAAGGCACCGCCAATGGGCCGGATGACGGTGTGAACGGTGTCCCACGCCGAATCGACCCATGGTATTTTGTCGGCGAAGAATTCGAGGAAATAGAGGACGCCCGCGATTCCGATGATCCAAGGGTGACCGAGAACTTCGAGGGAATGGTACTCCGGTGAGAGCTCGATCCAGTGCAGGTTAACGGCCAGGCCGGTGACGAAGACGGTGAGGTAAAGATTGATCCCGGCCAGACAGGCGAGGCCGAGCGCAACGCTCAGAAGATTGAATCTTTCCACGCGGAAATATCAGATGCGCTCCGCGATTGTCATGCGGTTTTGCCGGGGCGATCTCCTTTCGTAATCGTGCTCGTGCTCGAAAAACGAAGGTCGATTACCAGCACGAGCGTGAGCACGAGCACGAGTGAACTGCGCAGAGTGTTTGCGCGTGGGCTATCCCGCTGATATTCCAAGCCATGCTCGATATCCGACTCATCCGTGAACAGCCCGACTTTGTGAAGGCTCGGATCGCTACTCGAGGAGGAGACGAGGATGTTGCGAAGGTCGATGAAGTGTTGCGGGTAGACGCGGAACGCCGAAAGGCGGAAACGACGTTGCAGCAGCTAAATGCCGACCGGAAAAGATTGAGCAAGGAGATTGGCGGCAAGCGCTCGCGGGGGGAAACCTCGGACGATCTGGAGGCGCAAGTTCGGGAGATCGGCGACAGAATTTCCCTGCTGAATGAGCAAACGTCCGCGGCGGACGAACAACAGAGAGCGCTTCTCCTTGGCATTCCCAATTTGCCGCACGCCAATGCTCCGGTCGGGAAAGACGCGAGCGCAAATCCGGTGCTCCGCACCTGGGGCGAAAAGCCGGAGCTCGCCGGGGCTGTCCTGGATCACGTCGCACTCGGAATGCAGTTGAAGCTTTTTGATTTGGAGCGGGCGGCGAAATTGAGCGGAAGCGGATTCATCTGTTTCACCGGTGCGGGCGCCCGGCTGGAGCGGGCATTGATAAATTTCATGCTCGATCTGCACACGCGGGAGCATGGATATCTCGAGGTGAGTCCGCCGTTTCTCGTCCGGCGCGATTGCATGATCGGCACGAGCCAGTTGCCGAAATTCGAGCCCGATATGTATGGGCTGGAGGAAAATCAGCTTTTTCTCGCGCCGACGGCGGAGGTGCCCGTGACCAACTTTCACCGCGAAGAAATCCTGGCGGCCTCGGAGTTGCCGAAAAAATTCGTCGCTTATACGCCCTGCTTTCGGCGTGAAGCCGGTTCGGCTGGCCGCGAGACCCGCGGGATTATCCGGGTGCATCAGTTCGACAAGGTGGAGCTGGTGAAAATCACGGCACCCGAGAATTCGTCCGCCGAGCACGAGTCGCTCACGGCGAATGCGGAGCGCGTTCTCCAATTATTGAATCTGCACTATCGCGTGATTGAGCTTTGCACGGGGGACATGGGATTTGGCGCGGCGAGGGCATACGACATCGAGGTCTGGTCGCCGGGGCAACAGGCTTATCTCGAAGTATCGAGCTGCTCCAACTTCGAGGAATTCCAGGCGCGCCGGATGAACCTGCGGTTCAAGGATGCGGAAGGGAAGAACCGCTTTCCCCACACGTTGAATGGTTCCGGCGTAGCATTGCCCAGATTGTTTGCGGCGCTGATCGAGGCCCACCAGCAGCCGGACGGCTCGATTCGGATTCCCGAAAAGTTGCAGCCGTACTTTGGGGCGGCGGAGATCAGGTAAACCTCCTGCTCTTGATCGTTCTCCTGATCCTTCGTGTTGGCGCGGCCGCTCAATAGATCAGGAGATCAGGATCCGGTGCAGGAGGGACAGACTGACCACCGCTACTGGGCGCTTCGGAACAGATCCAGTTGTCCGGGGTCGGCTGAAGCGGTTTCCTCGGCTGAGGGAAGTGGCAGGTCGAATCCGAGCCGATTCGCGAGACGCTGGCAGGTCTCCGGCGAGAAGCCTTCGAAATGGTTGTTCACGAACGTCCAGACATTCCGGGTATCGGCCAGATGGCGCTCGATTTTAAGGGCCCAGCTTTCGAGCGCGGCCTCCCGTTTCCAAAGGAGTTTGCCATAAGTGTGAACATGTCCGCCGTCGCGATCATATTTGGTGGCGTAATCGCCGAGGAGACGCAGGTAAAGGAAGTCGGCCGTGCGGGGGAGGAATTCGAACGGGGCCAAATTGCGCTCGTTCAAGTCACTGGTATCGGCCCAGACCCAGCAGACGCGGTGTTTCTCGAGCAGACGAATGAACTGCGGGCGATGCCACCCGGAGTGGCGAAACTCAATGGCGAAGCGAAAGCCCCGTGGAAGTTTCTCCAGAAAATGTCGTAACACCGGACGGCCCTCCCGGGGTGCGAAGGAGGGTGGCAACTGAATCAGGATGACCTGAAGCTTTGACTCAAGCGGTTCGATGCCGCGGAGAAATGCCGCGAGTTCGGCATCGCAATCCTGAAGCCGGCGGCCGTGGGTAATTTCTCGGGGCAATTTGCAGGCAAAACGAAAGCTGGCGGGCGTATTTTCCACCCACCGGCGCACGGTCGATTCCGCCGGAGGACTGTAGAAGGTGGAGTCGATCTCGACAGCCGGGAAATAATGGGAATAAAACTCGAGCCAGCGGTTCTGGGGCAATTCTGCCGGATAGAAGTTTCCGCGCCATCCCTCAAAGCTCCACGCGCATGTGCCGAGCCTGATCTTTTGTTGGGCCGAGAGATTCAATGGTCCTTCCGCAGAATAATCGCATTTCACCTCGTGGAAAGCCGCCTTCGAGCCCGCGATGGGGGGATTGGAAGGGTCATTTGTTTGACCCGGCCAACTTGACTGGGCGGGTAAGGTAGCTACCCTGCGCAACGCGATGAAATACTCCCTTCGCCTCATTATTTTGCCTCTCCTGATGTGGTGCGCCCTTCCCGGGTCCGCCCCAGCGTCCGTAATCTTTAAGCCCGGTGAAAAAGCCAAATACAAGACCCCCGGTGAGGAGGAGATGAGCGGCAACGCACAGGAGCTTTTCTCGAAGGCGCAGGAGCTGGAAAAACAGGGAGATCCGGGCGGGGCGATCAAGGCCTACCGCGCGCTGGTCCGCCGCCACCCCCAGGACACTCTGGCCGCAGGCGCGCTTTATCGAATGGCGCAATTGCACGAGCAACTCCACCAGCAACTCAAGGCGGCCCAAGCCTACAGTGTCCTGGCCGAAAAATTCCCGAAAAGCGAACGCTTTGATGAAGCCATAGAAAGCCTCTTTCGCATTGGTGAAATGTATCTGGCTGGGAAAAAAATAAAGATCCTGGGCATTCCCTTCAAGGCATCGATGGAGGAGGCGGCGAATATTTTCATGTCCATTATTCGAGTTGCTCCTTACGGGAAATACGCCGCGCGCGCGACTTTCGACCTGGGCCGGGCGCGTGAAAAACAACAGTCCAACGACGCGGCCCTCGCGGCCTACCAAGCTGTCGTGGAAAAATTCCCGAACGACCCTCTGGCCATCGATGCGCAATACCAAATTGGGTATATCTGGTCGCAGACGACCCGGACCGGCACCTACGACACCGCCGCCGCGGCCAAGGCGAAGGCCGGTTTCGAGGATTTCCTTTATCGCCATCCCAACAGCGAGAAAGCGGCGCAGGCGCGCGAGAACTTGAATCGAATGGAAAGCAAGCAGACCAGCACCGCTTTCGAGATTGCCCGGTTTTACGACAAGCAAAAACGTTATCGCGCCGCCGCGATCTACTACAACGACGTTATCCGTCAGCAACCCGGCTCCAAGGAAGGCGATCGCGCAAAAAAAAGAATTTCCGAATTGCGCGCCAAACTGGGCGACGCCGCCCTGCAACCCCCGGCGGTGACGGCCGCTGCGTCGGACAAGAAGAATAAGAAAACCGAGAAGCCATCAAGTTATCGCTCCGAGGCCGAGAAACATAACGAGGCGCCCTTGCCGCCGCCTGATACCGACGTCTCCTTGCCGCCGCCCGCCTCGCTCCTGCCCGACACCACGACCGCCCCCCCTTCAGCTGAGATTGACGCGTTGCCGGCGCCCGCGCCGTCGAACACCCCGGAAGCAGAGCCTCGCCCGGAGTAGTGAAAATCGCGCTCGCCACTTTCCTGCTTGTGTCTCTTCTGAGCGGGTGCGCCGGTTATCACGTCGGTCCAGCTACGCCGGCTTACCTCCGACAGGTCCACTCAATCGCAGTGCCGACTTTCCGGAATGGAACGCTAATTCCTCGCATGGAGAGTCTGATTACCTCCACCGTCATCAAACAATTTCAGCAGGATGGCACTTTTCGGATCGCAAATGAAAACACTGCCGACGCGACCCTTAAAGGCGAAATCGTTTCGGTGGGCCGTTCGCCGGCCCGTTCCGTCCGGGGCAACGTCCTGGCCACAACCGAATTCAATCTGGCGCTCCGCGTGCATTACACTCTCATCGGCCGGGATGGTAAGCCGCTGGCCGGGCCGGCGGATGTGTACGGCACAACCAGCTTTTTCGTGGGAGAGGACGTGAGCACGGACGAAAGGCAGGCTTTGCCTATCGCCGCGGAAGAACTGGCCGTACGCCTGGTCAATCAGCTCAGTGAGGGTTGGTGATGCCCGATGAAAGGCAGCGAAAAGTTATGGGGCATCCTCAACGACAAGCTGGACATGTTGCGTGCCAGCAACCGGTTGCCTGAGGCCGTTCGCGTCGCCGAAACCGCCCTAGACTTGGCTAAGCGGGCTTTCGACCCCGGTGACAGTAACTACACGCTGAGCCTGGAGAAACTCGGCCAGCTCCACGACCAGGCGGGCAACCGTGCCGAGGCCAAGCCTTATCTGATCAAGGCCCACGAGCTTCTGGAGAAAGCCGACCCGGTTGATGGTCGCGCCCTCTTTCGTTCCGCCCGCCGCCTCGGGTATCTTTGCGATAATCTCGGCGAGACCGATGCCGCCGTCGGGTACTACGAAACCGCCTTCAAGACCGGCTCCAAGCTCGAGGACATCCCTTATTCGGACCTAGGGACGATGTTGAACAACGTCGCCTTGATCTATCGCAAGACGGGCCGGCAAAAGGCGGCGGAGCCTTATTACCTTCACGCCCTCGAGATTTATGAAAAACAGCTTGGTCCAGACCACCCGGATGTGGCGTCGGTCCTGAATAACCTCGCCGTTTTTTACACCAATGAGCGGCGCTTTGCGGAAGCCGAGAAGACACATCTGCGCGCTCTCGCGATTCGGGAAAAGGCCCATCCTCCCACGCATCCCGACATTGCGCAGTCCAAGTGCAATCTCGCCGTGGTCTATCACTCAAATGGGGATTACGCGCGGGCCTCGGAGCTTTATCGCGCCTCGATCAAGACCTGGGAGGAAGCGAGCGAGAAGCCGCCGGAGGATTATGAGATCGTGGCCTCGAATTACGCAGATCTCCTGCGCTCGCTGGGCAAGGCCCGCCAGGCGAACCAGCTCGAAGAACGCGCGCGCAAAAAGCGCCGCTCTTAGCGCGCTGACCCTGTAGCCGTCGCCCTGTGGGCGACGCGAGCGCCCCGCAAGGACCACATCGCCGGTTTGAGCTTGCGCGAATCGGCCCCGCGCGCACCTTAGCACCCGCTTCCCGACAATCGCTCACGTGGCGGAATGGCAGACGCGTACGGCTCAGGACCGTATGGGGAAACCCGTGGAGGTTCGACTCCTCTCGTGAGCACCATTTCTTTCCGATCTTCAGCGGGAAGGAGAAGGATCGGGATACGTCATCCAGTTGGAGCGCACGATTTTCAAGCCGTCGGCGCGTTTGACCACATCCCATTCCACCCGGGTATGACCGGTGCCGGAGTTTCCGAGGACATCCCGGGCTGAGTACCGCACATCAAAGACCAGCGTAGAGGTCATCGGTTTTGGGGAGTCCTGCACCTTGACGTCCCCAACCGTAAAGCTTCGCAGGGAGAGCGCGTTCACGAACTGGCGCATCTGCTCGGTCACGAAGGCCTTGTCCTTGGGACCAAAGGAGTAGTAGTCGATTGTTTCATCGAGGTAGGAGGCCGCCTTGCTGACATCGCCTCGTTCCATCTCGTGATAGAATGCCTTCGCGTAGCGTTCTGCCTCGGCATCACTGACGATCTTGGTCGTGTTCGTCGGCGGTGCTGCCATCGATGACGGAGTAACGGGAGGAGTTTCCGCGTTCAGCGTTGGCTGAACCGCCGAAAGCGTCTGGGGTGCTGGCGTGATGCTGCTAACAGGAGCGATTGTTGTCGCCGGCTTCGATCGCGCTGGGCCAAACGTCAGGAACAAGGCGGCGCCTCCGACAATGGTTATCGCGACCGCAGCGAGCGCCACCCACTTCCATACATTTGGAGAATTCACTGCAACCGGGGACGGTGTCGCCACCGCAGCTGGCCCGGTCGGGCGCGGTTCGCCGATAGGCTCACTCCTCGCTGGGCGGCGCGCTGCCACCGGTTCCGCCTTTCCCTTCTCTTCGGCGTCCGGCAAAGCGAGAAGCGCTTTCACTGATGTTTGGAGCTGCTCGATATGATTTTCCAGCGGAGGCGTGACCGCGTCCAGCCAATGAGGACCACTCAGGTAGTATTCCAAGTCATCGCTCGGGACGACCGGATCGATCCGAAACTGGATGATGTGCAAACGGGAGTTGGCGGCCAGTTGCACCTCTCGCAGGACCTGCTCGGAATTATTCGAGTGTTCCGAAAAAATCAGCACGAACGCCCGGCTCTGCTGGATCGCGCGTGTAATCTCGCCCGAATAGGGGCGACCCGGCATGACATCGCGCGGAGCGATCCAGCAACGGATCCCGTCGCGCTCGAGGGCGGCGCAAACGGCGTTGGCTACCGAACGATTATTCGTCGAGTGGGAAATGAAAACATCGTGCGCCATGCCGCGCGGACCTTATGAATTGCGCAATGCGCTTCTATTTCTTTGCCGGCTGATACTTCCAGTGCCGTGCCTTGCCCTCGGCGAGCCACTTGATCGAGGTCGCGAGCCGTTCCTTGCGGGTCTCTTCGCGTTTCGCCTCGGTGACCCATTCCAGATACTCGCGTCGTTTGCCCGGTGGAAAGTCCTTGAACGTCTTGCCCGCCCTGGCGTTTTTCTTTAATGCCGCACTGAAGTAGTCGGGAACGGCAAGCGGTTCCCGCTTTTTCGGCTGGGTGCGCCCGGGCGCCTTGATGCCGGCGCCGTTGAGTGCGACCGCTTTTTTCACGTATTGGATGAGCGTCTTCTCGCTGGGCAGATCGGCTAGGGACTTGATGCACCCGAAGCTTCCCATCGCCGTCTTCTCGACCGCTTTGTCGCGGTCGAAAATCAACGCTTCTTTCCAGAAACCGAAAACACAATGCTGTTTGAAGGCCGCCATCCCGCACA
>QHMY01000137.1 GCA_003218305.1 Verrucomicrobiota bacterium
ACAAGTTCGGCTTGCAGGTGCAGGAACTCACCAAGGAAGTCGCCACCCGTTTGAAACTCAACGTGCACCAGGGCGTCATTGTGACCGACGTGGCCGATAATAGCCTCGCCGCCGCCCAGGATATCCAGCGCGAGGACGTCATCACGGAAGTCGACGGCAAGCGCGTAACCAACGTGGCTTCATTCCGCGAAGCGCTCACCAAAGCCGATCCACGGAAAGGCATCCTGCTCTACCTGGATCGCAAGGGCAGCAAAACCTTCGCGGTCCTCAAGGCCGGCGGCTAACCGGCTAGGACTTCTTCGACGGATCCTGCTGAGCCCTACACGGGCGATCGCTTGTTCGAGACCAGCAGAATAATCCCGCCGACGATGCAGACGCCGCCGACGATTGGCCCGATCGGGACAGGATGTTCTTCGTGCCTGTTGATCTCGATGGGGCCCAGTTTCGCGACATTTTCTTTCGTCGTGAAACTGGTGTACCCACCGTAGGCCAGCATGATGATGCCCGCGACAACGAGAATGATCCCTAGGATCCCAGCGGGCTTCATCAGTTAGGCGCGCTTAGAGCGTTCGTCTACCCGAGATCAGGTTAATGATCAAAACCACCACCGCGATGACGAGCAGGAGGTGGATGAGCTGGCCGCCAAAGTGACCGAGGAAGCCAAGCAGCCAGAGAACCAGCAGAACAACGAAGACAGTCCAGAGCATATATTTATCCTTTTGAGTTGAGGTTTCTTCTGCTTCGTGCGCGGCAGGCCCTCTGCGCTTATAGAATTTGCCGATTGGCCAGATTTTTGACGAATGGCCGGGTTTTGACATAAATTCGAACAAATCTCTTGGCAGACAGAACCGAAACCTACTACAAACGCACTTGCGCCTCCGCGCCTCTCAAAATCTCGTTTATGCGTTCTAATCTTCTCGTTTCCTGCCTTGTGGCCCTGCTGCTGGCCAGTCATGCCTTCGGTTGCGCCTACGAAGGCACCATCGTTGAGAAACCGTCGCGGCCAATACCGGACGCCAGCATGATCGGCACCGAAGGCGTCCATTCCTTCGTTTTTCGCGGCCCGACCGGGACTTCCCGGCTACCCGTTGGAGTCCCGAACCCGACGTTCTGGAGGGAGAGCAACGGCATGTACTCCTTCCTCCTGCGTGACCGGAGCGGACATGTGCATTCTCAAATGGTGACAGCGGAGGTTTTCGCTCGTTGCCAGGTCGGGGATTACTTCAACGACCATGGACCGGCCTGTGTCCGGCCTGACGCAAAGGACAGCAAGAACGTCACGGCTGTCATTCATCGCCGGCGAGCCACCACCATTGCTCAGCACCGGCATCATTCGCAACGCCGGACGAATCGTGCGGTGGCAAAGCATTACCCGCGTTACTCCGCGAAACGCATCGCCCAAGGGTAACGGGTCCGGTTCAGGATCCCCTCTTCCCTAGGTCGACCCAACCAGCGCGGCGCGCAGATTCCAGCCGCTTTTTTCCAGGCGCTCACGCGCTTCGGCGTAGTCGCATTTTGCCAATTCGGCCACCAGACGCACGGCCCGATCGCGAAGTTTCCTATTGGTCATCGCCAGATCGATCATCAAATTCCCCCGGACTTTGCCGAGTGCCACCATTGCGCCCGTGCTAAAAAGGTTGAGCACGATTTTTGTCGCGGTGCCTGCTTTCAGCCGGGTCGAACCCGTGAGAATTTCGGGGCCGGTCTCCAAATCGATCTGAAGGTCGCACCCGTTCGTTCGTTTTCGCGCGGGATTACAGGTCAACAAAATGGTTTGCGCGCCTCGCGCCTTCGCCGCCGCGAGCGCCCCCAGGACGAAGGGAGTCCTCCCGCTGGCACTGATTCCGCAAACGATGTCCGCTCCGGTTACGCCACGTTCTTCGATCGCCAGCGCGCCTCCGCCGGGCTCGTCTTCCGCTCCCTCAACGCTGCGATAAAGCGCGCTTACTCCCCCGGCCACGATACCTTGCACGAGCTCCGGCGAAGCCCCAAAGGTTGGAGGAATCTCGCTGGCATCCAGCACGCCCAGCCGGCCGCTCGTTCCGGCGCCGACGTAAAAGAGGCGGCCACCTTTGCGCAACGCCCTGGTCACCATTTCAACTCCCTGCGCCAGAGCAGCAGCCGCTTTCCGCAAAGCTTCCGTGACGAATTTTTCTTCGTCGACAAACAGCTCAACGAGCTCCGGCGCGCTCATTGTTTCGAGTTTTTTCGAGCGCGGATTCGGCCGTTCGGTCAACGCGGTCGCCAGGCCTTCGATTTCAGATGCGGTCGCCTTGGAAGAAAAAGTCGCGCGTTCCTCAAGCTCCGCCGCTAACCACGCCGCGCCGAATTCGGGTGGTTGCTCGCTCATCCCCACCCGTGCATCCACCAGATTTTTTTTCAATCTCCTTCGAAACGCCGCCACATAGAGGGAATCCCGGCCAAACAAACCACCCATTAATATTACTTTGGGAGCCAACAGGCCGAGCCGGGATGCGACCGCTGCCGTGTACTCAGCCAAAGCGTCGGCGCCTTCGTCGATAATTTGGATGACGTTAGGATCGTGATCTTTCGCCGCCTCCAAGACGATCGGACTCAGAGTCGCGATCTCCATTTTGTCGGCCGTCTGCGCCCAGCGCACGAGGTCGTCCCGGCTGTTCAGGGAGAGGGCGCGCAGGATACTGGCCGTGAATTTAGCTTCGCCCCGGTGCAAATCGTATTCCCGCAAAATGAGCCGAAGCGCTTCGAGGGAAAGAAAATAACCTCCGCCGGTATCACCCAGGATGTGACCCCAGCCGCCCGCCTTTTCGATGCGTTCCCCGCGCCGGCCCGTCACCGAAGCGCCCGTGCCGGCATTGACCACAATGCCATCGCCTCCGCCCAGGGCAGCCGCGAGACCAGAATCCCGGTCGCTTCCCGTAACAATCTTCGCGCCTGGCCAGATCTCGACGCAAAGCGCTTCCAGCGACGGGCGATCGTCGGCGCCGCACCCTGCCAGGAACATCCCGACCCGCTCCACCTCCCGCGGCAGTTGGCGAAAAATAGCCCGCAGACGGTCCGGTGGCGTCAGCCGAAAATTTGAAGGCGGGAGCTTTCCTTCATCGACGGCACGGAGCCCGGCAGCGTCCCTTTCCACCAAGACCCATGCGGTCTTGGTGCCGCCGCCTTCGACACCGAGGATGCGCTCGGCGCGTTGTGCCGTTGCCATGGAAACCTCTTTATGAACCAAGATCGGGACGATTGCGAGTCTCTTGCGGGCTCGTATGATGCGGCCATGGCGGATAACGAAGTTGCCCCACGCGAACGCCTGGCCGACCTGCGCCGCGCGATTGAAGATCATAACCGCCGCTATTACGAGGAAGCGGCGCCGATTATCAGCGACCGCGAATACGACCGCCTGTTCCGCGAGCTGGCCGATTTGGAGAAAAGCTTTCCGGAATTGGCCGCCGCCGATTCGCCCACCCAGCGCGTAGGCGGCAAACCGTTGAAAGCCTTCGGGCAAATCACGCATCGGGTTCCGATGCTCAGCCTCGACAACACCTACTCGGAGGAAGAGGTGAAGGATTTTTACGCTCGACTGGAGCGGCTCCTTCCCAACCAAAAGATCCCAGTCGTCATCGAGCCCAAGGTGGATGGAGTCGCCGTTTCTCTTCTCTATGAAAAAGGCATCCTCCGTTACGCCGCAACCCGAGGCGACGGCAGCGTGGGCGACGATATCACCCAGAACATCGCAACGATTCGATCAGTCCCGAAGCGGCTGAAGGGGAACGCGCCCGACATCCTGGAAGTGCGGGGCGAGGCCTACCTGGACAAAAACGGGTTTGCCAAGCTCAACGCGGAGCGGAGCAAAGCCGGGCTGCCTGAATTCGCCAACCCCCGAAATGCTGCAGCTGGCTCCCTAAAGCAGCTCGACCCGGCCATCGCAGCGCAACGTCCACTCGGCGTGATTTTCTACGGGACGGGAGCTCTCGAGGGTCTGGCGCTGGAGAAACATTCGGAACTCTTTGCCGAGCTCAAGAAGCTGGGATTGCCGGGCACGGAGCGCTGGTGGGTGGCAGATTCGCTGGAGGAAATCTTGAGCGCGATCCACGAACTCGATCGTCTCCGCCACGACTTTCCCTACCAGACCGATGGCGCGGTCGTAAAAGTCGACTCCCTCGCGCAGCGGGAAATTCTGGGACTGACCGCAAAGTCACCTCGCTGGGCCATCGCGTTCAAGTATGAAGCCGAGCGGGTCGAAACGCGGTTGCAGGATATTCTGATCCAAGTCGGTCGCACTGGTACACTGACCCCTGTGGCGGCGCTCGAACCGGTAACGGTCAGCGGAAGTCGAGTAGCGCGAGCGACCCTGCACAACGAAGAAGAAATCGAACGGAAAGACGTTCGGATTGGCGATGTCGTGATCGTTGAAAAGGCGGGCGAAGTAATTCCCGCCGTGGTCGGGGTGCGAACTGACCTCCGCACCGGGGCAGAGAAGAAATTCCGGATGCCGAAAAATTGTCCGCAATGCGGCAGCCTCGTAGTGAAGGACGAGGGACAAGTTGCGATTCGCTGCGTCAACAGCAGGTGTCCGGCGCAACTGCGGCGCCGGATCGAGCATTTCGCCTCACGCGGGGCGATGGATATCGAAGGACTCGGAGAGGCGATGGTGGGCCAGCTGGTCGAAAACAAAATGCTGCGGGATGTGGCCGGCATTTACAGTCTGGACGCCACCACGCTGAGCAAGCTCGAGCGCATGGGCGAGAAGAGCATCGGCAATCTTCTGGCTGCGATCGAGCGCAGCAAGTCGCGGCCGCTTTGGCGCCTGCTTTTCGGTGTTGGAATCCTGCACGTCGGCGTCAGCGGGTCTCGCGCGCTGGCCAATCACTTCCCTCATCTCGACGCGATCATGAAAGCGTCGGTGGAGGAATTGCAACGGATCCCCGACGTGGGGGAAGTGATGGGGCAGAGCATCTACGATTTCTTCCGCGAACCCGGCAATGTCGAGACCATCGAGAAGTTGCGCGGCGCAGGGCTGCAATTCAACGGCGAAGAAAAGAAGCCAGGGCCGGCAGCTTCGACGATAAGGGGGACCACCTGGGTCATCACTGGCACCCTGAGTCAATCACGCGATGAAATTGCCGAGACAATCATTGCCCACGGCGGGAAAGTTACGGGAAGCGTGAGCAAGAAAACGAACTTCGTCCTCGCGGGAGAAGAGGCCGGCAGCAAACTCGAGAAGGCGAAGAAGCTCGGGATCCGCGTCGTCGACGAAGCCGAGTATCGAAAAATGCTGTAGACGCGCGGTCGGCCTACGGCGTTCGGCCCACCGAATCGAGCCGCAGCGGGATCGACTGATTCTGGCCCGGAGCAGCGATCACCGCCGGTTGGTGACTGTTCGGATGAAAACCGGCCTGAATATCGAACGTCAATTTTTCGTTCCCCCGGAGGACTGTGATGGGAACAGTCTCCCCGGCCGTGATGAAAAATGAGGCATCGATCACGTCTTCGGGCTCGCGAATCTTCGTCTTGCCAATCTGAAGGAGAATGTCGCCCAATATGACGCCCGAACCGAAGGCCGGCGTGTCCTTCATTATTTCGGTCATCTCCGCGCGAGAACCTTCCTTGAATTTTTCCGCCTCGGTGACGCTGATCCCGATCCAGCCATGCCGCGCTTCGCCGAAACGAACGAAGTCGTTCCGAATTTTCTCTGCGGCATCGATGGGTAAAGCGTGGCAGGCCGAGCCATTCTCGATGTGGCTGACCACGATTCCGACGACTTCACCCTTGAAGTTCAAAATGGGAGCGCCGGCTTCCCCGCGCTGGGTGGGAACGTTCACCCGCAGATGCGTCGTGGAAAAATAGCGCCCGAGAAATTTTCGGTCGAACCCGGCGATCATGCCGAAACTGGGGGTTTCCGGAAGATCGAGCGGATAGCCAATGGTAATGATGGGGGTCGCAACCTCGATTTGCTCGGATTTGCCGATGGGCAGGGCAGGCGTGGCGATGTCCGCTTTCAGGATCGCGATCCCGCTGCGCACATCCGTCATCACCACGCGCGCTGGATACTTCTTGCCGTCGAATTCAACCGAAAGGCTGTCGGCGTCTCCTCCCACGGAAAAGGCGGTGTAAAGCGTGCCGGCGGGATCGATAAAGAAACCGGTGCCGGCAAATTCACCATGCTCATCGGTGCCGCGCACTTTCACGACGGCTTTGGCCGACTTGTCGAAAACCTCTTTTACTTCGCGGCTGATCGACGAGGTCGACGATTCCTGCGCCTGAGCCCCCACGAGGAGGACAAGAAAAGTGACGGCGAGAGATAACCCGGAGGCGGCAGCGCGCAGCGGCCGGGGCAACGATTCCGGCACCAGGCTAAAATCTGAAAGCGGCCTCATAACTCACTGGCGTACTATCGAGAACGTAGCGCGGAGGCGTCGCGGCCCGGTGAGTGTGGGAGCTGTATTTAGCGGTTCGCAGGAGCGTCGGACCCAGATCGCGGGTCGAGACCGGGGAGGAAAGGCTCCATGCCGTTTCTGGGAGCGTGGTAGCCACCACCGACGTTGGGTTTTGTACGACGGCGACCTTCTCAATCCCAGGGCCTTGATAGACCTTTAAGGAAATAACGGCTGCGCAAACCAACACGGCCGTAACGGCCGCGGGATAGGAGGTCAGACCGGGCACATTCAGGCGGAACATGAAATCCTGGGCCCGCTGGAGGCAAATACGCCAGAGCGGTTGTCTCAACAATTCGTCACGCTGCCGGCGGTGGAACTCATGCAGGAAATTATCGAAATAACCCGGAGGAGGCTGCTCGTGCCGTTTCAAGCGCAACAATTTGCCGATATCGTCTTCGTTAAACTCGTTCATGCAGTGTTGGCTTTAGATTTGATGCGGAGGGTTAGGAAACTGGATTCTTCCGGAATTCGTCCAGATAGTTTTGCAGTTGTCGGTTCGCGTAAAAGAGGCGGGAACGTACAGTACCTTCCGAAACACGCAAGATTTTGCTGATCTCGGCATGGGGCATCCCTTGAATGTGAAACATGGTGACCACGGCTCTGTGTTCATCAGACAATTTCATCATGGCCTCGTTCAATCTTCGCTGGAGCTCGGAGAGATCGGCTTCCCGCACCGGGCTGCTCGTGGCGGTGAGTTCCAGGAACTCCTTGTCGTTCTGGACGCTCGCATCCATGTCGTCGAGGCTGAGGTGAAAACGGCGGCCCCGTTTTTTCAGGAAGTTGAGCGTCATGTTCACCGCAATGGAGTGGATCCACGTGTAAAAGGACGACTTGCCGCGAAAACCACCGATGGACTTATACGCCTTCGAAAAAACGTCCTGGAGCAGGTCGTTCGTATCCTCGTGGTTCGAGGTCATGTTGTAGATCAGGCCGTAGAGACGCGGCGTGTACTTGACCACCAGCTCGTCAAAAGCGCCGGCCTCGCCGGCCTGGGTCCGGGAGACCAGTTGCTTGTCTTCATCTGATCTCGGCGGTTCCATCGCGTCGCGCTTAGGCTTAGCACGCGACCGAAGGCCCGACGATAACAAATCGGAGAAGCGACGCGGAGATGGCAGGGCGATGGCGGGATTCATTTTTTTTGGGGTCGCCACGCGGGGTTAGCTCCGATCGCGCGAAAGCAGGAAATAGTAGAGGAACTGCCCAATCGTCGCCACCAGGGCCGCGACGTAGGTCAACGCGGCGGCATTTAATACCTTGTTTACCCCGACAACTTCCTGCCCGGGTTGCACCATTCCCATTTGTTGAAGGATAATTTTCGCGCGGCGAGACGCGTCAAACTCCACCGGAAGGGTGATAAGCTGGAAAACGATCATGACCAGGAAGCAAAGCAGCGCGACCTTGATCAGCCCGCTGATGCCGAAAATAAATCCCGCGATGAAAACGAACCAAAGCATGTTCGAAGCGACGGCAGTCACGGGGACGATCGCCATCCGCCATTTCAACGGAGCGTATGCGGCCGCGTGCTGGATGGCGTGGCCGGTTTCATGCGCGGCGATGCCCAGCGCGGCCACCGACGGCGTATTGTAGACGTTGGTCGAAAGGCAGAGCCGTTTGCTGGCCGGGTCGTAATGGTCGCCGAGAAAGTCGTTGGTCTCGACTACGGAGACGTCGTTGATCTTGGCCGCAGCCAGGATTTCGCGAGCCGCCTCCGCCCCTGTGACGTTGGAACTGGCCCGCACCTCACCCCACTTTCGAAAGGCACTCTTGACCCGAAACTGGGCCCAAAGCCCGATCAGCAATGGAACGCCGACGAGCAGCAGCCAATTCGCGCCCAGACCGTATCCGTGGATATAAGCAAGCATCGTCATTGAAATTTCGCCCTACGCAAAACGAAGCCGAACAATCTCTCCTCAGTAGGAAGCAGTTGCGCCCCAGAGAGTAAGAGATGCCTCGACTTCGCTCGGCAGAACAATCTGTAAATTAGACCCCGGAGCGCGCCAATCGTTCATTCTGCCCCGAGGGGTCAGATTTCCAGGCGCTTTTCGAACCGGGAAAGCATCCGCGTCCCGGACTTCGTCACCACGACCACATCCTCGATCCGCACGCCGCCGACCCCCGGATAGTAAAGGCCGGGTTCCACCGTCAAAACCTGTCCCGGCTTGAAAATCGTCTTTTGAAACCGGGGGAACTCGTGGATCTCCAGGCCGAGTCCGTGGCCCGTCCCGTGGAAGAAGCCGACTTGCCGGCCCTTCCGGAGCTCCGTTGGGTAACCGCTCTCCGTGAAAAACTGCTTCACTTCATGATGCAATTTCAAGCCGTCCACGCCGGGCTTCATCTTCCTCAGGGCCAGGGCCTGGCCTCGGCGCACCGTTTCCCAAAGCTGGCGCTGCTCTTCGCTGGCCCGCCCCCGCACCACGGTGCGCGTCATGTCGCCGAAATAGCCGCTCACCGCGTCGCGCGGGAAGACGTCGAGGATAATCAGGGAATTGGCTTTGAGCGGACCGAAGCCACGTTCGTGCGGATCGCACGCCTGGTCGCCGCCGGCGACAATGGTGTTCGCCGGTAATCCTCCCGCCCGCAGGATCGCCGAGTCGATCTCGGCCCGCAGGATTTCCGAGGTCAACGTCCGACCCGACCAGACAAGCTTCTTCCCCGGACCGGGCTTCGCCGCCGCCAGCACTTCCATCGCCCGGGCCAATCCCTTCTCCGTCATGG
>QHMY01000138.1 GCA_003218305.1 Verrucomicrobiota bacterium
GAGACCCTCGCTCTTGGGGCGTTGCATCAGGATCACGAGGATCATGAGCAAAGCGACGAAAACGTAGATTCCGAGAAGGATATTGATCAAAATGGTCATCGGGACGGGCAATATCGCCAAGTGCGGCACTTTGTAAACGAGGGATTGGGGTAAGGCCGTCCGTCTTGGAATGAGGTCGTAACCGCTGTCATCCCGAGCCGCGCAGACGGCGAGGGACCTCGCCAATGCAAGTCGCGCCTCCAACTAGGAACTCTGCGTGATTCAACGTGCACGCGATCATCTAGCGCGGAAGCGGTAGACCGGTGTGAGGTCCCTCGCCGTCTGCGCGGCTCGGGATGACATGCTTTAGCTACAAGGCCGATGCTAACTCTGCGTCGCCTGCCGCCCTCGGACCTTCACCGCGTTCCAAATTTGATCGAGCTCCTCAAGCCCCACCTCCCCAAGCCTCCGGCCGCTCTTGCGTAATTCATCCTCAACCTGCCCAAACCGCGAGACAAACTTTTCGGTGGCCGCTTGTAACAGCGATTCCGCGTCGAGCCCGTTCTTGCGCGCCAAATTGACCACGGCAAAGAGCAGATCGCCGATCTCCGCCGCGATCTCGGTGGAATCGCCGGACGACATAGCCTCTTTCGTTTCCGCCAATTCCTCGTCGACTTTCGCGACGACGTCGGAGACTTCGGTCCAGTCAAAATTGACGCGCGCGGCTTTTTTTTGCGCTTTCTGCGCCCGCATCAAGGCGGGGAGCGCCGTGGGGAGATCGGCGAGATAGTGACTATCGGGGGACTTTTCCTCGCGCTTGATTGCCTCCCACTGTTTTACCACGCCATCCGTGTCGCGCACCTTGCTCTCGCCAAAAACATGCGGATGCCGACGGATCAGTTTCGTCGTCACATCCTCCAGGGTATCGCTGATATTGAAACGGCCCCCTTCCTCCGCGATTTGCGCGTGCATCACTGCCAGGAGGATTAGGTCGCCGAGTTCCTCCCGCAAATTCCGGTCGTCCCGAGCCCGCACGGCGCCGGCGACTTCGTACGCTTCCTCGATCAGGCCGGGCAGCAGTGTTTCATTGGTTTGTTCCCGGTCCCACGGACAGCCTTTGGGCGCGCGCAGCCGGGCTACGATATCGCAAAGCTGGTCGAAAGCTGAGAGTTGAGAGTTGAGAGCCGCTGCAGGGACTGCCGGCGTGGAATCGGGCATTCCAATCTCTCAACTAAAGACGCTCAACTCTCAACCTTCTCAAATGCGCCAAAGGGACCGGTGCGTCCGGAACTCCGACACCTCTCCGGTCGTCTTCTTGCCCACGTAAATGGTGATCCCGATCACGATTGCCAGCGTTGCCACAAAAACAAACGCGACCAGCCAGGAGGGAATATGCCCCACCCGCAACGCCTGGTAAAAGGCCGGGAGCCCTTGCAAGGGGGCGGGAGCGTGCAGGAAAATTTTTGTGATCCACGCCACCATGATCAGGATGAAAATGAACACGTAATTGCGTTTCAGGCGCCGTCCGACCGCCTCCAGCTTCGTGATCTTGAACGAGGGCAGGATGAGGTCTTCGCATACGAGCTTTTTCCATTCGCCCTGCAGCATCTCCCGATTTTCCATCACCATCGGGACCAGGAAATGCGCTTCGAGCATGCGGACCCGCGCCCGAAAAGCGTCGTAAAAGCGATAACGCCTCGCTTCGATCCAGAGCATCCCCCAGACAATCGCGAGATTGAAAAAGAAGATGATGTGCGGCACCTCGCGATTCGAGAACGCGATGGTGATAATGGCGGTGCTGCTGGTGATGGCCCAGTTCGTCGTGATATCGAGCCGCTGCCGCCAGATCATGATGCGCCCGAGTTCCCCGCGGTAAAAATGGGACATCGCATTGACGTAGCCCGGATCGTAAAGGCTCCTTTGCAACGAAATGGTCGCTTCATCGCTGAGCCCGCCGGGATTATTTTGAGTTGCCACGAGTCCTTGGATAATTCGATAACTCGGATTGGCTCGTCAATCCAATCAATCGATCACCTATTCTCCAATGTCCGCGCTCCTCTCTGAAATCCTTGACCCGAGCCTGGTCGTCCTCGAATTGCGCGAAGGCACGGCGGCCGAAGCGATTTTGGAAATCGCCGAATTGCTTCGCGACCATGGACGGGTGCAGGACTATTTCAAATTCGCCGATGCCGTGATGGAACGAGAGGGGAGGACGTCCACGAATACCGGGGAAGGGGTTGCTTTCCCGCATGCGCGCACCGATCTCGTCGATCGCCTCATTTTGGGGATTGGGCGGACTACGCCGGGCATTCGATTTGGCCCGACCAAGGAGCTGGTGCATCTGATCTTTCTTTTCGGCGTTCCAAAACAAATGGTCACCAATTACCTCGTCTGCGTCGGTGGGGTGGCTCGCGTCGTGAAAGACAAGACGAAGCGAGATGCGCTACTGGCCGCATCCACCGCGGATGAAATAGTCGAACAACTCCGGACCGGGGCGCTCCTGGTGGAGTGAGGCAAGGCGTCGAGTGTCGCCGCGCTTTCTACTCTGTCATCCCGAGCCGCGAAGACGGTGAGGGACCCCGCAATTGCAAGTTGCGCACTTAATTGCCGGAAGCGTTCAATTGCAGTTGCGAGGTCCTTCGGCGCGCTTCGCCAGCCTCAGGATGACAGCGCTGAATCAGAATTGGTATCGCGCCCCCGGGCGCACACTCACTGAGACTTTTTCAGGAGCTGCGCTCGTGCCCGGTCGAGCGCTCGACGTTCCGATGCGGTCAGGCTGTTGATTCCCTGCTTGGAAATCTTCTCCAGGACGGGGTCGATCGATTCGTGGACATTTTCCGGTTCGCTGACCCGGCGCGGGCTTGAGCGTGGCACGACATGGAACTTCGGCTTGGGCTGCCAGCGGGACTTGAGATCGTTCCACCAGACCAGCTCGGGACCGATTCCGCGGAGCCGGACGAAGGCGACCGCGGTCGCGAGAGTTGTCCACAGCGTAATAAGGCCGGCCCAATCGTGGCTCGCCAAGGCGGCCAGAGTGCCGATGGCGATCAGAACGAGCGCGATCCATTTCACCTGGATCCGCAGAAAGAACATTTCGACGTGGGGAAAAATGGCGGCAAAGGCGATGAAGATGCCGAAATGGACCATGGCAGAGCCCGCCAGGCCGAATCGGGCCCAGAAACCGGCCAGGAGGAGAAAAAACGTCGGGACCCCGAGCAGCAACGCGTAGAGCCAGATGAACGCGCGGCGACCGATCGAGCGCTCTACTTCGCGGCCAAACATGAACAGCATGTACATTTCAACCGCAAACCAGAGAAGAGCCATGCCGGCATACGGCGCGTGGACGAAGGCATAGGTGGCGATCTGCCAGATCCGTCCGAGGGCCAGCACCTGCGCGCTGTCGAAGATGAAATAGGGGAGGTATCCGGCGCCGCCGAAAGCCACCACAAAGCACGTCAACACCATCAACAGGACGTGCAGCGCGACCAGCAGCGTCGTGACATCAACCGGATGACGCCCCACCCATGTTACCGGCTGGTAGTCATCGGAGGTGGTGACTCCGAACATGCTTCAATTAATCAGTTGCCCTCGCGCGCGCAAGCAGCGTCATCCCGAGCGGAGCGAAGCGAAGTCGAGGGACCCCGCCGCCTGTCGTTCGACTTTCCACGGGGTCCCTCGGCTTCGCTCGGGATGACGGCAAGAGGGGATCGCCCCCAATTGACGGGGCGACGAAGAAAATTTGCTTGGAGAAGCGACTGAAGCGGAGAAAATGACAATTCGCTCCTCTGCCTTTGCCTGACGTCGAGCGCAGTAATTATGGATAACCTTGCGCCAGCCGTTTCGCCGCCGAGCGGAGTCGGAGATTCAAAACCCTCTAACCAGCCGGTGCTCGATTGGGTGCAGGAAGTCGCTCGCCTGACTGAGCCGGAGAACATTTTCTGGTGCGACGGTTCGGAAAAGGAAAACGCCTGGCTGCTCGACCAGGCCCAGCGCCAGGGCGTGGTCATCAAACTCAACGAGGAAAAAAAGCCGGGCTCCTATTTGCACCGATCGAATCCGAACGACGTCGCGCGCGTCGAGCAGTTCACTCTGATTTGCACCCCGACGAAGGAAGAGGCTGGCCCGACCAATAATTGGGCTGCTCCGGCAGAGACTTATACCAAACTTCACGGCATGCTGGCCGGCGCGATGCGCGGGCGGACGATGTTCGTCGTGCCCTACATCATGGGGCCGCCGGATTCGCCTCTGACCAAGGTCGGGTTCGAGATCACCGATTCGATCTACGTCGTCCTCAGCATGCGGATCATGACGCGGATGGGGTCGGTCGCGGTCAAACGCCTCGGAACCGACGCCAGGGCGGAATGGAACCGGGGCGTCCATTCGCTCCTCGACGTGAATCCCGATCGCCGGTTGATCTGCCATTTCCCGCAGGACAACGCGATCATTTCGGTCGGTTCCGGTTACGGCGGAAATGTTTTGCTGAGCAAGAAATGCCTGGCGCTCCGGATCGGTTCTTATCTCGCGCGAAAACAAGGCTGGCTCGCCGAGCACATGCTCATTCTGGGGGTTGAATCGCCGGAAGGGAAAAAACACTACGTCGCCGCGGCCTTCCCGAGCGCATGTGGCAAAACGAATTTCGCCATGCTCATTCCGCCCGCGCATTTCAAGGGCTGGAAAGTCACGACCATCGGCGATGACATCGCCTGGATGCAGATCGGCCAGGACGGCCGGCTTTATGCGGTTAATCCGGAGAACGGATACTTCGGGGTCGTGCCGGGGACGAGTTACAAATCGAATTCGAACGCGATGAAATCGATCGAGCACGACACGCTCTATACCAATGTCGCGCTCACGGACGACGGCGATGTCTGGTGGGAAGGCAAAGACGGGCCCCCGCCGAAACACGCCATCGACTGGAAAGGCAACGACTGGACGCCCGATTCAAACGAAAAAGCGGCGCACGCTAATTCGCGTTTCGCGACGCCGATGCGGAATAATCCAGCCCTCGATCCCGACGTGGAAAAAGGCGGCGGCGTTCCGATCAGCGCAATCATTTTCGGCGGACGCCGGAGCGACACCATGCCGCTCGTTTTTCAGGCCCGCGATTGGGAACACGGCACCTACATCGGCGCGACGATGGCTTCGGAAATGACCGCGGCGGCCGTTGGTGGACTCGGCCAGGTGCGGCGCGATCCGATGGCGATGCTGCCCTTCTGCGGATACAACATGGGCCAGTATTTTCAGCACTGGCTCGAGATTGGGCCGCGCCTGAAGAACCCGCCGCTCATTTTTCACGTGAACTGGTTCCGCAAAGGCGGCGACGGAAAATTTATGTGGCCCGGCTTCGGTGAAAACATGCGTGTCCTGAAATGGATCATCGACCGCTGCGAAGGTCACAGCGGCGGCGCGGAAACGGAGATTGGAACTATTCCTCGCCCGGAAGACTTTGATCTCTCTGAGATCGATATCACCCGCGAAACGATGCGCGAGCTCTTCTCGATCAAAGCGGACGAATGGAAGAAAGAACTCGAGGACCAGCAGAAATTCTTCGAGACACTCCAGCCTGATATGCCGGAGGCTCTCCTCGCGGAGCGGGAAAAAGTAGCGAGGCGTTTCGCTAGTTGACCCGCTGTAGCCGCTCCGCTGTGCGATGCGCCCGATATGCGGGCGGCGAACTGATACCCCGCTGCAGAAAGCTGCCCACTGCTCGCGTCGCCTACAGGGCGACGGCTACCGAAAACCCGGTCTGTGCGCCTCGGGATGACAGGGTTTTTTACGTCAAAAATTTGCGAACTCAGCCGCTCAACCGGATAGTCTCCGGTGGGTTCAACGACCGCCAAAAGACCCTGTGTCACTGCGCCGCCTGATCGCGGTTGTGTGGAGGTCCGCGGCGCGCGCCAAAACAATCTCAAGGGGATCGATCTCGATCTTCCGCTGGGCAAGTTAACCGTCATCACCGGTCCCAGCGGCAGCGGTAAATCGAGTCTCGCTTTCGACACGATCTACGCGGAAGGCCAGCGCCGTTACGTCGAGACGTTCAGCCCTTATATGCGGCAATTCCTCGACCGCATGGACAAACCGCGGGTCGACGAGATCCGCGGCATCCCGCCGGCGATTGCGATTGAGCAGGCCAACCCGGTGAAGAGTTCACGGTCCACGGTCGGGACGATGACGGAGATTAACGACTACCTGAAACTGCTGATGCCGAGAATCGCGCGCGCCTTTTGCCCGGGATGTGGCCGCGAGATCCGCCCCGAAACGGCGCCGTCGATCGCCGATCATGTTTTCCAAGAATGGTCCGGCCAGAACATCCTCATTACTTTCTGGGTCGCCGTCCCTCCGAAAACCGAGCCCCGCGCCTTTTTCGATTTCATCCAGCAACAAGGTTATCTCCGGGTCTGGATTGATGGTGAAATCGTCCGCGTCGATTCCGACAAGAAAATCAAACGGCTCGGCGCCCGGGTCCAGGTGATCCAGGATCGCATCGCTATTTCGGAGGCAAACCGGACCCGTCTGGTCGAGTCGATCGAAACCGCTCTTCGTTTCGGGAAGGACAAGATCAACGTCATCGCCCTCGCAACCGACGGCTCTCAACTCTCAACCCCAAACTCTCAACATCCCTTTTCGACCGGCTGGCATTGCGCGCATTGCGATCTCGATATTCGCCCACCCACGCCGGGACTTTTTAGTTTTAACAATCCCCTTGGCGCCTGTCCGACTTGCCGCGGCTTTGGCCGAACGATCGCCATCGACCTGAACCGCGCCATTCCCGATCGCAGCTTAAGCATCGCCGGCGGTGTGGTTCGCGCGTTTCAAGGCCAGCAATTCGGCGAATCGCAGAAGGACCTGTTACGCGCCTGTGCCCGCGAAGAGATCGATGTTCACCTCCCTTTCGAGGAGTTGCCGAAGTCCGACCAGGATTTCGTGATCAAGGGCGAAGCGCGTGACGAAGATACCGATGTCGAAGAGCTGGCAGAGAACGACCGCTGGTATGGCGTGAGCGGATTTTTCAAATGGCTTGAGAGCAAGACCTACAAAATGCATGTGCGCGTCCTGCTCAGCCGCTATCGCGCTTACACCACCTGTCCCGACTGCAACGGCGGCCGCTTTCAGCCGGCGGCGCTGAACTACAAGATTGCGGATACCGGAGACCGAATACCGCAAAACCTTTCCGGTATCCGCAATCCGAAATCCGAAATTCTCCGCACCCTGCCCGAGGTCGCTTTGCTTTCCATTACCGCCGCCCGGAAACTTTTCGCCGATCTGGCTTTGCCGCCAAACGACTCGACTGCAGTTATGTTACGCAACGAAGTCGTCACCAGACTTCGGTACTTGTGCGAGGTCGGCCTCGGTTACCTGACTCTCGACCGCTCTACGCGCACGCTGAGCGGTGGCGAAGTGCAGCGCGTAAACCTGACCACCTGTCTTGGCGCCTCGCTCGTGAACACCCTGTTTGTCATGGACGAGCCGAGTGTTGGTCTTCATCCCCGCGATGTCGCCCGTCTTGTGCGCGTGATGCACGACCTGAGAGACAAAGGCAACACCCTGCTCGTCGTCGAGCACGAGGAAACGGTCATCCGTTCGTCCGATCACGTGATCGATATCGGTCCGGGACGGGGGGAACGCGGTGGCGAAGTGGTTTTCAGCGGGCCGCTGGATGATCTTGTCGGGCAGGCGCTCCGCCTGCCGAAATCGAAGACGGCAAGCGATGCGCCTGCCGGACAACGACCGGCGCTTTCCCTGACCGCCGATTACCTCCTTGGCCGCAAGTCCATTCCCGTTCCGAAATCACGTCGCAAATCGACGGCTTCGATTCGAGTAACCGGCGCGCGCGAGCACAATCTGAAGAACCTCGACGTCGAAATTCCTCTCAGTCTGTTCAATTGCGTCACAGGTGTCTCGGGGTCGGGGAAATCAACGCTCATTCATGAGGTTCTGTATCGGAATCTGCTTCAGGCGAAGGGGCAGGCCGGCGAGCAGGAACCCGGGGCATGCAAATCGGTCACGGGCGCGCACCGCATCGGCGATGTCGTGATGGTCGATCAATCAATGTTGGCGCGCACTCCGCGCTCGACGCCGATTCTTTATTTGGGCCTCTACGACCGCGTTCGTGAACTTTTTGCCGCGCAACCGGAAGCGATGGCGCAGGGACTGACGGCGAGCGCATTCTCGTTCAACTCCGGCAGCGGACGGTGCGAGCGTTGTTGCGGCACCGGCTTCGAAAAAATCGAGATGCAGTTCCTGAGCGATCTCTACGTGCGGTGCGCCGAATGCGAAGGCCGGCGCTTTCAGCCGCACGTTCTGCGGGTGCAGTTGCACGAAAAGTCCATTCACGACGTTCTCCAGCTCACGGTCACTGAAGCGATCCAGTTTTTCGCTCAGATCGGGGAATCTGAGAAGCTCGGCAATCCGCTCGATGTCCTGGACGAAGTCGGCCTCGGTTACCTGCGGCTTGGTCAACCGCTCAACACCCTTTCCGGCGGGGAATCACAGCGGCTCAAGCTCGTCCGACATCTCGCGGAGGAGGGTTCCCACGCGAAGCAGAATGGGTCAGCCCGCGGCAACCTTCTTATTTTCGACGAGCCAACGACCGGGCTGCATTTCGACGATGTCGCCCTCCTCATGAAGCTATTCCAGCGCCTGGTCAACGCGGGTAACACCATCGTTGTGATCGAGCACAACCTCGAGGTGATCAAGTGCGCCGATTGGATCATTGATCTGGGTCCGGAAGCAGGGGACGAGGGTGGGACACTCGTGGTGGCGGGAACTCCCGAAGCTGTCGCGAAGACCGAGGCCTCGCACACGGGACGATATCTAAAGTCCGTCATCCCGAGCGCAGCCGAGGGATCCCGGGGAATGTCGCAAAAACGAGGCCCCTCGACTCCCCTTCGCTTCGCTTTGGATGACGGCGAGGAACTGGCGCGCGCGGCGGAAGAGCCTCCGGGTTATCACGCGAACGGAGATCGGCACGCCAGCAACGCCATTCGGATTCACGGCGCGCGCGAACATAACCTGAAGAATATCTCGCTCGATATTCCGCGGGACAAGATGGTGATCATCACCGGGTTGAGCGGTTCGGGAAAATCGACCGTCGCCTTCGACATTCTCTTCGCGGAGGGGCAACGGCGTTTTCTCGACAGCATGTCGCCCTACGCGCGGCAATTCGTGGAGCAACTCGAAAAACCGGACGTCGATCTGGTGGAAGGCGTGCCGCCGAGTGTCGCCATCGAACAACGCGTCACCCGCGGTGGCGGCAAATCGACCGTCGCTACGGTGACGGAGGTTTATCATTTTCTCCGGCTGCTTTTCGCGAAGACGGGGACGCAGTTTTGCCCTGACTGCGATCTCCCGGTGGAAAAGCAAAGTCTCGCCGCAATCGTGAAACAGCTCGAAACGGCGGCGAAGCGCGGCCCGCTCAAGGTCCTGGCGCCGCTGGTGAAAGCGCGCAAGGGATTCCACACCGATGTGGCGCGATGGGCCGAGCGCCAGGGCTTCGATACGCTCTTCGTCGACGGAGAACTGTTGCCGATCGCGCAGTTCCGAAAGCTCGAGCGCTTCAAGGAGCACACCATCGATGTAGTGGTCGGGGCCATCGACGCCCGGCGGATCTTGAAAGCGCGGAACCTGATCCAGCGCGCGCTCGACATCGGGCGCGGGACGGCGCACCTCCTCGATGCGAAACGTCGGGTCACGGTCATGAGCACGGAGATGAGCTGTCCGGGTTGCGGGCGCGCCTTCGAGGAGCTCGACCCGCGCCTTTTTTCCTTCAACTCGCCCCACGGCGCCTGCCAGGAATGCGGCGGCTTCGGCGAGATCTGGAATCGCGCGAAGCAAACGGGAACCGAGGATACGGGCGATTCCGTACTGGAAAACGAACTGGCCGCGGAACGGGAATCGGAGTGGATCGACGAAGGTGAAGCAGTGCCCTGTCCCGGATGCCATGGATCGCGGTTGAATCCCATTGCGCGGCATGTCCGGTTACAGGGACAGACCATCGACAATTTGACAGCTCTGTCGGCCGGCGAGGCGGTGCAGTTGATCGGCAAACTTCGTTTTCGCGGCAACCAGAAAACTGTCGCCGATGATCTCGTTCCGGAAATTCTACAACGCCTCGAGTTCATGGAGAATGTCGGGCTCGGCTATCTGGCGCTCGGCCGTTCGGCGAAAACCCTGAGCGGGGGCGAATCACAGCGAATTCGCCTCGCCGCGCAGCTCGGCTCGAATTTGCGCGGCGTTCTTTACGTGCTCGACGAGCCGACCATCGGGCTGCATCCGCGCGACAATCTTCGCCTGCTCGAAACGCTGACCGCTCTGCGGGAGAAAGGAAATTCGCTCGTGATCGTCGAGCACGATGAAGCGACGATGCGCCGGGCCGATTATATCATTGATCTTGGCCCCGGCGCCGGGATGCACGGCGGCGAGGTCGTCGCGCAGGGGACCCTGCAGGACATCGAAAACGATGCGGGCTCCGCGACAGGCCGTTCGCTCAAGAACCCTTTGTGTCATCCCATGCGCAAGGAGCGGCGTGCCTTAGGCGAGGTCGAGCAGTGGATCGAGATTCACGGCGCCCAGGCGCATAATCTAAAGAGCGTCGACGTACGTTTTCCGGTCGGACGCCTCGCGGTCATCACGGGCATTTCCGGCTCGGGGAAATCAACTCTGATGCGGTCGGTGCTCCTGCCGGCGGTGCGGGAACATTTAAAAAAGGAACGGGGCAAACAACATGAATTGTTCTCGACCATCACCGGCGCCGAATTCTTCGAGACGGTCTACGAAGTTGATCAATCCCCGATTGGCAAGACTTCCCGATCGACGCCGGCGACTTACATCAAGGTTTTCGACGAGATCAGGAAGCTCTATGGTCAGCTTCCGGTTTCGCGCGTA
>QHMY01000049.1:0-10116 GCA_003218305.1 Verrucomicrobiota bacterium
GAAGTGGCAGCGGTCGTTCCTTTTGCGATCCCAATGCATCCCCTGATCCCAGCGACGATTAGAAAAGCGGCAGGCCGGCTATTTTTCGCGGCGGCGCTGCTCGCGTGTAGCGCGGCTAATGTCCGCGCGCAATCCGCCGCCGACGGTTTTGATCCAAATCCGAACAACACCGTTCATGCCACGGTCGTCCAACCCGACGGCAAGATTCTTATCGGCGGCCTTTTTACATCGCTCGCGCCCAATGGTGGAGCGGCGGTGACCCGCAATCGCATCGCCCGGCTGAATCCGGACGGCACCCTGGATACCGCCTTCAACCCAAATGCGAATGGCAGTGTCTTCTCAATCGTGCTCCAGCCCGACGGCAAGATTCTCGTAGGCGGAACTTTTACCAGCAGCGGCGGCCAGACCCGTAACCGGCTGGCCCGACTCGATCCCACGTCCGGCGCGGCTGATTCATTCGACCCCAACGCGAGCAGCACTGTCTTTGCGATCGCGGTGCAGTCGGATGGCAAGATTTTGGCCGGCGGCCTCTTCACGAGCATCGGCGGACAATCACGCAGCCGAATCGCCCGGCTTGATGCCGCGACCGGCCTGGCTGATTCCTTTAACCCGAGCGCGAACAGTGAGGTGAGCACGCTCGCGTTGCAAGCAGACGGCAAGATCCTGGTGGGCGGCACGTTCGTCAACATCGGCGGACTTCCGCGCAATCGCATTGCCCGGTTCGATGCCACGACCGGCCTGCTCGATTCATTCAATCCACAGGCAAGTAGCAATGTCGATTTTATCACGGTGCAGCCCGACGGCAGGATCCTGGTGGGAGGCTTGTTCAGCACCCTTGGCGGACAATCACGCAATCGAATCGCCCGCCTCAATCCTGTGACCGGTCTGGCCGATTCCTTCAACCCAAACGCTGGCAATGCGATCAATGCGATTGCCGTGCAGGCAGACGGGAAGGTTTTAGCGGGGGGCGTTTTCAGCACCATCGGTGGACAGCCGCGCCGCGGCATCGCCAGGCTCGACAGCACAACCGGTCTACCGGATTCGTTCGACCCGAACATGGACGGCAGTGTTAGTGCAATTACGGTGCAACCGGACGGCAAGGTCCTGATAGGTGGTTCTTTCGACAACGCGAGTGGACGGCCGCGCAACAACCTCGCCCGGGTGGAAACCGACGGAAGAATCGACCAAACGCTGAAGTTGAACATCGTCGGCGACTATGTTGGCGCCACCGCCGTGCAGCAGGACGGCAAGATTCTCATCGCCGGCTCTTTTTCCAGCGTTCTGGGCATGCCGCGTGGCGATATAGCGCGGCTTAACACCGATGGCGCGCTTGACCCTGCCTTCAACCCGAACGCGAACAATGATGTTCGTGCGCTCGCCATTCAGTCGGATGGCAAGGTTTTGGCGGGCGGCTCCTTCAACGGACCGAACAGCATCGGTGGACAGACGCGCAATTTCATTGCCCGGCTCGATGGCACTACCGGTCTGGCTGACTCGTTCGACCCGAACGCGAACGGCGAAGTTATTTCGCTCGGGATCCAGGACGATGGCCGGATTCTGGTGGCGGGGTTTTTCACGGCCATCGGCGGACAACCGCGCAACCGCATTGCCCGACTCGATCCGGCGACGGGCCTGGCCGATTCTTTCGATCCGAATGCAGATACACCCGTCCACGCGCTTGCGGTCCAGGCCGACGGGAAAATCTTGGCGGGAGGAAATTTCGCGAACATCGGCGGACAACCCCGTAACCGGATTGCGCGACTGGACCCGGGCACAGGGTTGGCCGACTCGTGGAACCCGAACGCGGATTTCCCCGTTAATGCGATCGTCGTGCAGACCGACGGGAAGATCCTCGTTGGAGGCAATTTCACGAATATTGGCGGACAGACGCGTCACCGGTTGGCCCGGCTGGATCCCATTACCGGCCTGGCTGATTCCTTCGACCCCAACGCGGATAACGAAGTCTTTTCCATCGCGATGCAGGCGGATGGAAAGGTCCTGGGCAGCGGCACGTTCACCAACATCGGCGGACAACCGCGTAACTTCATTGCCCGGCTCGATGCCACCACTGGCCTGGCTGATTCGTTCGACCCGAGCCCGAACGCCTTGGCCAATTCAATCGTCGCCCAGGCGGACGGCAAGATCCTAATCGGCGGCACCTTCACGACGATCGGTGGACAAATGCAGAATATCTTCGCGCGTTTGAGCAATGATACCGCGGCGTTGCAAGATTTGGCTGCGACGCAAACCACCGTTACCTGGACCCGCGGTGGCTCAAGCCCGCAATTCGCGCGGGTTACGTTCGAGTATTCCGACGACAATGTGACCTACACTCCTTTGGGAAACGGCATCCCGCAGAGCGGGAGCAGCAATTGGATCCTGTCGGGTTTGAGTCTTCCAGCCGGACAAAACTTCTACATTCGCGCGCGCGGTTACCGCCGGAGCGGAATCTACAGCGGTTCGGAAAGCGTTACCGAATCGATCCGGCATGGGCCGGCTGGAACTCCCGTTCCAACGCCCACGGCGAGCCCAACGACGAGCGCGACTGCAACACCGCATCCGCCAACGCCAACTCCCAGTCCCTCACCAACAGCCACAGCGACGCCATCGGGGACACCTCCTCCTACGCCAACGGTTACGGCCACCGTGCCAACTTCAACGCCGGTGCCCACGCCGGGCTTTCCTCGAATTTTGTGGCAGGGTTTCGATGCGGTGACCGCGCCGGCATTGCCTCCGGGCTGGGTGGCTTCCTCTACGGCCGGCGCGGCCAATTGCACACCTACGGGCACCTGCGCGCAGGGGACGGAGTGGACGACCCGCTCGGGAATTTCCCAAACGGCTCCCAACGCCGCCTTCCATAATGATCCGGGCTGTGTGACCGATTCGAACCTGGACACGCCCTCCCTCTTTATCCCGCAGCCGCCAAATCCGTTTGACCCGGTGAACATGACTTTCTGGCACAACTATAATCTGGAAAGCGGCTACGACGGTGGCGTGGTGGAGATTTCCATCGATGGCGGCCCCTTCATCGACATCATTCCCGCGGGGGGGTTCGCTGATTACAACGGCACAATCTCGACAGGGTTTCTGAATCCGATCGCGGGCCGCCCGGCCTGGACGGGCAACTCCGGAGGGTTCGTCAGCGGTTTTGTCCAGTTGCCGCGGGCCGCCCAGGGGCACAACGTCGTCTTGCGTTTTCGCCTGGCCACGGATTGCAGCGAGGCCGGCGTAGGTTGGTACATTGACTCAATCACGATCTCGTACTTTATCAGCGACGCCAGCCCGCCGCCGCCGACACCGACAGCGACACCGACCTTGGCCCCGGCCACGGCTACGCCCATACCCACGCCCTGTGGCGTAACTCTCTCGGAGAACTTCGATGGCGTAACGGCCCCGGCGCTGCCAGCGGGATGGACCACCGCAGTCAATGGGGCGGGGATACCATGGCAAACCTCCACGACCCTTCCCACCAGCGGGCCTAACGACGCGTTCGCATTTCCTGCACCTAATGTGGGCGATGCCGAATTAATCACGCCGTTGGTGACGGCTCCGGCTATGGGCGGAAGGCTGTCCTTTCAAAACCTCTTCGTCTTGCACAGCAGTCAGTTCACTGGACCCGGTTGGGACGGTATGGTTCTCGAGATCAGCATTAATGGCGGACCGTACACCGACATTATTACGGCGGGCGGAAGTTTCGTCACCGGCGGCTACACTCGCACCATATCTTCGACCTTTGGGAGTCCGATTGGCGGACGGTTGGCTTGGAGCGGGGTGTCGGCAGGGTCCGCCTCCGGCCCAGTCTATATCACAACCACGGTCAATCTGCCGGCCGCAGCCAATGGCCAGGACATCCGGTTGAAGTGGCGTCTTGCTACCGACAATATCAATTTCGCAATCACCGGGGCAGGAGTCCGGATCGACAGCATCATACTCACACCAACCCGTTGTGCGACGCCTACCCCTTCACCCAGTCCAACTCCTACCACGCCCACACCAACCCCGACACCATCAACTCAGGCCATCAATCTCTCCACTCGGATGCGCGTGCAGACCGGTGACAATGTTGGAATTGGCGGATTCATTATCACCGGAACCGCTCCCAAACATGTGCTGCTTCGCGCCATTGGCCCTTCGTTAACCCAGCTCGGTGTTCCCGATGCGTTGGCTGATCCGGTGCTGGAGCTGCATGGCCCGGGTGCGTTCACCACGATCACCAACAATAATTGGCGAGACGACCCGGTGCAGGAGGCCGCGATCATCGCCACCGGTATTCCTCCGACTAACAATCTTGAAGCAGCGATTGACGCTGCGCTGCCTCTTGGCGCCTACACCGCAATCGTGAGGGGCAATGGGAATACTTTGGGTGTCGCGTTGATCGAGGTTTACGACCTCAGTCAGGCAGCAGGCTCAAAGCTGGCCAACATCAGCACGCGAGCCTTTGTCGATACTGGTAACAATATTGTGATCGCCGGCTTCATCCTGGGCGGCAACGGCGATGACAGGATTATCGCTCGAGGCATCGGCCCCAGCCTCACTGCGCTGGGAGTGCCTGATGCGCTAACCGATCCGAAACTGGATCTGCGTGACGGTAACGGAGCGCTCCTGACCGCAAACAACAACTGGCAGGACGATGCAGCTCAAGCCGCGCAACTGACAGCCGCGGGTCTCGCGCCGACAAATCCATTGGAGTCTGGGATCGCCGCGATGCTTCCGCCGGGACTTTACACCGCGCTTCTCTCCGGCGTTAACAACGGCACCGGCGTTGGCCTTGTTGAAGTCTACGATCGGGGTGCGCCGTAGTGCGGGCCGCCTGGTAACGAGTTGATCCAGTGTGGACATGGAAAGCCCGGCCTCGCGCTGGAGCGTTGAGTTACGGCTGTGAATGCCCAGATGGCGGGTGACACACCCGCCCTACAATCCGAAGTATTTATCGCTCCTTTTTCTTGCCTCGCCTCGTCATGTTTCCCACACCTTGGACTGGCGCGACTTCTGGCGAAGAAACGGGGGCAGCCGGATCACGCTCACGCGGCTTGGTGTCGCCGACGTAGATCCGATGTTCGAAGCGTTTCGCGCGGTCGTGCGACTTTGCTTCTACCACGTGAACGCGAAAGCCCGCGCGGGCGAGCGAGTGGCCGAACGCTTCCTCCTCCGTCGCCGACCAAAAGGCGACGCGACCGCCGGGTTGCAGCGCGTTTGCGATACGATTGAATCCCTGGCGACTGTAGATTTGGGCATTCCCTGCCTGGACAAAGGAGGTGGGTCCATTGTCGACATCGAGGAGAATGGCGTCGTACCGCGCCCCTTGCGCGCGCCGGATGGTGCGAAAAACGTCCTCGGTAAAAACTTGAACCCGACGGTCGTTCAAGAGAGCACCGTTGACTTTCATTAGGAATTGCCGGTTCCAATCGACCACTTCCCGAAGTAATTCGGCGACGTGGACCTCCGCCTTTTTTCCGACGATTGAAAGCACAGCCTTTAATGAGAATCCCAGCCCCAACCCACCGACCAGAACGCGCGGATGCGGGTGCCGGATCAGCTTCTCACACGCCAGCTTGGCCAGCAGAATCTCCGAGCTCGTAGAGGTCGTGCTCATCAACTGGCGGCCGTTCCGTTTCATGAAATGGTCGCCGTCGTGCTCCTGCAGAGTGAAGCGCGCGCCATCGGGCGCGATCGTTTCCGCGAGGGTTCGAAACGGCTTCATTTTCTTCCTCGCTCTCTAACGAACGTCGCCAACAAAGTGCACGGACGGCGTCCGCAACGGAGAACGTCAATTGGCGTTTCAGAAACGCCGTGCAAACCTGTTTTCGAAATCGAACTAGTCCTTCATGCCTAGCAGAGTCTTGATCTCTTTTAGGGCTTTTTTGCGGGCCTTATCGTAAGCCTGGGCATCGGCATCATCACCGCTGCTCACAAATGCCTTGAGGGCGCGCGACTCTTTCAGGACGAGGTCGAGCACTTCGATCGTGCTGTTAATGAACTGGGTGTCGTTCTTCGACAACACCTCGGCTTCGAGAAGCTTGTTCATCTGCTCCTTCATCCCCGCGGTGATGTTGATATAGGTGTCGACGAAATTCGTGGCTTCGCCCGACTTGTAGGTCTTGGCCACAAACGCGTCCGCCAAAGTTCCGACCGCCATATGCGTCAGGAGAACGGACTGGCCGGTCGTGTAGCCGAGCGTGTTCAAGAGCACCGTGTCATCCGCGGCGCGAGAAAGAGGGGCGCTCGCGAAAACAAACGCGGTCAGGATGCTGAAAAGGAGTTTGGAATTCATATTTTGCTGTTATGCGGAGCGGGCGCGGGGCTGTCAAGCGTTTGCGATCCGGCTTCGCCCCGGATGTTCTGAAACCGGCCAATTCCCGTTTTAGTCCTAAAAAAGCCGCAGCTGTTCCTGCCTGGCTCGCCCGGCCTTTTTCTCAGGAGCAGCGAGAAGCTCTCGCAGGCCGGAGTTGCGCTCGGCGCGCCGGGTCACCGCCGTCACGAAAACCGATTCGGTCCACCAAAGCTCGACCTGCGAACGCGCGCGGGTCAGTCCGGTGTAGATCAGTTCCCGGGTCAATACCGGAACGTCTTCGCCGGGGAGGATGAACAAAACCCGGTCGAATTCCGATCCCTGACTCTTGTGGACCGTCATGGCATAGGCGGCTTCGTGTTGCGGCAGCCGCGCGGGAGCGAATCGGCGCAGGGTGTTTTCTTTTCCCAGGAACCAGGCCCAAAGCTGAGCTGGATTTTCCTTTGACACTGGGTCGGGAAGAAGGACGCCCACATCTCCGTTGTAGAGATCAATTTGATAGTCGTTTTGCGTGATCAGGATGGGCTTTCCGGGATAACCGGACGCTGCGGGCTCGGGAATCAATTTCGCTTCCGCCAGGATCTCTTCGATCTTCCGGTTCAATCCTTCCACGCCAAATCGGCCGCGGCGGACAGCCGCAAGGACCCGAAAAGTTTTCAGCTGCGCCAGAGCGAGATCCGGTTCCTTCTCTGCGACCAGGGCAGAAAAGCCGCCCAGAATCGCTTCGGAGAATTTTGCGGCCGGCGGGCGAGGCTGGTTGTGCTCGAATGAAACAAGGTCCGCATGGGATTTTTCCCGCAGGATCCGAATCGCTTCCTTCGCATCGCCCTGCCGCACCGCGCCGCAGAGATATTGGACGCCGCTCTCCTCGGCGAAGCGATAATTCTTTTCCAGGGTGACAACCGCGTGTTGCAGAGGACTCTCGGGCAATAAGGCTGCGTCCACCATGTCGGCGAGCACCGCACCGGGCTCGACGGAAGCGAGTTGATCCCGGTCGCCGAGGAGAACCACCCGGCACCGCTCGGGGAGAGCGTCAAAGAGCTTGGCCAATAGTGGAAGCGCGACCATCGATGCTTCATCGATGACGAGTAAATCGAGCGGGAGCGGGTTCCGCGCATCATGCCGGAAATAAACAGAGTTACCTTTAAAGCCGAGAAGCCGGTGGATGGTCGACGCGGTTCTCGGCATGCGCGTTTTCACTTCCTCGGGGCACTCCAGCTTTTCCAGCCCGGTCCTGATAGTCTCTTCCAATCGAGCGGCGGCTTTTCCCGTCGGAGCGGCGAGCGCCACGCGAAGACGTTCACTTCCCGGTTGTTGGAGTAGCCGCGCCAGAATGTGCAAAACCATCGTCGTCTTGCCGGTGCCCGGACCGCCCGAGATGATTGTCAGTGCGTTACTGACCGCGGCATCGATGGCTCCGGCTCTAGATCCAGTTTGGCCATGACCGTCGGCGCGGTTGCCGGCGGCTCTTTCGCGGAGCGCGCAGGCCAAACGCTGCTGGTAATCCCAATAACGTCGCAGATACAGACGATCCGATTTATCGAAGACGATCGGGGTCTGGGCCTCGGGGCCTCCGACGGCTTTCGAGTCCGTAAAAACCTGCCGCCATGTGCTCAGGGAAGGCCACTCCAAAATGGTACCGAGGTTCATCTCATCGGGACTTCTCGGCATCGGCCACAAGGAAATGCAAATATGCCCTTCACGGATCGAACGGCTCAGCAGAGCCGCGGCCAACGACATCAACATTGGATCGCCGCCGAATTGCGCGACAAAATCCGCAAAGTGCTCGTCGATGTCGGTGAATCCGATTTGCGGAAGAGAACTCATGAAATCAGGGTCCGAAGGTTTCTGACTGTTCCTTCCGCCGGCCGGTCTCGGAAAATCCCACGCGCCGGATCTTTCGGGTCTATCCCACGGAGGAACAGGTAAAAAACGCCGCCGAAATGCGTTCGGTAGTCGTAACCCGGCAGCCGCTTCTCCAGAAAGAGGTCCGCGGCCAGCGTGTAGAGGTGGTACTGGAGGTAATAGTTGTGTTCGAGCATCGCTCGGTTCATTCCTTCCGGCCCGTAATCCGCCGGCTGATTTCCCAGCCAGTTCGATTTCCAGTCGATCAGGTAATAGCGATCCTTAAATCTAAAGAGCAGATCGATGAAGCCGTTCATGAATCCTTCAATCGGATCGAAACGCAGGTTGCCCATGCGCTGGCGAATATCCCCGGCTAGACCAGTGCATTGGCTGAGCGTCTTGATTAGCCTAGCGGGAGTCAGCGGCGCCAGCGGATATGTGAACTCGACTTCCGAGAGGCGTTCACCCCTTGAGATCTGGTCCAATCGCATTCCGGGTTCGAGCTCCACTTTTACGATTTGCTCAAGGATCTGATTGATGGCCGGCCGGTGCAGGGTCTGGGAGAACCCATAGGTTCGAAGCCTGCCCTCGATCAGTGAGGAAAGATCTCCCAGGTCTTGGAAATCCATCTGCTCGAGCACGCCATGAAAAAAATCCCCGGTCCTGCGACCCCGATCGAAAGTGAAGATCGAAAGATTGGCCTTGTCGGGCTCCAACTCGACGGCGTCGATCTCACCGTCACTCGATCGACCAGAATCAATGTCTTCCAGATCCGACGCGGCGAGATTAAGGCCGCTGAAACTCGCAGTCATCGCGACCTGAGGAATTCTTCTCTTAAGGGTGCGGGGCAGAAGGTTGGTGTTTGGAGATATTTCGTCGTGAACGGCGCTCGGACCAGCCGATTCGGAGGAGGCGGAGACGCAACCTTGGGAAGATTGGGCAAACGCGCGCAACTGATCAAACAAGGAGTCGTTCTTGGAGGCCGTAAAGAGATGGGCGAGGGGAGATTTGTCGGTTTTTTCCCCAGGCAGATAGACATAGCAGCGGTTCATCGCGCGGGTGAGAGCGACGTAGAGCAGTCGCAATTCCTCCGCTCGCACCTCTTCGCTTTGCCACTCCTGGTGTTCCTCGGCGCCGGCTTTCTTTCCACGCAGATCGAAGGTCAGACGCTTTTCCTGATCATCGCGATCGTGAAACAACAGCTCCTGGCGACCTGACGACTCTGCGTCGGTCCAAAGGAACGGACAAAACACGATCGGATACTCCAGGCCTTTGCTCTTGTGGATGGTGACGATCTGGACTGCGTCATCGTCACTCTCCAATCGCAATNNNTCCTCCGAGACTCTGTCGTTCTCGCGTTGCTCGCGTAGCCACGAACAGACGCCATCTGGCGCCAGGCTCATGCTGCTTTCGGCTTCGTGCAGGAGTTCCGCGAGATGGAGGAAATTGGTCAAACGCCGTTCGCCACTCGGCAGTTGCACAAGACGCGCCCGCACCTCCTGGGTCACGAGGAAGTGGCGGAACATCGCGACAAAGCAACCGTCGCTCCACCTGAGTTTCCAATCCGTGAAACGATCGAGCCAGAGTTGCCGTTCCGGATCATTCCGTTCGAGATCGAACAGTCTCTGCGCATCGAACCCGATCAGGGTGGTGGCGAGCGCCGCCTTGAGCAGACTTTCGCGCCGCGGATCGATTACCCCTTGGAGAAAACGTTGCAGCTCGTTAGCTTCCTCGGAAGCAAAGACGCTGCGATCACTTTGGACGACGCTGCGGATGCCTCGCTGGCGCAGCGCAGTCTGAACCATCTCGGCCTGTCTATGCGTGCGAACCAGGATGGCCATGTCGCGGTAGCGGACGGGGTTCTTGTCCAAATGAGTGCCAGTTACCGCCAAGGCGGCGATGTCGTCGCTGACCCATTGGCAGACCAGTTCGAACCGGGGCGTGCGGACCTGAGCGTCCGTTGGAGTCACCAGACGAAATTG
>QHMY01000049.1:10140-38580 GCA_003218305.1 Verrucomicrobiota bacterium
AGGGGACGAACTGTCGGCTTCTTCGGAGCGTGGACCTGATGATATTGAATTTCGGGAAAAATGAACGGCTCTGCCGCCTGACCAAACAGGTTGTTGATGGCCGTCAGGAGCGGCGGCTCCGAGCGCCAATTCGTGGTGAGGGTAAAGGTGCGATTGGCGATTTTGTTGGCCTGGAAATAAGTAAAGACATCTGCTCCCCGGAAGCCGTAGATGGCCTGTTTGGGATCGCCGATTAGGAAAAGGCGATGATCCTTTGAACCGAAAATGGTTCGAAAGATCTCGTATTGTGCAGGGTCGGTGTCCTGAAACTCATCAATCAAAGCCGCGGAGTACTTGCTGCCAATGGCGCGAGCAAGCTCGTCGCCTCGTTCTTGCCGGAGAGCGTCCCGCATGCCGGTGATCAAATCGTCGTAGGTCACCGTGTTGGTTCGGGCTTTCCGCTCCGGCAGTTCGGTTTGCGCGAACGTCAGGAATTCGTGGGTGAGTTGATTAAACAACGCTCCCACTGCGTGAATGAACTCCGAGCTAAGAGTGAAGAATCGATGGTCGGGCGGAGTTCCCGTCCCCTTGGTTCCCGCGGCAATCGCCTCTGAAGTGAGGTTCGAAAGCTCGTGGATGTTCTCCGGATCAGCGGATTCGAAATCGCGACACGCCTCCGCCACTTTGGGCAAAAGCTGATCGAGTCGATCGTCGCGGAAGGCCTTTTCGCTGCGGGAAAGGTTTCCGTCGTGGCGAAGTAGTAATTCGATATCGGCCTGGTGATCCGCCCAGTCCTTCCTCAGGGAGGCAAACGTCGTCTCGGTTCGGCTCACGAGCGCGTCAACGGACTCTCCTTCAGCGGGCGGCAGGATGACCAGATCGGGATGACTCCGCGTTCGATCCAGGAGCTCGACCCAGTCTTCGAGCGATCTCTTCCAGGCCATCGCCAGCTTGGGCAAGAGAGGTTTTGCTTCATAGAAACGCAGACGCCAGAAGTCGCGCGCCACTTCTTCAAAAAGTGGTTTCGGATCGGTGACCAGAGCCGTCTCAAAGCGGGTGCCGCTCTCGAAGGCATAATCGTTCAGCATCCGCTGGCAAAACCCGTGAATGGTGAAGATCTGCGCTTCGTCAAAACTCTGGAGGGCTAGATCAAGTTGGCGAATGCCCATGGATTTGTCACCCTTCTTCAGAAAGGCAACCACGATATCATCCTCTGACGCGCCGCGGTGGAGATCCTCCAGCGCTGATTGCAGGCGGCGCCGGATGCGATCGCGCAACTCCTGGGTGGCGGCTTCCGTGAAAGTGACGGCCAGGATGTTGCGGATCTGAAGGTTCTTCTCGAGGAGAAGACGCAGGATCAATCCGGTGATCGAGTAGGTCTTGCCAGTGCCGGCGCTGGCCTCGATCAAGGTGACGCCGCCGTCGAGCGGAGCCGTGGTGATGTCGAAAGGAGTCATAGATCCTCCCGTTTCGAGTGTTCCAGTATTGGGCCAAAAATGAGTCGCGCCAGTTCAGCGAAACGCTCGTCCAGAGATTCGCCAGCGAAGCAGCGCGCGATGAAAACGTCATCTCTTTCTCCCCTGGGTTTTTCGTTCTTACGCCACATCCCTTCCCATTTATCCTTCGCTTTCTTAAACGGGTCTCCCTTGCCCGATCGCTCCGTGGCAACAAAGGCCAGGCCGCTTTCAGGAAAGAAACGGAGCGGCAGGGTCAGTCCCTCGGCGAATTGCTCGCAGAGTGTCTGTAAGGTGTGGCGAGGTGAGGGGACGGCCCCGAACTTGACCACAGCATTCCGGCCGATCAGCACCGTTTCAGGCTGATCCCGTTCCGCGAGCGCACATAAGGACAGGTGCTCAATCCACGCTCGGAGATGGTCGGCTGCCTTCACGTTGGCTGTTCGAAAATGAACGCACTGTCCGCCGTACCGTGAGTGAATTTTTCCGCCCAGGCGGAAAGTCTCTAGCGGCAGGTCGACATCGACGGGTTCGTCTTTCGTCCCCGCCGCGACGTGGTGTCGGACAAGCGCGACCAGACTCTCAACCTCCAATCGCATCGACCGAAGGTGAAGCTCGCCCATCGTTCCAGCCGGCAGGACTCCGCGGGCCTGAAAGACCTCGCGGGATATCAATTCTCCCGTTTCCAGCTCATTTGCCAGCAGCTCTTCCTTGATGTGGTACCTCTCCAGGTGATCCACTTCGAAGGGCTCGATATCGCTCAGGCAGTCTTCGTTTTCCCAGAGAGAGAGACCGAGACGCTTTCTCACGAAGTATCGGGGAGGATTTTTCCAAAAAGCGATCAGCTCGCGCAGCTCCACGATTCCCTTGGCTTCCATCGGTGGCAGAGGATCCGTAATGAACGGAGGCATCTCGGTTATCTGCCTCGCCGAAATGCTGCGGCTGGCTTCCGCGTTTGCTCCTGAATAACTAAAGAAGCTTTCATCCCCGGCGCCGGTGGAAAAGTAGCGGAAGCTAAACGCCTGCAACGGGTGCTCCGTCAGCAAGAACTCTCGCGCCGATTTCTTTTTCGGGAATACGAACGCCTGATCGAGATAATCGAAGAGCTCGCTCACGACCACCGAAGGCGGGATCTCGTTATTGTGAATGGCGGAGCGACCCACGTAGCTGATTAGAAGTTTGTCCCGGGCGGAGAGAAGCGTTTCCAGGAACGCATAGCGATCGTCCTGCCGGACAGACGAATCGCCCGGCCGCGCCGATCGCGCCATGAGATCGAATTGGGCAGGCTGCGGCCGGCGCGGGAAGACTTGATCGTTGATTCCCAGAAGGCAAACCACTCGAGCCGGAATGCTACGGACCGGTTTCAGGGCGCAAAAGGTGACGTAGCCTTTGAAGAACTGTCCTCGCTGTTCCATGGCGGCGAGCTGTTCGGATAGATAGTGACGCACCACGCGAAAATCGATCTTTGCTGGGGTATCGACGGAATCCGCGACCGTGCGTAGTTGATCGATGGTTGTGCGAAGGAAGCGGACATCGCGAAGTTCTTCCTCGCCAGTCGGCTTGAGAAACTGCTCGACCATTTCCAGGAACGGGTCGGCCCAATCGGCTAACGGGCGAGAGTGTTCGAAGCTCTCTGTTAATCGAAACAAAGCTTCGGTCGCGGAGATGAAGCGCCCGAGAACAGCTCCGCCCTCGCCTTCGACTTCGTCATGGGGGAGAATCCCTTCGAAGAGGTTCTTTTTCTGGCCTGGCATGGCATAACCGAGCAGCAGGCTGCGAATTCCGTGACGCCAGGTATTGGCGTCGAGCGCGGGCAGACCCGCGCGAGCCCGATCGGCCGCGTCGACCCCCCAGCGAATGGCGGTCTCTTCGATCCAATCCCGGATGAGCGAGAGATCTTCGTCCTTGAACTGAAATCGGGTTCTCAGGGCCCGGGAGCCGAGCAGAGCGAAGATCTGGGGCGCAGTGTAACGGCTGCCGGGCAAATCCAGGAGCGTAAGAAAGGTATCGATCGGCTGGCTCTCACTTCTCGGATGGCGATCGGCCACCGAGTAAGGGATGCGAGCATCTTCGCTCTCGGGATAGCCAAAGACTCCGCGAATGAAGGGCGCGTATTTTTCGATCTCCGGCGTCATGACCAGGATATCGCGCGGGCGCAGGTCGGGAATAGTCTCGAAGCAATCCAGCAACTGGTCGTAGAGAACTTCCACCTCGCGCATGGGCGAATGGCACGCGTGCACGACCAGGGAGCGGTCCTTTGCCTTTACCGCTACCGGCGCCGCCGAGCCTTCATCGGAGCCGGCCCCACGATTGTGCGCGTTGAGGATGTCCGACTTGATGGTGTCGAGCAAAGTGACAGGCCGAAAATCTCTGAACTCTTCACTTCCGTCTTTGGCGGCGATCTCCATCCGTTCCTGCGTATCCAGGATCAAATCGGTCAGGTCTGCGTCGATTTTTCCCCAGGACGTCAGGAGCGGATTGCCGGCTCCCGGATCTGAGGCGGCCAGGCCCAGACGCGCCCGCTGTTTTGCCGTGGGATCGTTTCCTCGATATTCCCGCGACGGCCTCAGGAGAAACAGATGCACCTCCCGGATACGCGAGAGTTGAAAGAGAAGGTCCAGGTAAATTGGAGGCAAGCTGGTGGGAGCAAAGAGCGAGATGCGCTCCGGTAGGTTGAGCGATGAGGTCTTCTTGAATCCTCGGGTCCGCACGCGCTCGAGGGCCTGATCGAAACCGGGCGTTTCACCCAGCTCTCGCCATAATGTTGCCTGCCACGCTTCGTCGCCAGTTCGCTCCGAGCTGGGCTGCGCCCACCCGGCGACCATCTCCGGCCGATAAACGCGGTATTGATCGAAATGATTGGCCAGGCGTGAAGCCAGATGGAAACGCTTCAAAGAATCGCCGTCGTCCAGATACTTGGTCACGGCAGCAAACTCTTTCCGCCCGAGACACGACGGCAGAATTGAATCGATTTTCCACGCGAGCACGTCGGGTGAAATCGTGGCCGATTCGGCTTCGGTCGGATACGCCTCCCGCACGATCTCCGCGACGAAGTTGGCCAGGAAAGGGAATTGGTAATTTGCGCAGATCCCTTGCCGGCTGGCCATCTGAAAGGAAAGCCAGCGCCGGCTGGCCAGGCTTTGCACCACCACGATCTCCGGAGTGAAAGGCGAATCGAGCGGCGTCGACACGACCTGGGAAAGGTGCTCCGCCAGGATGTCGAGCTGGTTGCTCGTGTGAAGAATCAGGCCAGGCATTGGAAGATATAAATAAGGATCGAGAGGGAAGCGCGATTGAATTTTAGCATAAGGCGAAACGGCGCCGTGAGCACAGCAGCATCCTGTCACAGGGGGCGGGACAACCGCTGTCCGACCCTATCAGAAACTTTGGTGACGGGAGTGTATAGCGACTCACCCCATGTCGTCCTCGAAGGTCCACCAGAGCGAGGACGAGGGACGAGGACGAGAACGAGGAGGAGTTGGCCGATAATGGTCAGGGCTTTGTCGTCGTTGTTTGCACGGGCATTGCAATCGCGCGGCTGATTGCGCAGAGTGCGCGGCGGATGAAACGCTGGATCTTTTTGCCGGTGCTGGTTCTGTTGGCCGCGCGTTCGATGACCGCCGGAGTAACTCCTGCGTCGGTTCGCGCGGCGGCTGCTTATTCGTCGAGTCAGGGCGGCAGGACTTTCCTTGCGCTCCAGCATGGCGAAACGCTCCTCGAACAGAATGCCGGAGAGCCGCACAAGATTTACAGTGGCACCAAGGCGTTCTGGGGTTTGGCAGCACTCGCGGCGGCCGAGGACGGCTTGCTGAACCTGGACGAGACCGTTGCAACCACCGTCCCGGCCTGGCGCAACGATCCACGCAAATCGCGCGTGACCATACGGCAACTGCTCGATTTTTCGTGCGGCCTCGATCCGGTCTTCTCCTTGCATAATGACAATCCCGGCGACCGCGACCGGATCGCTATCGGAGCGCCGATCGTGGCCAGTCCGGGCTCAGCATTTATCTATGGCCCAAGTCCGCTCCAGGTTTTTCATTATGTCCTCAAACAAAAGTTACAGGGAGAATCGCCCACGCGTTATCTCGAACGCCGCGTGTTGAGCCGGCTTGGACTTGGCTCCCAGCGTTACCTGACCGATAGCGCGGGGAATCCGCTTTTGGCCGCGGGCTGGTTATTAAGCGCGCGCCAGTGGGCGAGGATGGGTCAGTTGGTGCTGGCGGGCGGCGCGCCCGTGATCTCTTCCGGTTCGCTGGCGCAATGCTGGCGGGGATCGCCGGCCAATCGGGCCTTCTCGATCGGCTGGTGGAATAATCGGGCCGCGCCCGGTGGTCGTGAGTTTGATTTCGAGGACATGTTGGTCCCGAAGTGGCCGCGTCAAAGCTGGGGCGGTGCGGTTCTTTGCCGCGCCGCGCCGAGCGATCTGGTCGCGTGCATCGGTTCGGGGTACCAACGCCTTTATGTGATTCCGTCGCTGGGTCTCGTGGTGGTGAGACAAAGTTCCGGCGGCCGATTCTCGGACGCGCGCTTCCTTCAGCTGCTGCTTGGAAGATAGCTGCGCGAATCAATTTGTAGGGCGGCTGTGCCAGCCGCCGACGGGAAGGCAGGCGTTTCGCAGAAACGCCCTACAAGACTAGCCCCTAGTCCTTGGGCGTCGCGATCATGAGAGAGGAACGGCTGGGTTGCCACTGATAGCCGAAGCTGAAATCCAATGGTGGTGGATTGGTCGCGCCGTTCTGTTTGGCGAGGTCCAGCTGACCATGCTCCAGGAACCGGTTGATCGGCCCAATATAGCGACCGACATGGCGGAGGTTCCATTTGTCCGCGTCGAAAAAGTGAAAAGGAATTCCGGAATCGTCCTGGAGAATCAGCTTGCTGTGCCCGAGCAGAAAATCGCGCACCTGCGAGAAGTTATTTGAATGCATTAGATATGAAGCGGCCTTGAGCAGCGCCACGCCCTGGCCTTGCGCTTCGCAGAACTTCAGGAACCCGGGGTTCACCTTCACTGCCCAGTCCGCCAGGTCGCTGGTGAAGTAGTAGAGCGTTTTCTCCCGCCCGTCCGGCTCGAAAAAAACGATCTTCACCCCGGACGTCGCACCTTTGCCCTCGGGAACAAAACTCCCCGCCTTGTCGAGCGCGACCGGCGTGACCGAATCGATCGTGCAGCCGGCCCGGGCCAGAAAAACATAGAGCACCGGCAGAGTGCCGTTGAGCTGGGTCTGTTTGAGATCGACCTTCATGTTTTTCGTGATGAAAAAGCTGAAGCTCAGGACTGAATCGAGAGACTTGCGCAGATTAGCCAGCGCGGAAGGCAGGACGCTGTCTGGAATTTTATCGATGTCCGGCACCGGGCCGACCGGTTCGATTCCGCACAGAATGTAGGTGCTGGCGTTCGGAAAGAAGGCGTTGGCGTAGAGAAAATCTGGGCCGCTAAACATGTAGAACATCGGGCCATTCTCTTCGTAGGCCGGTGCCAGATATGAGGGCGCCCAATTCCGGATCCTGGCGAGCTGCCGTTGTTCCAGCCGCTCCCAGGCGCGGTCGAACTCGGTCGCGTGCGTCACCCACATCGTGCCGCTGCTGTGCTTTTCCAGCGGAGTGCCCCGCACGGGCAGGCCGGCCAAAAACTTCGCGGTAGCGTCAGCCATCGGATCCGAGGCCAGAGCCGTCGTGCCCAGGAAAAGGCAGCAGAGAAAAGAAAGCCGTTTCAAGAGGAGGAGTCTGAAGTGGGAAGTCACCGGATACGTGCTTTCGAGACTACTTCGGCCGGGCCACCATCAGCGACCAGGCACTTCGCTGTTCGTAGCCGAAGCTGAAAGGCAGGCGCTCGGCCTTGGTTACGTCGACGTCTTTGGCGAAGGTCTTAATTTCCCATTTCTCGGGTTCGATAAAACGATACGGGATTCCCGATTCGTCCTGGAGAAGCAGCTTGCTGTGGGTCAGGAGAAAGTTGCGGACGATTGAGAAATTATCCGAAGCCATCAGGTAGGCGGCCGCCTTGAGAAAACTCACGCCGCGACCTTGCTCTTCGCAGAATTTGATGAAACCGGGATTGGTCTTAAGGGTCGAATCCGCCAGGTTGCCGGCGAAATAATAGAGCGCTTGCGAACGTCCTTTCGGCCCGTGAAAAAGGATCTTCACGCCCGGCGTCGTTTCCTTGCCCGGCGTGACAAGTTTTCCGCTGCTATCGAGCGCGACCATCGTGACCGAATCGACTGTGCAACCGGCTCGCGCGAGGAAAATGTAGAGCACCGGCAGGGTGCCGTTGAGCTGGGTCTGCTTCAGGTCCGCCATCATGTATTTCGTGATGAAATAACCGCGGCCAAAAACAGACTCGAGCGACTTGCGGAGGTTGGCCAGAGAAGAAGGCAGCGCTTCCGGTGGGATTTTGTCGATGTCGGGCATGGAACCGACCGGCTCGATTCCGGAGAGGATGTAGGTGCCCGCGTTCGGAAAGAAGGCATGGGCGTAGAGAAAATCCGGGCCGCTAAACATATAGTGCAACGGACCGCGATCTTCGTAGGACGAGCCAAGCGATTCTGCGGCCCACTTGCGAATTTTTGTGAGCTGTTCCGCCTCCAAACGCTTCCAGTCGCGGTCGAAATCGGCCGCAAACGCGATCCAATCGGGGTTTTCCGCCTGTTTAGCCAGCGGCGTGCCTTTGAGAGGCAGTCCGGCCAGGAATTTTGCCGTCGCGTCCGCGTTTGGACCGGCGGCCAGCGCTGACGTAGCCAGGAAGATCGAGAAAAGAAGCGGCAGCCGTTTCAAGGAGAGTCGTGTGCGGAGATTCTCAGGACAATCTCACTTGCGCGTAGCCATCATCAGGATGCCGCGTTCAGGCTGCCAATGGTAGCCGAAAGCGAATCCGAGTTCGGGAGGCGGCGGGTTTTTTGCATAAATCGCGGCGAGATCCGGTTGATGATACTTCCCGAACATCTCCTTATGCGGCACATATCGCCCATAGAAATTCACTGTCCAGCCTTTGGTGAACGAGCGAAGCGGGAGGCCGGTGTCGTCCTGGATAATAACGCGGCTATTCTCCAGCAGAAAACTGCGCACGCCGCCGAACCCTTCCCCGTGCATGAGATACGACGCGGCCTTAAGCAGGCTCAGCCCGGGCCCCTGCTTGGCGCACCAGCTTAGGAACGGGCTCTTGCCGCCGGAAAGATCGGTTTTGAAATAATAGAGCGTCTGCTTCGGTCCGTGATGCACAAATGTGATCTTCACACCTTCCGCCGGCGACTTGACGTAGCTGGTGTCGAGTACCGTGCAGCCGGTCCGCGCCAGGAAAACGTAAAGGATCGGCAGCGTCCCGCCGAAGTTGCCGTGGCCCAGGTCGGTCCGCATGTCCTTGGTGATGAAATAATGGGTTTGCAGAATGGTGTGCATCGAGGCCCGCAGCGCCGAGAGACCACCGCCCAGCATTTCGGGGCTTAGCCGCGAGAGATCGGGCACCTGTCCCACCGGCTCCAGCCCCGCCAGGATGTAGGTATTCGCGTTCGGAAAGAACGTGTGCGCGTAGAGAAAATCCGGGCCGCCGAACATGTAGTAAGCCGTGTTCGTGCTGTTGTAAGCCTCGCTGGCGTTTTCGTTCATGAACCCGCGAATGGGTTCGAGCTGGTGATACTCTTTCTTCCTCCACGCGTCGTCCAACGCCACGGCATGATTTTTCCAGGCCTCGTTTTGCATCAAAGGTTCCAGAGGCCCTTTCACCGGCAGGCCGCCCAGGAACTTCGCGCTGTCGTCGAGCGTCGGGGCGTTCTGGGCAAAAGCGGAGGCAGCAAGGAACAACAAGGGAATAAAGACGAAGCGTTTCATGACCGAGTTCAGACGGATGCGGGTATCCTTCTTGCGGAGAGAAAATAAAGTACCAAACCGAGGGCCATCGTCACCAGACCCCACAACGCTGGAGTTCGGGTAGATGGATCGCTCAGCATATGCTCCAGCATCCAGATGCTGACCAGCAGAAAAATCGCCGGCGTTACCGGGTAACCCCAGGTCCGGTAGGGGCGGGGCAGGTTCGGCCGTCGCCAGCGCAGCACGAACACTCCGAGCACGGTCAGGGTCGAGCAAAGGGTGAGGCTGAATTGGATGTAATTCACCGCGGTCTGGAAGGTGGCGGTGAGCAGCAGCAAAATCACGATGGCGAACTGGGTCAGGATCGCGGCCACCGGTATGCCGCGCGCGTTCCGGCGGGCGAGGGGAGCGAGCAGGCCAAGGTCTTCTCCCATGGCCGCGGTGATGCGTGGGCCGATCCACATCATCGCGCTGACGGTTGAGATCAGCCCGAGGCAAATGAAAGAGGCCATCAACTTCGCGCCCAATGGGCCGAAAAGGTGCGACCCGGCGATGACCGCCACCTGTTGTTTGCCGACCATTTCTGCGGCCGGTGTTACCCGGAGAAAGACGGCGTTGGTCGCCACGTAGAGAAGCATCACTATGACTGTGCCCAATCCGACCGACAGCGGAATGGTGCGCGCCGGGTTGCGCACTTCGCCGACGATGTAGGTTGAAGCGTTCCATCCCGAATAGGCATACATCACCCAATAAAGACTGACCGCGAACGGCCCGCTCATGATCAACGCCCCGTCTCCCTTGGCCGGCAGGAACGAGACCGGCTGCGTCTGTTTGACCCAAAGCCCTGCGCCGATCATCACCAGGATGAGCACCACCTTGAGTATGGTGGAACCGTTTTGAAACGCGCTGCCGAGCCGGAGATCCCGTAACAGGACCAGCGTGCAGATGGTCACAACTACCAGTGAAAGAATCAGCGGATTCGTGCCCGGCACCACTTCTGCGAAATACGTGCCGAAAGCCATGGCCGCGATCGCGACCGGCGCGGCGAATCCGACCGTAGCCGAGACCCAGCCAGCCAGGAACCCCGCAGCGGGGTGATAGATTTCGCGGAGGAAATTATACTCACCGCCGGAGCGGGGTAACGCCGCGCCCAATTCCGCGTAGGAGAGCGCGCCGCAAAGCGCGCAGAGCCCGCCCACAGTCCAGACTGCCACGATTGCGAAGCCCGTGGGCAAATCGCCCACTTGAAACCCGAGACTCGTGAAGATGCCGGTGCCGATCATGTTGGCCACGACGATGCAGGTCGCCGTTAACGGCGAAATGGTTTTGGTCTCGTGCAGTATCGGCTCCGCGCTCACCCGGCGATGATGTAGGGATTGCGCGCGACAGAGTCAATCCCGCCGCGCTTCCGATTGTTAAGACCGGGTGCCCCCGCTCACGCTTAGTTTGGAGGCGATGAGAGACGTTGTTGAGCATTCCGCCATGCCATCGGGGCGACCTTGCCAAATCCAAGACCGGCTGGCTAACTTCAAACGTGATCATAGAGAGTAGCGCTCGACGGCGGTGGCTTCCCCGGCTGGGCCGGCCCGGAGGATGAAGCGTCCTCTTCAAGGCCTGGCCGATCTGAGCTTAATATTTGCCGCATTCTTGCCGCCACTCTTGTTGGCCGTGCTCATCAACAATTGCTGGGTCAACATCCCGGTTTGGGACGACTGGGACACACCCGGCCTCTTCCTTAAGGAATATTTCGTCCAGGGTCATTTTAGCTGGCGCCTCTTGTTTGCGCAGCACAACGAGAGCCGATTAGTCGTTCCAAAACTGCTCAATTGGGTCGTAGCCCATTTCAGCGGCTGGAACATCCGCGTGATGCTCGCGATGACGTGGCTAACCGCGGTCGCAATATTTGCGCAGTTACTTTGGCTGCTCCGCAAAACGGTCCGCGCGTCTGCCACCGTTCGATGGTGTTTTGCTGTGGCGCTCTCCGCGGTCCTCTTTTCTCCCAACCAATCGGAAAACTGGCTCATGAGCATCCAGCTGGTAGTTTTTTTGCCGCCACTTTGCCTGATCAGTTGCCTGGTCGTCCAACATTCCTCACTCGCCTATCGCACGAAGGTCATCATGTGCGCATTGCTTTCCCTGGTCAGCACCTTTTCGAACTCGAACGGCATCCTGTGTTGGATCCTCGGAGCGCCTCTCCCGTGGCTTTCCCATAAGGGGCCGGATGGGAAACCAACCGGACCTGCGAAACTCGATCGCGTTTCCCTTACTTGGACGGCAATTTACCTCCTGGGTTTGATCGCAACCGCGTTGGTCTACTTCTGGGATTACACCCGTCCGCCGTGGCATCCTGCCATGGGCAGTGCCCTGAGAAACCCGGTCGAGGCCGCGCAATATTTCATCGCCTGGCTGGGCAACCCATTCTGTCGTGGAATGGGCTTCGACCCTCTTAAGTCGGCATTTGCCCTGGGACTCTGTGTGAGCGCCGTCCTGGTGATTTTCCTGTTGGCGATCTGGCGCAGACTCCAATGGATCTCATCCGGTCATGGGTGGATTCAACTTCACCCGTGGGCGGTCCTCACGCTTTACGGGCTCGTCTCCGGGCTCGTTACTGTCCTTGGCCGCGTTGGCTTTGGAATCGAGCAGGCGATCTCCGTGCGTTACATCGGCTTCTCCTGTTATGTCTATCTTGGGCTCATAGGATTGAGCGCTTGTCTGTCGGACACGCTCGATGATCGCTCGCCGGCAACCATAAGGCGATGGACCCCAGCCTGGATCGCGGGCGCGGTGCTCTGCTTCACTATCTTTGTGCCGAGCTGGCTCGACGGCAGGGCCGCTTTTCATTGGCGCCGGATTGGATGCGAAGAGATGAAGCTTGCGATCCGGTTCCTTTCCCTCATCCCAATGAACCCGGCGCTGGCGCGGGTTTATCCAGATCCGGATCACCTCCGCCAGATTGCCATCCCCCTGATCGAAAAAGAGATCCTGCAACCGGGGTTAGTCGGCTCCTGGCCGTTGCAAAAAATTCAAGAGCCCGATGGCGATGATTCTGGATGGTTTACGGTAAAGAGAGGGCCGGCCGGCTGTAAGATCTCAGGGTGGTCGATCATATCAGACCAGGACTTTTCTCCTGGTTGTGTGCTGGTCACCACCACGGATGCCGGGAACAGGGAACGACTCGAAACGGCGGCGATCCTGAGCTGGCCAGTCCGGGCACGTGGGACTGGGTATCTGTGCGTTTCGGGATTTAACCTGGATTTGCCCAGCGCGAGTTTTCCGCAAGCCGCCCGGTTGAAACTCTACTCGGCTGATTTGAAACGCCAAAAGCTGTTCCGCTTGATCGAACGAGAAGGAAATTCCGAAGTCCCCGACATGCCCTGAAGGTGCGGCCGCGGCAGGGATGCGGGGGGACAGCGCCGTTAGGCTGGCGCGGAACAAAGAGTGCGACTAAAAGACAGGGGACCGGTCGCGCAATCTGATGAACCTCTTTCGCGAGTTGAAACGACGTAATGTCTACAAGGTCGCGGTTGCGTACGCCGTGGTGGCGTGGCTGCTGGTCCAGGCTGCGTCGATTCTGTTCCCCACGTTCGAGGCCCCAGGATGGGTGATGAAGGCGTTTGTCATTGCGATCGCCGCCGGTTTCCCGATCGCGCTCGTGATGGCATGGGCTTTTGAGCTGACACCGGAAGGAGTCAAGCGAACGGAGCATGCGACGGAAACACTCCCGCAGCCGCGTCCCGGTCGCGCCTGGATTTACATTATCGGCGTATCCGGCGCGCTTTCGATCGGGTTGTTCTTTCTTGGGCGCTACACGGCTTCACGGGCAGAAGTCGGGCGGCTCGGAGAGACGTCCCCGGGGAAATCGATCGCAGTGTTGCCGTTCGCGAGCCTAAGCGAGGACAAGGCCAACGCGTATTTCGCCGACGGCATCCAGGATGAAATCCTTACGCGCCTGTCGAAGATCGGGGAGTTGAAGGTGATCTCCCGCACCTCCACCCAACAGTATCAGAGCAAGCCGGGAAACGTCGCGGAGATCGGGAAGCAACTGGGCGTCGCGCACATTTTGGAGGGCAGTGTCCAAAAGTCGGGCGATTCCGTTCGCGTGAACGTGCAGTTGATCAAAGCAGAAGGCGATTCGCATTTGTGGGCCGAAACCTACGACCGAAAACTCACCGACATTTTTGCCGTCGAAACCGAAGTGGCCCAGCGGATCGCGAACTCGCTCGAAGCGAAACTGACCGGCCGTGAAAAGGAGGCGATCAATTACGTCGGCACAAAAATCCAGGGGGCGTACGACGCCTATCTGCGCGGCATCGCGCTGCGCAACTCGCAATCTCGCCAGGACCAGGAGCGGCTCATCCAATATTGCCGGCAGGCCGTCGCGCTCGACCCGAACTTTGCCGCGGCCTGGACGGACATTGCCTTTGCCGAAGGGCTCCGATACCTCCAGGGAGTCGAGTCTGATGCCCAACGGGCGATCGTTAGAGAGGCGGCGGAGAATGCATTGAGGCTCGACCCCGATCACGGCGACGGCCATGCCGCCATGGGAATGTATGTTTATTATTGCCTGCAGGATTACGATCAGGCGCTGGTCGAGTTGGAGAAAGCGCGGGAACAAGCGCCCAATCAACCGCTGATCATCCAGGCGATCGGATTGGTGAAGCGCCGGCAGGGCAAGCTCGATGAAAGTCTCGAACTGTTGTTGCAGGCCGCGCAGATCGATCCGCTCAATCAGGACATTTGGATGAACCTCGCCTGGAGTTATCGCGGGATGCGCCGGTTTGCGGACACGCATGCGATGCTGGACCGCGCCCTCGCCATCGCCCCGAATGACCATGCAATTATCGGGCGCAAGATCGAGGTATGCCTGGCCGAGGGAGATCTTGCAAACGCTGGGCTCCTGCTCGAATCGCTTAACCCACAGCTGACAGATGATGCCTATTTCACCGTCATCGCTCTGCTGGTTTTTCAGCGCAAGTTCGACGAAGCGATCGCGAAGATCACGAGTGACCTGGCGCGGGAAGTGTCGCCTCCGGAACTCCTGGTGGCCTACCTTGATGAAACCCTTGGGGCCTTGCACGTGGCGGTCGGCAAGAAGGACCAGGCGCAGGCTCTTTTGTTAAAGGCGGAAGCGGAATTGCTCGTAGTAAAAAATCAAGGCAACCTCAGCGGAGGGGTGCGTGCCACCCTCCTCGAAATTCATGCTTTGCTCGGACGGCGCGACGAAGTTGAACGCGACGCGAGAGAGCACATCGCGGCTGAGGGGAAGGATCGCTGGAAAAAGCCGTTGGCTGACGCGGACGCGGCGCGCGCTTTTTCACTGCTGGGCGATCGCGACCGCGCCCTGTCGATCCTGGAGCAACTGCTCGTGCAACCATCAGCCGATTCACTGACTCCGGCGCTCCTTCGTCTCGACCCGGTTTGGGACCCGATTCGTGACGACCCGCGGTTCCAAAAACTGGCCGGAGGCAGGCCGTGAACCCGGGCAACTTTTTCTCCGAGTTAAAACGACGCAATGTCTATAAGGTCGCGGTTGCGTATGGGGTGGTGGGGTGGTTGCTGGTCCAGATTGCGACGCAAACGTTCCCGTTTTTTGATGTCCCGAACTGGGCGGTCCGGCTCGTGATTCTCCTGGTGGTGATCGGTTTCCCAATTGCATTGATCATCGCATGGGCCTTCGAGCTGACACCGAGTGGACTCAAGAGGACGGAATCGGTTGGGCCGTCGCCGAAAGCATCGGGCGGTCGCATTTGGATTTGGGTTGTCGTCGCGGGGTGTTTGCTTTCGATCGGGTTGTTCTTTCTGGGGCGTTACACGGCGAGACGAACCACGGAAGACAGACCGCCAGTCGTAGCCGCTTCACCCGACCCGGTCGTGACCGAGAAAAGTGTCGCGGTGCTGCCGTTCGAAAACCGGAGCCGCGACCCGGAGAACGCCTATTTCGCCGATGGCATTCAGGACGAAATCCTGACGCGGCTGGCGAAGATCGCAGAACTAAAAGTCATTTCCCGGACTTCGACGCAGAAATACAAGGACGGTTCAACGAACCTGCGGGAAATCGCGCAGCAGCTCGGCGTTTCCAACATCGTCGAGGGAAGCGTGCAGAAATCGGGCGACCAGGTACGCGTGACGGTGCAATTGATCCGTGCGGCTAACGACTCGCATCTCTGGGCGGAAACGTACGATCGCAAACTGACCGATATTTTTGCGATCGAAAGCGAGATCGCCGAAACCATCGCGCGCGCCTTACGCGCGAAGCTGACGCCGCACGAACAACAGGCGGTCACGACAAAACCAACGGAAAACGCGGAAGCCTACGAGTCATATCTGCGCGGCTTGGCGCTTTGGAACTCGCTCTCCTCACTGCCGGAGGATTTGGATGCCGAGGTCGGCTATTATACCCGGGCGGTCGAGCTCGATCCAAAATTTGCCGTCGCCTGGTCGTTCCTGGCGTGCACCCACTCCTACAAGTACAACGAAATGGAGCGCACGCCCGAACGGGCGGCGCAGGCAAAAGACGCGCTCGACCATGCCCTCCTGCTCCAGCCCCAGCTGGGCGAAACCCAGTTCGCCAAGGGCATCTATTATTACAAGGTTCTTGGTGAATACGACAAAGCCCTCGAGGCGTTTGAGAATGCGCGGCAATCCTCCACGAACCGTGCGAGGGCGGTCGAATTCATCTCGTATGTGAAAAGGCGCCAGGGGAAATGGGACGAGACCCTGGCGCTTCACGCCGAATCCCTGGAACTGGATCCGCGGAACCCGATCATCCTTTCCGAGGCCGCGATCACCTACCGCTGCCTTCGCCGGTTTGAGGAAGCGCACGCTTTGGTCGACCGGGCGCGGGAGATCGAGCCGGACAACCAGCAATTAATGGCCTTGAAAGCCGGGCTCTGCCTTGCCCAAGACGATGTGGCCGGCGCCGGACGCTGGTTGAAACCCGCGCTGTTTGATGGTCGTGATCCCGTGGTCTTTACGGCGTGCCTCCATTACTGGAGGTTGCAACGCCAATACCCGGAGGCAATCGCTGCCTTGGAGCGCATCCTCGCCGCGCCGCAACTGCTCCTGCCGACATTCGCCGCGAATTATCGGGCGGAGCTGGCCCTGGTGGAAGCGCTGGCCGGCAATCCCGGAGCGAAGGAGAAGTTGGAACATTCCAGCGCGGAACTGAAGACGATGCAGCGTCAGGGCGGCACCCTCCACTGGACCGGAAGCATGCTTCTTCTCGTCTCCGGGCTGCTGAAAGATAAGGCGACGGTCGATAGCGTCGCAGAGGGGTTCCGCGAGAAGATGCAGAATGACGCGCTGGTGGGGCCGGCGTTAAAGGAAACGATCGCGCAGGCTCGGGCCCAGCTCGGCGAGACGGACGTGGCCTTGAAAAGTATCAGGGAACTGTTGGAAACACCGGGCGACAGCGCCCCGACTCCTGCGTTACTCCGGATGGATCCGCTCTGGGACCCAATCCGGAACGATCCGCGATTTAAGGAAATGACGGAAGGGGATGGAAGGCGGAAGTAAGAAGGAAGGACTAAGAAATGCGGGCTGGTGACGTCTGGAGCCAGCCTCTGATCTTGTCCGAATTCTTCTTGTCGAAGGCGTAGGTGAGTTTGCCCAGCGGATGGCGCACCACCACGCGAATCTTTTTCTTGCCCGAATCCTTGATGCACTCCCGAAAGGTTGTCCGGTTCATGTGGAAGGCGTGAGCGAGGTTTCGTTGCGCGCAAAAAACGGAGTCGGCCATCAATCTCAAACGGCAGCGCTTCGAAGTGGCTTCCGCGATGTTGGGTGATTCCTTCAACTTGCTCTTGAAGAGTTGCTGGCAGAGGCCGGCAGCCTCTTTGACGGTTTCCAGCTTCATCCCGCTGATGGATTCCTTCAGGTGTCCGAGTTTCAAATAGCGCTGAAAAAGAAAAACCGCGGCGACCGCCGGCCAGATCAAGGTGTGCGGATTGAAGTGGGCGGAGCCCGCTGCGAGTGAGTTCAAAATCGCAACGCTGATGTTCCAGAACAACAGGAGCGTACTGACAACGGCTTCGGCCAAAAGGGCGTTCAAGGAAGGTCTGGTCAGCGCCACAATCCCGGTACCGAGCATCAGGAGCGCAAGCGCCAGAAGGCCGACGTTCAACAGAGTCACGTGAATGGCGGCATAGCCAATGAACAGGTTGAGGACGCCCCAAACGATCCCGCCGATGGCGGCGTTGCGGATAGTCTTACGGGCGCAGACTACGAGGAGGGCTTGGTTCTCAGGCGAATCGAAGAGGGGGGAATATTGCATAGGGTTATTAGAAGCAACCCGTGTGCCCGTATTTTGAAGGAAGAAGTCAGAGGAAGAATGAAGAAGCCTGAAAAAAGGCAGGAAAGATCACGACAGAGCTGAGCCAGTTGAGGTAGGGACGCCGCGCTGCGGCGTCCTCCCTACAAAAACAAAACGCCCGCTACCAATCGCGAAGCGATCGGCAGCGGGCGGAAATTGTTAGAATTAAGAGGTAACCTTATTTCTTCCCGCTGCGGGTGTAGGCGATCTCCATCGTCTTGGTTTCGCCCTGGCCGCGATCTTCGTACCACTCAAACATGTGGTGGTCCTTGTCGGTGATCTTGACTACTTCACGAATCTTTACCGGCATTCCGGGCATCATCTCGCAGTTCGCAGTGTAGTTGAACGTCTTGGAGGCGGCATCGTAGGTGCCTTCCGAGTTCAGAATCATCGTGCCCATGTTGTCGATCCAGGAGCTGACGAATTTCTTCTTCACGTTGTCATAGCCTTCAATCGCCATGCCCTTAAAGTCCATGTTCTTCATCTTGCCGTCCGCTCCCGGCATCTGGAATTTGCCGGAGTGCTCGGCGATCATGAAGCGACCGTCCATGATCGCTTTCCTGGTAGCAGTGCCCTTTGATTCCTGCGGTTTCCCTGAGGGGTCCATCCACATTTTGACGGTGTAGGTCCACGACCCCGCCATCTCCGCGAGGAGTTTGTGATTCTCGCCCATTTTCGCGAGCTCCATCATCTCGGCCATCATCTTCTTCATCTCGTCCGCGCTCGGCTGGGCGGCGGTGGTGGCCGTGGAAGTCATGGCGCTGGTAGCCGGGGCAGCCAGTGAGCTGGTAGCTGGAGCTGGATTGGCTGCGGCCTTCGCAGCATCGGTCGCCGGTTTAAGAGCGTCGGCGGCCGGGGAGGCTTGCGCGAAGGAAAGCGATGTTCCCGCGAAAAGTGCGGTCACGGAAAGTGTTGCGGTGGTGAGGATTCGTTTTTTCATAAGGCGGATTCTTCGACAACCGCCTTTTGGCGTCAAGCTTATGGCACTCGAACCGGACGCCGGATGCGGTTTGCCGTTCCGGGGCTACGGAAGCGAGGACAATGCAGCCGCAATCTGGCTGACGAAGCTGCCGGGTAAAAGGCCAAGGACGAGTACGACGGCAGCAAGCGAGATCAGGGAAATCCGCTGGAGGAAATCGAGACTGATTAGACTGGAGGTTTCAGGTCCGCCAATCGGACGGACTCGTCCTGTGGCGAGCTTCAGGATTCCGGGTTCAGGGTCATCAACGAAGACTGCCTTCAGCACGGTGAGATAATAGTAGAGCGAAATGAAACTGCCGAGCAGCGCCAGGACAACGAGCCAGAGAAGACCGTGGTTGCCGCCGGCCCGAAGCGCGGTGCTGAAGAGATAAAATTTTCCAAAAAATCCGGCCAGCGGCGGCAAGCCGGCCAGCGAAAGCATGAAGATCGCCATGCAGCCCGAGAGCAAGGGCGAGCGTGACGAGAGCCCGGCAAAATTCTTGATCTCATCTCCACCGGTCTCGTGGCGGACCATCGCGACAACCGCAAACGCTCCCACCAGGGTGAAAGCGTAAGTGGTCGTGTAAAACAAGGTCGCGCCAAATCCGTCACGCCCCCCGGCGACGAGACCCAGCAGCGTGTAGCCGGCGTGAGCAACGGCGGAGTAGGCGAGCAGACGGCGGACGTTCGATTGAGCGAGCGCGACCAGATTTCCAATCACAATCGACAGGGCCGCCAGAACGGCGAGAACCGGTGCCCACCCGGCAACCATGGCGTGCCAAGCTGCGCTGCCGTGCGCGGGACCGAAGGCGATGAGCACAATTTTACCCAGGACCACGAAGGACGCCACTTTCGAGCCCGACGCGATAAACGCCGCGGACGGAACGGGTGCGCCTTGGTAGGCGTCGGGCGCCCAGAGATGAAAAGGCGCCGCGGCGATCTTGAAGGCAAATCCGATGAGCGTCATCACGATACCGGCAGTCATCAGCGGTGCGACAGGTCCGGCGGCTACTTTCTCGCCGATGGCGCCGAGTCCGGTGGTCCCGCACATGCCATAGACAAGGCTCAGCCCAAAGAGGGTGAACGCACTCGCGGTACTGCCGAAGAGAAAATACTTGAGGCCAGCCTCCGCGGAGCGCTGGTCCGTCTTGTCGAACCCCGCCATCACGTAGAGCGACAATCCGGTGAGTTCGAGCCCGATGAAAATCATGAGCAGCTCCTCGCTCCCCACGAGGAGCAGGAGTCCAATGGTGGCGAGCAAAAGGAGCGCGAGATATTCACCGCGATGCCGGGGCGTGCAGCTACCGCGCGCCAGGATGACGGTGAAAAATGCGAGGGCCAGGCAGATGATCTTGAAGAGCGACGTGAGTGGACTGATGACCAGCATGCCGCGAAAAAGAGTCGCTTGCTCGGGCAACAGAAGGATCGCTGCCGAGGCGCAAAGGATTCCAGCCGCGGCGACCGCCGAGCATATTCCAGGGCCGCGCGTGGTCGCCAATCCCAGCGCGAGCACCACCAGAGCGGTCAGGGCGAGAAGGGCTTCGGGTGCAGCGAGTTTGAGGAGTTCGAGGTAGTTCATTCGACGTGCCTCATTTCAAAAACCTCATCGCTTCCACCGCGGGCAGGATGCGGTCGAGCAACAGCTTGGGATAAAGACCCGCGGCCAGCGTCGCAAAAATCAGCAGGAGCGCGCCGCATTTTTCAGCGGCCGTGATCGGGACGCAGAGTTCGGATTGTTCATCCCAATCGTCATCCACCTGCACGCGGCCTTGCGGAAGGCGGACGCCGCGATATTTGTCGCTGAAGAATGTCTTCTTCAGTGCGCGCAGGGTGAAGGCCGCCACCAGCACCATGCCCGCACCGGTAATCAGGACGGCGGTCGGATAGGCTTTCCAGGCGCCGAGAAGGATTGTGATCTCGGCCGCAAACCCGCTGAATCCGGGAATGCCCATCGAGGCAGCGGACGCGATGACGAAGGTGAAAGCAGCGAACGGCAGCGCGCGAGCCAATCTCATGTCAGAGAGCGCGTCGAGGTCGCGGGTGTGAGTGCGGCGATAGATCATGCGTCCGGCGACGGCGAAGAGCAGGGCTGCGATCACGCCGTGAGAAAACATTTGCAGGACAGCGCCGCCGACCCCGAGGGCGTTGGCCGTGGCGAGTCCGAGCAGGACGAAGCCCATGTGGCTGACGCTCGAATAGCCGATGACAAATTTCAGATCGCGCTGCCGCAACGCGACCGCCGCCGCATAAACGATCCCGATCACGCCGAGCAGGGCGATCCATTTGCTCCAGATCTGGAATCCGTCGGGGAAAAGATTCATCGCGACGCGCAATGCGGCATACGCGCCGAGTTTCATCACGATTCCGGCCAGGAGCATCGAACCAGCGGTCGGTGCGGCCACGTGACCGGTCGGCGCCCACGTGTGCAAGGGCCAGATGCCGGCGAGAATGGCAAACCCGAGGAACATGACCGGGAAGGCCCACGTCTGAAAAGGCAGCGAAAATTTGTACAGCGCGAGCTGTTGAAGATCGAGCGAACCGGCGGTGGCATACGTGGCGGCGATGCCGAGGAAAACGAGGGCCCCGCCGAGGAACGAATAGAGCGTCAATTTCATGGCGCCATATTCCTTGTTGGTCGAGCCCCAGATCGCGATGAGGAAGTACTTCGGCACGATCACGAGCTCGTAGAAAACGAAGAGCAAAAAGAGATCGGCGCTGAGGAAGACGCCGTAGGATCCGCCGATGACGAGGAGGAGCCAGAAGAAAAACTCGTTAGGCCGGTGTTCGACGTCCCAGGAAAAAAGCACGGCGCTTACGGCGGTCAGGCCCGTGACGAGCGCGAGGGTGAGACTGATGCCGTCGGCGGCGATGTGATATTCGAGGCCGAGCGTGGGGATCCAGGGAAGGCGGACGATGGTCGCGAAGGTGCCAGTGTTGTGCGCCTCGAAAAAAGCCAGCAGACTCACGACGAAACCGGCAAGCGCTGTGGCGAGCGCAATCCACCGGGCAAAGAAGCGCGGCATGAGAAGCAATCCGATTGCGCCGGCAAACGTGATGTAAATGGTCCAGGCGATCATTGACGTTTCCGTATCCGATAGGTCATCGATCTCTCCCGAACGTGGAAACCGATCTCGCGGGCCGGTTTCTTCGGAGGCGCCATCAATTGCCGGATCGCATCAATGATCGCGCCGATCTCGTCGTCATGTTTTCCGACGCGCTTTTCGAGTTCCGAAAACTTTCGTGCGAACTCGCGGCTTGTTTCCAGCGTCTCGCGCAGTTTCACGAACGCACGCATAATAGCGATGTTCACTTTCACGGCGCGCTCGCTGTTGAGCACGCTGGATAACATCGCAACTCCTTGTTCGGTGAATGCGTAGGGGCGGCTCCTCAATCCGCCCCAACTTGAAATCACAAATTGTGATTTCAAGTTTGTAAACTCCTCGGCGCTAAGCTGAAACACAAAATCCTTTGGGAAGCGGGTCGCGTTTCGTTTCACCGCCTGCGTCAAAGCGCCAACGCTGACACCATACAAGGAAGCCAAATCCTGGCTCAACATCACCTTCTGGCCGCGGAGATAGAGAATACGTTGCGCGATGCGCTGAGCGGAAATGATTTCACGTTTCATTCCAGAGCGTCAGGCAAACAAGCGCGCCATTTGAACGACTGTCGTGTTGAAGAGGTTGAAGACGAACTGGGGCGCGATACCGAGGGCGAACATGAGCATCGTAACTGGAACTATGATGCATTTCTCGCGCAGATAGAGATCGGGAAGAGCGCCGCAGCTTTCCGCAAGCGGCCCAGTGAAGAGCGCCTGCATGGCGCGCAGGAATACGATGGCCGTCACCAGAAGACCCAGGGCAGCAACGGCCGTGAAGGTCGCCGCGACGGCAAATGAACCCTTGAAGATCAGAAACTCTCCGATGAATCCGTTCAGGCCGGGCAAGCCCAGCGAGGAAAACATCGCGACGCTCATCCAGCCGCACAGCAACGGCGTTCGCTGCATCAGTCCGCCAAAATCATTGAGGCCACGGAGACCGCGCCGCTCCTCGAGCAACCCGACGAAGTAGAACAACGCGGCGGCGGTTACACCGTGGTTAAAGATTTGGATGAAGACGCCGCTTAACACCGCCTGCCGGTCGATCAGGGCCGAGGGCGAGCTCGCCGCGATGGCGAAGAGGCCGAGCAGGCAATAGCCAAGGTGGTTGATCGAGAGATACGCAACCATTCGCTTCAAGTCCGATTGCGCCCAGGCGGCCAGCGAAGCGAAGACGATCGAACAAACCGCCAGCCCAAGCAGCCACGGTCCGAGGATTTGGATTTCGTGCGGGAAGAGCGGCAGGAGCAGGCGGATGAAACCGTAAACACCCATCTTCGAGAGCACGCCTGTCAGCACCATCGAGACGCCGACCGGCGCGCTCTCGTATGCGTCCGGGAGCCAGGTGTGAAAGGGGAAGAGCGGCACTTTCACGGCGAGGCCAAGGAAAATTCCGGCGAAGGCCAGCCAGGCCATGTTGCCGGTGAGAATTCCGGTTTTCCCGAGCGTGGCGAGCGCAGCGAGGTCGAACGTTCCTCGCACAAAATAAATTGCGAGGAACGATAGGAGCATCGCGACGCTCCCCAGGAATGTGTAAACGAAAAACTTCGTCGCGGCGCCGTCCCGTTTCTCGCCCCCCCAGATTTTGATCAGGAGAAAGGCGGGAACCAGGCTCATTTCGTAGAAAAGGAACCACAGGAGAAAATTCTGGGCGGTAAAGGTGCCGTAAAGAGCGGATTGCATCAGCAACATCAGCGCGCAAAAGCCGCGACCGCCTCGTTGCGCGAGAAAGGCGAACGGAAAAAGGAGCGATGTGAGCAGGACGAGCAGGAGACTCAGGCCGTCCACACCCAGGAGGTATTCGGCGCCGATCGCGGGAATCCAATTGTGGCGTTCGACCATCTGGAGACCCGGCGCGGCCGTATCGAAGTTACGCCACAGCGCGATGGCCAGAGCGGCGGAGAGCGCATTAAAAGCGAAAGCGATTCCCCGGGCATGGCTTTGGCGCACCACGCACAGGACAAGAGCCCCGGCGATGGGCAGCAGAATGAGCGCTGTGATCAGGTGAGCCATGCGTAAAGAACAAGCAGGGCCAACATCCCAACGGCGATGACGCCCATGTAGGTTTGGATTCGCCCTGAATGGCGTGCGGCTATGAGGCGCCCGAGGCCGCGGGTGCCGGCCGCGCTTTCGTCGACTCCGGCGTTGATGCCGCGTTCGTCGAAGTTGGCGCTGACGATCCCGATCAATTGTCCGGCTCCGCCGATCGTGCGCGCCAGCCCATCCCAAATGTGGCGATCCATCCAGTCAGAGAGCTTGGAAAACATCGCACTCCAGGCGATGACAGTTTTTGCGTAGAGTTCGTCCAGCCACATCTTGTTTTCGAGAAACCGAAACAGAAGAGGCTGAGACCGGGCGAGGGGATCGTCCCGGCCGGCGTTGCGATAGAACAAAATGCCGAGGCCGATTCCGGCCGCCACCAGGGCGAGCGAAACGAAAAGCATCGGCTGGATCAGCCGGCCCAAATCAAATTGTGCTGGCTCGCCGGTGAGATAGCTGTGCAGCCAGGGCCAGGCCGGCGTCAGCACCGCACTGAGTGCAATCGTGCAAACGGCCAGCACGATCAGCGGGATGGTCATGACCGATGGGCTCTCGTGCGCGCGTTCCGCGGCTTCGCGCGGCTTTCCAAAAAAGACGCAAATCATTTGCCGCGTCATGTAGAGCGCGGTCAGGACGACCCCGGCCATCATCAGGTAATACGGCACGGGCGATCGGGGCCAATGGGCGGTGGCGTGGAGAATCTCCTCCTTGGTCCAGGCGCCGGAAAAAAGGAGCGGCACGCCGCTGAGCGCCATCATGCCGATCGCGTAGGCCAGAAAAGTCACCGGCATGATCCGCCGTAAGCCTCCCATTTTGCGAATGTCCTGTTCGTGGTGACAGCCGTGAATGACTGAGCCGGAGCCGAGGAAAAGGAGGGCTTTGAAAAAGCCGTGGGCCAGCAGATGCATGATGCCGGCGGCCACACCGCCTACGCCGAGCGACACCATCATCAGTCCCAGCTGCGAAATGGTGGAATAGGCGAGGATGCGCTTGATATCGGCTTGGGCGACGGCGATGAGCGCACCCATCAGAGCGGTGACGACACCGATCCAAACAACGACCGTGAGCGAAGGCGTCACCCCATCAAGCGCGCCGAACGAGAAGAGGGGGTACATTCGCGCGACGAGAAATACGCCGGCAGCAACCATGGTGGCGGCGTGGATGAGCGCGCTCACTGGCGTGGGGCCTTCCATCGCGTCCGGCAGCCAGACATGCAGAGGGAATTGTCCGGACTTGCCCGCCGCGCCGCTGAAAATCAGCAGCGCGATGAAGGAGGCGCTAGCGCCGAGCGCGAGAAGCCCGGTCTTTTCGAGACAGCCATTGCCGCCATCATAAAAGAGCAGGGTGCCACTACCGCCGTAAAGCCACAGAATTCCAAGGAACAGTCCGATATCGCCGATGCGGGTGGTGATGAAGGCTTTCTTCGTCGCCGCCGCGGCGCTCGGTTTGTGAATCCAGAATCCGATCAGCAGGTAGGACGCGAGGCCTACCAGTTCCCAGCAGACAAAGAGAAGGAGCAGGCTGTTGGCGATGACCACGCCCAGCATGGCGGCGGAGAAAAAGGAGAGATACGCAAAGAACCGGGAGAAATTCTTGTCTCCGGCCATGTAGCCGGTGCTGAAAACAAAAATCCAGAGACCGACAAACGTAATCATCACCAGCATGGCGGCGGCCAGCGGGTCGAGGACCCAGCCGATGCGCAAGGCCTGTTCTCCGAAAGTGAACCAGGTGAAATTTTGGAAGGTGCGGAAGCCGGGCGTCTCGAGCGTCGGCACAAAGGCGACGACGGCGAGACCGAGCGCGACGACCTGCCCGATAATCGCGAGTGCCGACCCCGTGCGAGGGCGTGAACCCGCGAGGCCCAGAATCAAGAGCGACATCGCCAGCGGCGCCGCTGGGATCAGCCAGAGATGAGCGAGGATCCAGGAAGTCATTGCGAATGCCGAATGACGAATGTCGAATGGCAAAGGCCGAATTCGGAAAGATGCAGCTTCATCATCCTTTGAGCTGATCGAGCTTCTCGACGTTGGTTGTTCGATAATGACGGTAAACCGAGATCACTAAGGCCAGGCCGATGGCTGCCTCGGCGGCGGCGATCGCGATGGAAAAAATCGCGACCATGACTCCAGTGGGGGCTTGCGGTTGCGGCGCAAAGCGCCAGAACGCAATGAAATTCAGATTGGCCGCGGCGAGCATCATCTCGATTCCAATCAGAATAAAAATTGCATGGCGCCGGCTCAGGGCAGCCAGAAGGCCGATGGAGAATAAGGCCGCGGAAATAATGAGAAAAAGAGTGAGGGTTGGGGTCATCGCTTTTCCTCCATAACCAGAATCAATCCGCCCACGAGCGCGGCGGTCAGAAGCAGCCCGACGCATTGCAACGGCCAGATGTAGTCGGTCATCAGCACTTCGCCGATCCGCTTCACGGTGAGCGCTTCGATTACCGGCGCAGGGGCCGAGAGTGACGGCGTCTGGAGGATCACCCAGATCAATCCCGCGAATACCGCGACGGCGACCAGAACGCCGCTCCAGTTGAAGCCACTGGTCGGTTCTTCGGCGTGGCGTGTGAGCAAAATCGTGAAGACAATCAGCACGGCGACCGCGCCCACGTAGACAAATATCTGGACCAATCCGACGAATTCCGCGCCAAGGAGAAAAAACAACGCCGCGATCCCGATAAAGGCGATGACCAGACAAAGAGCCGCATGGATAAGCTTCGACAGGGTCGCGGCGGCCAGCGCTCCGGCCAGCATGAGAATGGCGATGACAATGAAAGCGGCGGTGCTCATTCGGCAAAGCGATAGGTGCGGGGAGCAAACTTCTTTTTCGTATCGACCAGCCAGGACAGGCCAAAGTAGACGGAGGCTATGACGGCGAGCGACCAAAGCCATCCGGCCACACCGTGTGATTGATAATGCCAGACCGCGGCGGCGATGATGCACGTGAACGCCATCGGCAGCATGAATTTCCAGGCGAAGCTCATGACGTGATCCACGCGCATGCGCGGCAACGTTCCGCGAATCCAGATGAAGACGAACAGGAGCACCGCGAGTTTGGCGAAGAACCAGACATAGGATGGAATGATTTCGAGAAGATGAATCGGCGCATGCCACCCGCCCAGAAACAGGGTTACTGCCAGGCCGCTGACGGCGAACATTCCAAAATATTCCGCCAGGAAAAATATGGCGTACTTGAATCCGGAGTATTCGGTCATGTGCCCTGCGACAATTTCCGATTCGCCCTCGGGCATATCAAACGGCGTCCGGTTGGATTCGACGAGGCCGGAAATGAAAAACAAAATGAAAGCCGCCGCGCCCCAGGGCGTGAAAACAAACCAGCGGGGAACGATGCCACCCAGGACGTAACCGCCCTGCGCGGCGACGATGGCATCGGCCGAAAGCGAGCCGACGATCATGATCACCGGAAGCACGGTAATGAGGAGCGGCAACTCGTAGCTGACCATTTGTGCGATCGCGCGCATGGCGCCGAGCATGGAGAACTTGTTGTTGCTGCCCCAGCCGGCCATGAAGACGGCCAGTTCCGTGGTGGAGCCGACCGCGAAGAAAAACAGAATGCCGCCATCGATCGAGAATGGCGTCATGTTGCGGCCATAGGGAATGACGCCGAGCGCCAGTATCGCCGTGGCCGCCATCATAATCGGCGCGATGAAATGGACGACCTTATCCGCGCGCAGCGGCACGATGTCTTCCTTGATGAGGAGCTTGATGCCGTCCGCCACCGGCTGGAAGAGTCCGAACGGGCCGACGCGATTGGGGCCGTAGCGGTTCTGGATGCGACCGAGAATTTTTCGTTCGAGCACCGAGATGAGCGCGAAGAGCCCCATGAACACGCCGAGGACCGCCGAGATGTTGATCAGGCTGGAGGCGATTTGAATCACCCAGTCAGGGGCATTCGGCAGAAGCGAGAGAAGCCATTGCTTCGCGATAATGAAGATCTGGTCAACTCGCTCTCCGGTCATGTGTGATGAAGAAAAGCGATGGGGCCTTTGTTAAGCAAGACAGAATCTTTGGCCGAGGATGAACCCGGATGAAACAGGGACGAGAATGGTCTAGATGTATTTGCTTCATCCGTGTAAATCCGTGTTCATCCGTGGCTTTTTATTTGGTTACTCATGACGCCTGATCCTTATTTTTTCCTTGTTATCTTCTGCGGCGTGGCGCTGGTCTTTCCGCTCGGACCGTTGGCGCTGGCGTGGATGTGGCGGCGCTTTTTCCAGCCGCCGAAACCGGGACCCGCCAAGAACGCGACCTATGAATGCGGGGTCGAAGCGCTCGGTGAAGCGCGGGTGCAGTTTCAATCGCACTACTATCTTTACTGCATCATTTTCCTGGTCTTCGACGTGGAGGCCGTTTTTCTGGTGCCGTTTGCCGTCGCTTTCACCGGGTTGCCCTTCGGGGCCTTCATCGCCATTCTTGTTTTCCTGCTCCTGTTAATCGAAGGATTGGTCTGGGCCTGGAGCAAGGGGTGTCTGGATTGGGCCAAGCAATCATGAGCGGGAAAGTCGACGAGGGCCTTCGCAGCGAGCTGCAAAAGCAGGGGATTTGGGTTACCTCCACCCAGGAACTCTACAATTGGGGACGGCGCAATTCGATCTGGCCCCTGCAATTTGGGCTGGCCTGTTGCGCCATCGAGATGATCGCGACCGCGGCTTCGCGCTACGATTTGGCGAGGTTTGGCGGCGAAGTGTTCCGTCCGTCACCGCGGCAGGCAGACCTGATGATCGTGGCCGGCACCGTGACCAAGAAGATGGCGCCGCAGATTGTGCGGCTCTACAACCAGATGCC
>QHMY01000139.1 GCA_003218305.1 Verrucomicrobiota bacterium
TGAACAAGATCCTCGATTCAGATCCGGGAGCGCGCTACATCGGGGAGTTCTCGCTCGGTTTCAATCCATATGTTCTCCATCCGATGCGGGATATCCTGTTCGACGAGAAGATCGCGGGCTCGTTCCACTTTACTCCGGGGCAGGCCTACGAAGACGCCGATAACGGAAACCGGAGCCAGGTCCATTGGGACATGGTCAACATTCAACGACCCGATTACGGCGGCGGCGAAGTTTATTTCGACGGCAAACTGATCCGGCGAGACGGCGAATTCCTGCCTGCGCCGTTGCGTTCTCTCAATCGCGGCAAGTTCGCCAAGAGGTAATCAAGACAGGGCGGTTGCAACCGCCGGGTCCGGGAGTTGTACGCAGAACGAGGAGGCTGATGCCTCCTCGCTCCGCAAACAAACTAGAAAGGTCTTAGGCCGGCTTCGGCGCTGCGCCTTGGGCGTTGAGCTGCATGATTCCGATCTCGCCGTTTCCGCCGAGTTGGACATTGGTGATCTCGAACACCGGGGCACCCTCGACGGCGCTCGGTCCGGCTCCGGGCAATTGCACCGAGACATTCTTCGAGGTGGAGTTCAGGACAATCGAAGATATTTCGAACGAGGGCGAGAATTCCACGGTCGCGATCTGGAACCGACCGGTCACATGGACTGAGGCCTGGCCCTGCTGCGAAGGAGTGATTTGGACCGCGCCGCTCTCCGCGCCGGACAACAATTGCAGACCCGCCACGTTGAACGAAGGCGAGCTGATTACGCTCGGGCGCTGCTGTTGGGATGGCGTCAGCCGAACCACGCCGATGGTGTTGCCCGCGAGTTGCACGGTGGCGATCTCGAACGTCACCTGAAGGTTCATTGCCGGTTGCGGCTGCTGGGAAGGAGCGAGGCGCATTGTGACTATTTTTGAGGTCGGCTTCAGCTGGAGCGCGCCCATCTTGAAACTCGGGGTGAGTTGCATCGACGCGATCTCAAACGAGAACGTCAGTTGGACGGCGGTGTGCATGCCGCTGGCGGGTTGAGGCTGAGGACCGGCCCCAGTCATTGGAGCAGTTCGGATTGGAGCGGGTGTTGGTTGGATCGGTTGAGGCATGGTAGCTGGTGTTGTTGGCTGCTGAGCTAGGGGCTCGGTGGAAATAACTTGAGGCGCAAAAGAAGGGGACTCGACCGAATGACGGAGCTCGCCCACCCCCGCAATCGGCCCAGTGGGCAAATGCGTCGGACGGGATTCCGGTTCGGGCTTGGTAATTTCGGCCATGGGTAAATCGGTTGAAAACGCGGGAACTTGATAAGGGATGGGTTGGCCTTGTGCAACTGGTTCTATTTCCACCTTGGAAGATTCCGTCGCCTGCGCCATCTCAGGTTCCACGAAAGTCTGCGCTGGAATCTCGATCGGTTCGCTTACTGTCTCGGCGAAAGTGGGAGCCTCGAATGTCACCGGCTCACTCACGGCTTCCATCGCGACTGGCTCGCTCACGGCCTCTGCCATCCACGGTTCGCCCACGGCTTCCGTCATAATGGGCTCGCTTACGGTCTCTACCATTGGCTCGCTCACGGCTTCCATCGCGACTGGCTCGCTCACAGCCTCGGCCATCCACGGTTCGCCCACGGCTTCCGTCATAACGGGCTCGCTTACGGCTTCTATCACCGGTTCGCTCACGGCTTCCATCGCGACTGGTTCGCTCACGGCTTCGGCGGGCCATTGGGGTTCGAACGCGGGTGGCGCATCGAATGTGGCCGGCGTCTGGGCAAACATTGATGCTTCCTGAGCCGGCGGTGCCGCAAACTCCGGGGTCGATACTGCCTCCGAGCGTGCCGGGGCAAATTCCCACTCGGGGGCGGTTGCCAGGGCTGAAGCCTCAGGAAGGGACGCTGGCGTAGCGTCAGCCACACCGGCCTGTTCCACGGCCGTAAAAGGCGCTGGCGCGCTTTGGACACGGGGCCGTGCCGCTGGGGCACGGGAGGGCTCGGATTCTCGAACGGGAGCTATTTCGGCAGGGCTCTCTACGACGGTGCCATTTCCAGTCGCGATGGTTGCGCCTGCGCCAAAGGGACGGTTCATTTTCCCAAAGGGAACGGCGGCACGCCGAACGGATGGCTCTGAAGCTTTGAGCTGGAGCGAGACCTGCGGTGGCCCCCCGGCAAGACGACTAGGAGGAGCAACTTTTTCCGCCTTTGGTTCATGCTGAACCGTCTCAAAACGCGGCCCCATCGCCGGTGCCGGCGAATGATAAACAGGGACATTCACCCGACGCCTCACTTCGGAGACCACGACCCAGGCCAAAAGCCCAAATGCAGCCAGCAGCAGAACGCTCACGATAATGTTTTTGCGTGAACCAATTCCGTCCATGCCAGTCGTTTGGGGCCATTCCTGGACGGTGGCCGGCGCAAGCACGGTGGAAGGTTCTGAATTCGCGGCGTTCGGCGCGGGAACGGGAACATTGGCGGCTGACTTCTGCTCAGTTGCGACGGTCGATGCGGCCGTGTCTGTGGCGGGCTTCTGCTGCGCTAGAGTCGTATCGGTGGCTGGTTTCTGCTGCGCTAAAGTCGTGTCGGTGGCCGGTTTCTGCTGCGTCGCAGCAGAGGCAGCGGTGTCAGTAACAGGGTTACGCTCGGGTTCGGGTGGAAGCGGTGCACGGGTTTCCGCAGGCAAGGCGTTCGAAACCACAGGCATCTCCACCTGCGGGGAAGAAGCGGGGGCTGTGGTGGCAATTTTATCGGTGGCCGGCACCTCGCCTGTCGCCGTCGACGGCACCTTCTGCGTGACCGTTTCGTCTGGTTGTTTGGCGGTCTTATTTGAGGCGACCACAGCCGCGATTGGGCTCGGTTCGATGGAAGGGGTCGATTCCACTTTGGCAACCTCGGTTGAACCCGTGGCAGGCGTGGTCGACTGATTTTGCAGCCATCCCAAGTCGTAGAAGGAATCGGCAAAAACGTAATTCAGCGCCGGGGAATAAATTTTCCGGGCCGAGACGATCCAGTCGTTCGCCTTGGCTGCGTTGTTATGCTTAAACTCCCAGGCGGCCTGGGCGTAATACAATGCCGGGGTGTCGCCAGTGAATTGGAACTGTTCCATCATCTTTTGGGCCCGACTGTCTTTCCCTTCCAGAAGCAGCGTCAGGTAGATTTTGAATTTGATGATTTGCGACGTCTGGTTTTTGTCGCTTCCCGGAGCCGGGGTGGTGGCGGTAAAGAGCGCCTCGAAACGGTCGCGCGCCTTGGCGTACTCCTTCTTCTTAAACGGAATTTGGGCGAGATTGTAGTGCGCTTCCGAGAGCTTTGGATCGAGCTTTATGGCCTGTTTGAAGGCGTTCTCCGCGCCGTCGAAATCCTTTTGGGCGAGGAGAATCTCACCCTTCAGATTGATCGTGACGGCTTGATTCGGATTGGCGGCGTCGGCTTCATCCACGAGGCGGCGGGCAGCCGTCAAATCGCGTTGCTGAAAGGCTTGTTCAGCCTGCTCGTATTTCTCCGTCGCAGTCGCCTGCGCCTGTGCCGCCCGATCTGCGGCCGAGGTCAACTCGAGGGCCGCGCGCTCCTGTCCGACCGGCTTTTTCAACCAACCCACTTCGTAGAGCGATTCGGCAAAAAGCTTATTGAGTTGCGGCGAGAAATTCTTCTCTGCTGCCGTCAGGAGATTCTTCGCTTCGGCCTCGTTCTTGTGTTGAAGGGCTATGGCGGCATTGGAGTAATTTGCCGCAGGCGTATCGGGCGAAAGCTCGAAACGAGCGAGAATCGAATCGACCATGTTCTCGTTCCCCTGGAGGAGATAGGTCAGCAGGATCTTGTATTGGATCAATTGCGCGGCGTCGCCTTGCAACTCGGCCGCGTTCCCCTGGAGCAGCGCGTCGAAGCGCTTCCGGGCTTCCGCCCAGTCTTTCCGCAGGAACGGAATCTCCGCCAGGTTAAAGCGCGCGTTCCAAAACTTCGGGTCGGTCGCAAGAGCCTTCTGCAACGCCACCTCGGCATCATCGTATTGAGCCTGGCGCATCAGGATGACACCCCGCAGGTTTTGCGACTCAGCGAGATCAGGTTGACGCGCGTCAATCGCGTCGAGTTCCTTCAGGGCCTGGGCATAATTGTTGGCGTTAAATTCACGGAACGCTTTGTCGTACATCGTCTCGAGTTCCGCTTTGGTGGGGGCAACATTTGTCGCCGCAAAGGAACTGAGAACCAGGACTGTAATCGTCGCGAATTTACGGATGTTCATGCCAGGACGCATACAAGCTATGAGCGTGCCTGATGACAAGTCTATTTTTGCCGTTTTAGCCGCGAAAATGCGCTTTTTTTCTCAAAATTGCGGCGGAAACGCACCGCCCGTTGTCAACTGGGGCGACCTTCAGCCGCCTCGACCGCCAGCGCGGCGCTCCCGATCATGCCACCGTCATTACCCAACTCGGCTGGGATCACCTCGAGGTGTTCGTGAAAGACAGCGGACGTTCGCTCGCGAATCGTGTGTTTGATCGGCCCGAAGACCAGCTCCCCGGCTTTGGCCACACCCCCGCCGATCACAATACGATCCGGGTTAAGCAACCAAACAATGTTGGTGAGGATAATGCCGATCTCGAACCCGAGATCTTCCCACAATTTCTTCGCAATCACGTCGCCCTTTAGAGCTGCCTTTTCGAGAAGGAGTGGCGTGAGCTCATCCAGCGTGTAGGCCCGGCCGGCGGCCGCATAGCGTTCCTGGGCGCGCTCGACGATCTGCCGATTGCCCACATATTTTTCCAGCGCTCCGAAATTTCCGTAATGGCCCGGGACGCCGTGGGGTTCGATGATCATTTGCCCGATTTCGCCGGCGCCAAGTTGGCTGCCTCGAAATAATTTGCCGTCCAGAATCAAACCTCCGCCAACGCCCGTTCCGAGCGTCATGCAAATCACGTTGCGCTGATTCCGGCCCGCACCAAAACGCCATTCGGCAAAGGTCATAGCATTCGCGTCATTTTCGATGATCGAGGGTAGGCCCGTCTCCTTTCGGAGCAGCGCGGCCAAAGGAATGTCGCGCCAGCCGGGTACGTTCGACAATTCGCGAACAAGACCGTTCCTCCCGTCGATGATTCCCGGAAGCCCCGCCCCGAGCGCGGAAACGCCGGGATGTTTCTCGCGGAGGCTTGCCACGGCGCGAAAGACAGCGGCAAGCAGGCTATCGGCGCCACGATGCTCGCGCGTCGGAATCGGATCCAATCGGGAGATAATTTCCTTTCCAGAAATCACCCCGGGCTTCACACTGGTCCCGCCAAAGTCGATCCCGATCGCGAGCTTTGGACTCATCGCCGCCCTGGTCTTGCCACGTTGCGGTTCGCCACAATCCTCAGACCTTGCAGCGTCAAATTCGGATGGACGGCCTCGATCTCGGGAAGCTTGCGGGCAATCAATTGCGCATACCCGCCAGTCGCAATGATTCTTGGTTTGCGCCGAGGAAAATTCTCGCGAGAGACCCGAACAAGGATCTCGCGGACCAGGCCGCGGTAACCGAAAACAGCGCCGGACAGCATCGCCTCGCGCGTGGTTTTCCCAATAGCCCCCTTCGGCTCGCGCAGGCTCAATTTCGGCAGCAACGCAGTCCGGTCGTAGAGAAAGCTGGTCATGGCCTCCAGACCCGGCGCAATGACTCCACCGACGTAATTCCCGCCGGCGGACACGACGTCGAAGGTCACAGCGGTCCCGAAATCGACGACGATCGCCGGACAGCCGTATAATTGCGCTACCGCCACAGCATTCGCGAGGCGATCGGCGCCAATTGATCGCGGCGCCGGATAATCAATCCCGATGCCCAGGTCCAGTTCAGGGCTAAGAAAAAGCAGGTGGGCAGAGCCTGCTGCCTTTGCCACTACCTTGTTCTTTCGCGGCACGACTGAGGAAACAACCACTGTCTCAACGCTTCGGCCATTCAAGATTCGGCGCAGGACCGCAATGGTAAGTTCGTTCGTCGGGTGGCGGATCGGCTTCCCGATCTTCCGCTTGGTCGCAAAGGCAAGCTTCGTGTAGGAATTGCTGATATCGACCAACAAATAGTCGGTCGTCCGTTGGCCAGCCGCGCGCATGATTGAAGGGTCTCTCTCAGGCGCTATCTGGAACGCTCCGCGCCGTCAAGCCCGCCAGTCGAGCAGACTCGTCCGGCAGCGAGCTTGCGACCCGTTGGCGCAACGCTTAGCCTCGGCCGGTGAGAAAATTGGTTCATAGGCCGCGGCGTTTGCGACGGAGCGCCGGCCTGCGCAATCTCGTTCGCGAGACCAGGCTCAGCGTTCACGATTTCATTCTCCCTCTTTTCATCAGCGAAAGGATCACCACGCGACAAGCGATCACGAGCATGCCGGGCGTTTTCCAATTAGCCCTCGCGGAGGTGGCAGAGGAAGCCCAGCAGGCCTGCGATCTGGGGCTCCAGGCCGTCTTGCTTTTCGGTATTCCAAACGAGAAGGACGATCAGGCGAAATCTGCCTATGCCGACAACGGCATCGTGCAACAGGCCATCCGCGCGATCAAGGCTCGATGCCCGGAACTGGTCGTAATCACGGATGTTTGCCTATGCGAATACATGAGCCACGGCCATTGCGGCGTCACCCGTGTGGATGGCGAACATTTCCATGTCCTAAACGATGAGTCCGTTGCGCTGCTCACCAAGACGGCGCTTTCGCATGCGGCGGCTGGCGCAGATCTCGTGGCTCCGAGCGACATGATGGACGGACGCATCGGCGCCATCCGCGAAGCGCTCGACGCAAACGGATTCGATCAAACCGGCATCATGAGTTATGCGGCCAAGTTTGCTTCCGTGTTTTACGGGCCCTTCCGGGAAGCGGCGGAAAGCCCACCGCAGTTCGGGGACCGGCGTTCGTATCAGATGGATTCCGCCAATGCCCGGGAAGCGCTCCGGGAAGCGGCGCTCGACTTGGAGGAAGGCGCGGACATCCTGTTGGTGAAACCGGCGCTGCCTTACCTCGACATTCTTTGGCAAGTGCGCGAGCGCTTTGGGAAGCCGACCGCTGTTTATCACGTAAGCGGTGAATTCGCGATGGTGAAGGCCGGCGCGGAACGCGGCTATTTCGACGAGCGCGCCGCCGTCCTGGAGATCATGACTTCGCTGAAACGTGGAGGAGCTGACTTGATCGTCACCTATTGGGCAAAGGAGCTGGCGGAATGGACGCGTCCATAGTTCCTCGGCGCGGCGAAACAGAAACCCATCTCCGGCTCAAACGCCTCGCTTTGATTTGGGCACAGGCGAACGGCTACTCGTTGTGCGCGGCGGAAGTAAGCTTGCCGCAATCCCGATATCGCGCTGACGTCGCGGCCTATCAGCCGCAATCCGGGCAGGCTGGAGTGACTGCTATTTTCGAGTGCAAACAGGCGCTGGCCGACCTCCGCCGGGACAACTGCTGCAGCGAGGCGACGCACGAGCGGCTTCGCTCGGTCAGCCGACGCCGCGAGGTGCTCGAAAAACATCTCCGGATCCACTACCCCACCCTGCGCACCGGCGATTCACTTTTTCCCGAATACGATTCGCACGATTTCTCCGCCATTGGGCACCACAGCTATAGCCGCGTTCTCCGGGAGTTCACGGCGCTGCAGAACCGCCTGAACGGCGGGAGGAAATTTGAATGCGTGGTTCGATACCATTGTGCGAATCTGTTTTTCCTGGTGTTGCCTGACGAACTGTTTTGCGATTGGGAGATTCCGCTCGGTTGGGGGGTGCTCGTAGAGGAGAAAAACGGTTCCCTTGCTCTGGCCCGCAAACCGGCGTGGCATGACAACGGCGCCGAGACCCGCCTTCGATTTCTGCAACGCATCGCGTCCGCCGGCACACGCCAATTCAATCGGGCCCTGGGCATCACCCGGAAAGAGATTGTGAGCGCAGCGAAATTAGCCGGAGTCGCGCTTCCCGGCCGCGACTAATAGATTGCGGCCTGTCATCTCCTTCGGTTTCGGCAGCCCAAGAAGAAAAAGCAGCGTGGGGGCAACATCGGCGAGAATGCCATCTTCCAGGCGGAATTGCGACGCGTTCTCCGCAACGTAAACGAGATGGACCAGATTCGTGGTGTGCGCGGTATTCGGTGAACCATCCGCATTGCGCATCTGCTCGCAATTTCCGTGGTCGGCCGTGATCAGGCACGCGCCTCCATGTGCAAGAACCTGCGGTACGACCTGAGCGACACATTCATCCACCGTCTCTACCGCCTTGATCCCAGCCGCGACGACCCCCGTGTGCCCTACCATGTCAGGGTTGGCGAAGTTAAGAATTATGAGATCAAATTGGGCAATCCGCGTGAGGACCTCATTCGTCACTTCGCGTGCGCTCAT
>QHMY01000140.1 GCA_003218305.1 Verrucomicrobiota bacterium
ATTCTCTTGGCAGTCAGCGAGAAATTTGCCTCAGTGGTTTGGAAATCGGCGCGCCAGCCGGCCGGGCTGCGTTCCAGGGCGGCCAGGCGTGAACCGGTGCGAAATTCCACGCCGCTGGCGCGAAGCCGCCTGATCCAGGCGCGCAAGAGGCCCGCGGCTTTTTGGCCGAGGGGGAAGATGCGTCCGCTCGTGCCTACGTAAGTTTCGACACCGAGTTCCGCGGCCCAGGCGCGCAGGTCGTCCGGCCCGAACTCGCCTAGGAGATCCCGCCAGCGATCCGGTTCGTCCACATAGCGCTCGGGAAAGTTTTCTACCGGCTCGCTGTGGGTGAGATTGAGGCCGCCCCGGCCCGCAACGAGAAATTTTCGGCCGACTGAACGTTGTCCATCGCACACGATAACCCTCGCGCCGGCCGCTCGGGCAACTTCCGCCGCCCGCAAGCCGGCGGGTCCGCCACCGATGATCAGAACAGAGATGGCGTCAGCGGACATCCGCAAATGTAGCGCGACTCCGTTCGAACTGGTAGGGGCGCGCCGTCCTCTGTCTTGGTAGGGCGAGACTCTGTCGAGCCGCAACGCGCTCGCGACTTGCAATGGCGGCTCCGCAGAGCGTCGCCCTACCAAAGCGAGACTTTGAAAGCCCGGCCTCGCCGCCTTTCGGCGGCTGCGTTACAGGGCGAGACGCCGAACGCTTGCGATATATCGTTGCGGCTCCGCAGAGCGTCGCCCTACCGGGCTGACGCCTACCGCATCACCTGATCAACGGATGTCGCGTCATCGAGCAGGATCCATTCGACAATCGAGAGGGGAAGGCTGCCGTTCTTGATCAGGTCGTCGTGGTATTGTCCGATGTGGAAATCGGCTCCGGCTTTGTCGCGATAACGGCCGATCAGATTCATGATCTGCCATTTCCCGACGATGTAGCTGATCTTTTGCGTGGGACTCGAGGCGGCGCCAGCGGCTTCGCCCGTGGCCGATTCGCGATCGAGCCCACCCGCTTCCATGAAGTAGTTCACGGCCTGCTCGAAGGTCCATTTGCCGGTGTGCAGGTTGACGTCGACGCCGATGCGCGCGGAACGATACCGCGAAAGCCGCAGGATCTGTCCCTGCGCTGCTGAGTTCTCCGGGTAGAGGCCGGTGCGCATGAGCATTTCCTCGCCGTAAAGCGCCCATCCTTCAACGAACACACCATCTCCGTGCTGGCGGCGGATTTCGTCGGTGAGATGGTTCGCGATCGAGAGCTGCATGAAATGGCCCGGGATGCCTTCATGCCCAAGGATCGGCCGCGGATCTTCAATCGCCGCCCGGATGTAGAAATTCTTCGACTCCGGATTGTAGGTTGGGATGAAATAGAAGCCGGTCGGGTCCTTGTCGTAAACGCCCGGAGGATTCATGAAGCCGCCGGGGCTGGTCGGCTTGAATGCTTCCGGCAGCTGCCGAATTTCGAAACGGCCGAGATAATCAGGAATCGTCACGAGCTGATGTTCCTTCATGAACGCAATCATCTCCTGCTGACGGCCTTCGTAGGCCGCCAGGAACGATGCCTGGTCCGGGGGAATATTCTTGCTCCGGGCGGGATTCGGATCGGCGAGCGAGGGATCGGGCAGGAGCGATTCGAGCGCGCGATAACGCGCCAGTTCGGCGCGACCCAGCATCTCCACCTGCATCGCATCCAACGGCAGGAGAAGCACGTGTTTGAGATAGTAATTGTAATTCGCCGTGCCCATCGGCGCGAAAGCCACCATCGAGGGCAGGCGCTTTTCCAAGCGATCCGCAAAACCGTGGATCGCCGTCAGCGCCTCGTCGCGGGCCTTCACCATACCGTCGCGCTCGGCCGGCGGCAGATCGCTCGCTAGCGTCATCAGGCTTTCCTTGAAGAGGGGATCGATCGCGCGGGCGGAGGCAATCGCCAGTTCCGCGAAGAGTTTGACCGGTTTTTGCAGATTGCGCTCCCCTTGGGCGAGCATGACCGGCATCTGTTTAAGGCGCGCCGTTGCCGCGGCCGCCCGTTTTTGCGGTGTGTCGTATTCCTTTTTCAGAAGGGAAAAAATCCCGTTACTGCATTCACTGGTGTAGACCTGCGGATCGGTCTTTTCGGATTGGAGCACGCGGCTGTTGAAATCGGAGCCTTCCAGCTGCGAGCGAAAGAGCATCCAATCGATTCGATCGTCTTTCGGCCAGCTGCCACCGGGCAGTGCGCGAACCTGATCAAGCAACTTGCGGACGTGCTGAGCGCGGTCCGCGATTTTCGCGGCAGAGTAGTCGGTCAGACGATCGTCCCAGGTATGAAGCCCAGAATCGCTGCTGCCGACCGGATAGTTTTCATTCCGCCACGCGTAATAGTCCTCCGCTATCTTACGCAGGGTGGCGATGTCTCCGGTGCCGGGCTTGGCTGGAGAAATGGTGGGCGCTGCTTTCGTGATCAGGGCCTTGTTGGAAATGTCCGTTTTTGGTTCCGGGGTGGGTTGAGCGAATAGCGACACCGTCGTAAAAGCAGACAGCGCAATGATGAGTCTCATGCCGGCGATGCTGCAACAAGGAGCGGCGGTTTACAAACCGCCGTTTCTGGAACTGTAGCCGCGCCGCTCAGTCGGCGCGTTCGGAGGGCGGCGACTGAGCGCCGCGGCTACAGTTCGGCGACCGCCTCTACACCACTACGCCGCGGTTCGGGAGTTTCGCCGGGCCATCGCGCCGCATCGGCGAAATTTTCACGACGTTCTCCGGGTCGTAATCGATCAGCTTGAACCAATCTTCCATCATATCGGTGGGCGGAAAAATATCGTTCTCGCTGAATTCGGCGATGAAGGACAACTGCAGATCGCTTTCGCTGATCCCGCTGGACAGTTCCGGTGGAACGCCTTCGGCCCGACCCTCAATCGTCCGTTTAATGGCCAACCCTTTGGCACGTTCGACGATGGAGGCGATGATCGCGCCGCTCAGGAGATCGCTCCGGTAGAGAATTTCTTTCCGGCCGCTCCGCAGGGTGATCTCGAGAAATTTGTTTTCTTCGCGCCGCGCGAATTGCGCCTCGACGATCCGCTCGACCAGCCGGTCGATCGCGGCGCCGATGTTGCCGGCTTCCTTGGCCAGAGCGCCGTCGTAGGGCAGATCGTTCGTGAGATAAATTCGGTAGATTTCGCGCGCACCCTCCCGGTCGGGCCGGTGCACCTTGATCTTTCGATCGATCCGCCCAGGTCGAAGAATCGCCGGATCGATCAAGTCGGCGCGATTGGACGCGAGAATGATGACGACGTCGTGGAGCGAATCGATCCCATCCATCTCCGAGCAGAACATCGGCACGAGAGTGGAGAGAATGTTCGAATACCGGGAGGCGCGGCGGGTGCCGAGAATGCTCTCCGCTTCGTCGATAAAGAGAAAAGGGAGGAACCCTTCGCGGCGTTTTTCGCGCGCGGTCGCAAAAATCTCCCGCACCATTCGCTCGGATTCGCCCACCCACATGTTCAGGATTTCGGGGCCTTTGACGTGCATGAAATATTCTTTCATCTCGTCGCCCGTCTTCTCCCGCAGCTGTTTGGTCAGATTATAGGCGGTGGCTTTGCCGATGAGGGTTTTGCCGCAGCCGGGCGGACCGTAGAGCAGAAAACCCTTCGGCGTCGCGTGCTTAAATTTTTGAAAGAGCTCTTCGTGGAGGAGCGGCAGCTCGATCGCGTCCCTAATGGCCTGCAGCGCTTGAGCCTGCCCGCCGACTTTTTTCCAAGGCAATTCGGGAACGTCGTCGAGGTAATGTTCGCGTGCTTGGGGATGAGCGAGCACCTCCAGCGCCACCCGGTAATTCGGATCGACTCGCACTTCGTCGCCGGATTTGAGTTTGCTCTTCATCAACTCGGCGGAGCGCTGGAGAATCAAGGACTGCAACCCATGCTCCGCGCCGACGCGCAGCCGGTCAGGGCCCAGCAGCTCCACAATTTTGGTGACCGGTCCCGCGGTTTCGAAACCGAGATCACCCACAATCACATAGGCTTCGTTGACCAGGACGCGGGTGCCTTTCTTGAGCTTCGCGAGATTGATCCGCGGGTCGACATTACAATAATAGTCAGCGTTGCCGACGACGATGTGGGCGGTCTCCCGCGCCGGATTTCCGAGGTAAGTGCCGATGCGGTTGGCCGGCGAGGTGACTTTTTTGATGACCTCTTCGAGTTTTTCGATGGCCTGTTGAGCTTCGCCGATCGTCTCCTCCTGGGCGGCAATTTCGGCCCGGATCAGAAACAACTCCGGTCGCTTCGGGTCGTCCAGCGGGATGGAAGCGAGGACCAGATCGAAAGCCTCAAGCAAACTGAGCTGGCGCGGCCCGGACTCGTCGTCCCGATCCACGAACTTCTCGCTGCGCTCCTCGTTCATGCGGCACGAGTATACGAGCGTCGCAGTTTGCCCGCAAATCATGGGACTCGTCAGGTGTAGCGCGATTTTTCTCCCGTCCAACAGTTGCGGCTGAGGGGACCCGCCTCTACAATCTGACCCTCTCGAGGAGTCTTAGCTCAATTGGTTAGAGCGCCGCCCTGTCACGGCGGAGGTTGCGGGTTCGAGCCCCGTAGACTCCGGTCCCCCTTTTCCTCTCTGAGGTCGCGCGTTTTGCCGGCTTGACGTTAAGTCCCAAAATCACGTAAAAGTGAAGCGACGGTATTCGCCCATGAAAACGCCCCTGGCCGTTCCCAACGCGATGAACCGCCTTCGCATGTTCTTGATTGCAGCATGCCTCCTCGCGGTTACGCCGCCTCTGTTTGGTGATATTATTCTGGTTAGCCGCCTGTCGGATGCAGAGGCCTACGCTTCCGCCCCCGGTGGCGATGGGACCGGTGCTCCGCAACCGCAATCGCAAACTGGATTCTTGCCAGCCAATCTGTGTAATCGGGCCTACGAAAATAATCATGTTATAGGCAATTCCTCGACTGGCACGGGAACTTCAACGAGTAATTCCTCGATCCTTAGTAACAACCCGATACAAGGTCTGCGAGTCGTAGGCGATGGAACAGCAGGTGCCAGCGTGAATGAACAGGGTCAGGCCCGGGGCAGTGCGAAACTGATTGTTCTAAACTTTACTCTAACGGAGCCTCATCCGTATTCGATCACCGGGCAGTTGCACGGAGCTTTCTGCGAGCCCCATTTTTGCTCGAAAGCAACGGCCAAACTTACCGGCGAAACTGGGACGATATTTGAAGTGGTTGGGACTACTCTTAACAAAAGCGGAACACTGTCACCTGGCAATTACACCCTCTCGGTCGACGTATATGCTTTCGCCCTGGGCCTTACTACCTATTATAGCAGTGATGCAAATTTTGATTTTTGGCTCGCCGGAACAGTGTCAATCCCAACCCCAACCCCAACGCCAATTCCGGTAACTCGCGCAACGAATCTCTCAACCCGGTTGTTGAATGGGACGAGGGAAGTCGAGGAAGGGATTGGCGGTTTCATCATTACCGGCACCGGCCGGAGGCACCTCTTAATCCGAGGCATTGGACCGTCGTTAAGTGGAATAATTGCCAACACGCTTCCTGATCCCTTGTTGGTACTGCATACTGTTATCGATTGCCTGCCCCAAAGCCTGGTCAACGTTAACTGGAGAGATACGCAGGAGGCCGAGATCATCGCGACGGGGCGTGCGCCGGGCAATAACCTCGAGTCAGCCATCGTGGCAGACTTCAGTCCCGGAGCCTATACGGTGCGGTTGCGAGGTGGGGCAGGCGTTGGGTTGGTTGAGATCTACGATTTATCGACGAATCAGGATTCGAAACTGGCCAATATCAGCACTCGAGGGAAGGTGGGCACCGGCGACGACATAATGATTGCCGGATTCATCCTCGGCGGAGCCAGCGGTGAGGACTCAATCATCGTGCGTGGGCTTGGGGTAGACTTGAGTTATTGGGGACTTAGTGCGCTTCCGGATCCCAAGCTTGAGCTGCGAAATTCGCAGGGTGCCCTGATCGCCTCGAATGACAACTGGATGGATGACCCGAGCCAGGCGGCCATTATCCAGGCGGCCGGCCTTGCCCCGACAAACAATCTCGAATCAGCGATCGCAGCGACATTGCTGCCGGGCCCGTACACGGCGCTGCTTTCCGGAGTTAACAACGGCACGGGCGCCGGACTGGTAGAAGTGTACGAGCTGGGCACATCGGCGCATTAGCGCCTTACCGGACGCTCCTGTTCGCTCCGCTAAATTCGCCCTTCTGAAACCGACATGGTCCAAGCGTCCTTTTCTTACTTTTTCGAGAGGAATTTGGAACCATCTCCTGACTAGTCTCAATCTTGTGTGGAACTATGTTGACGCCATTTGCCGAGTCGTCCCTGGGGCATTATAGCCGGCTCTTTCCCCCGGCTGCGCCTTGCGATGATTTTGAAGCTTCGCGCGCGGCACTGAGCGCGCTCGCCTGCGCGATGGTGGACGATGGGACGCGCGTCTCAGAAGAACGGCCCGAGATTCTGCTCGAGGCCGGCTACACCTACTTCGGGCAATTCGTTGCGCATGATCTGACGAAGGACGTCAGCTCAGTAGACGACGCCTGGCGCAAAGAGCCCCACGAGATTGAGAATCAACAGACGCCCAGGTTGGATCTGGGCGTCCTGTATGGCGCCGGGCCCGAAACCTCGGGCGATCTTTACGAAGACGACGGTGTTCGCCTGAAGGTGGCTGCTGCCGCCGCCGGCGCACGCTCTTTTGATATTTGCACGAATCACGAAGGCGCTGGCTTGCTCGCGGATGACCGCGGCGCGAGCAACTCGATCTTGCGTCAAATGACTGCGGTCTTTGCGCGGTTGCACAACTTCGCAGTGGAACAGTTTCGCCCAACTGCTCGTGATCGAGTGGAATTGTTCGCCCGCGCGCAACAGCAATTGCGATGGCAATTTCAGTGGCTGGTTTGCAAAGACTATCTACCGAATGTTCTGAACCGCGAAGTCTGCAACCGAGTGATTCGCGCGGGCCAGGGGGCGATTCAATGGAATACCTTTTCGATACCGATTGAGTTTTCCGCAGCGGCGATGCGGTTTGGTCACGCAATGGTCCGGCCGAACTACTTGTTGTCCATGGGGCAGGAGATGCTGTTGCCGAAAATTCTCGGACGCCTTCCGGATCGAGGTGCGCTTGAAGCCGGGATGAAGATCAACTGGGGGCTGTTTTTCCAGGGCGCTGGAGAAGGCGCGGCGCTAACGACCCGGCCGATCGACACACGACTGGCGCTCCCGTTACAGCAGTTACCGGCCGACCTGATCGGTGTCGCTGAGGTAGCGTGTCCGCATCATCGGATCGAAAAAAATCCTGCCCAGTTGCCGCTTCGAACATTGATACGCGGGGCTGGATTGCGCCTGGCATCTGGGCAAACGGCAGCGCGGGCGTTTGGCGAACCGGTCCTGAGCGAAGCTGAACTAACCCAGGACTCGCGAGGTCGAGAAACCGAGCAAGGTAGAATCCTCCGCCAAGCAAACCTTCTCCATGAGACGCCGCTCTGGTACTACATCCTCAAAGAGTCGGAAGTGCGCGAGAACGGGAACCGGGTGGGTCCGGTGGGCAGCAACATCGTCGCGGAGACAATCCAGGCGGCGCTACGCTTTGATCCGGATTCTTATCTCAATCGGTCCGAAGCGGGGCCTCCTGTCTGGCATTTTCCAGACGGACCCACTCAGATCCGAGGCCTTTCCGAACTGTTCCGGCGCGCGTCCGACCTATAGGCTTGCCGCCAGGACAAGAGGCTCGATTTCGGCGTCGCTGCGATCAAGTGAGAGTGCCACTGGATCGAGGCCGTAGGGTGACCAAGCCGCAATCCAATGCGCCAGGGGATCGATTTGTTCAACGTCTGCATCCTCCGAAGGCAGGACGAAGACGATCAATCTATCCCGCTCCTGTGTGCTCGGCCCTACGCAGATCACTTCGACATCGTCGGGGATGTCGATCACGCCTTCTGCGGCAAACAGTCGCCCGGCTGCGTTGCGATCTTTTAGGACGGCGGAGCGCACATCCGGATCAGTGATTGTTTTTTGGAGGAACACCGTGGCTGCTTCTCTCCTGTCCTTTTTGGATTTCCAGTTTCTTGTCACTCCTGGCTTAGCGTCACCGCGCACTGGCGGGACCGCTACCGGATCGATGCCGTAGGGTGGCCACGCCGCAACCCAATGCGCGAGCGGATCGACCTGTTCTGCGTCCGCATCCTCCGAAGGCAGCACGAAGACGATCAATCTATCTCGCTCCTGGGTGCTCCGGCCGATGCAGATCACTTCAACATCGTCGGGAATGCTGATCCCGCCCTCTTTGGCGAAAAGTCGCCGCGCCGCGTTGCGGTCTTTCAAAACGGCGGAGCGCACGTCCGCGTCAATGATCGTTTTTTGTAAAAACGCGGTGGCTGCGTCTCTCTTGTCCTTTTGTGATTTCCAGTTCTTGGTCATGTCTTTCCTCAATTAGTTAGTGAGCGGTTGTCCAGGATTTAATTTGGGTTTCACGCTATGTGAGATCCGAAAGCGAGTCTGAGAGTTGACGATTGTCGAGACAACAAAAAAGTTTGATCCCGCGCCCACTCTCTTTTTTATCGAAAGTCCCTCGGGGAGCGCTAAAATCGCCTTCTGAAACCGATTCCAGGAACGCTACAGGAGGGGGGCACGCCGTTTCAGACGACGCATTGGACTGTCGTGTTGCAGGCCGGAAACGCCGGCGCCGATGAATCCGCGCAAAGAGCGCTCTCCATTTTCAGCGAAGCCTACTGGCCACCGCTCTACACCTTTGTTCGGCGTCGCGGCTATGCGCCGGCCGATGCGCAAGATATCGTCCAGGGTTTCTTTGCCCATCTTTTCGAACAGAATGCGCTGAGCAAAGCCGACCAGGAGAAGGGCCGTCTTCGTACCTTCCTTTTGTCTTCCCTGCAGAATTTCATGAACGATCAGCACGGGCGGGCGCAGGCTTTGAAGCGAGGCGGTGGCCAGCAGGCGGTTTCACTGGATCAAAGAACGGCGGAGGCCGAGGCCGCGATTTCCGCGTGCATTCATCTGGACGATGTCACTTCCTTCGATCTGACCTGGGCGTCCACGATTGCGAAACGTTCCTGGCAGCAAATGCAGAAGAACCTTGCCGCCGAGGGCAAGGCCCAATGGCTCAGTGAGCTGAGACCGTTTGTGGACGGGGCCGGGGCCGCTCCGCCTAATCAACAAGACGTGGCCGACCGACTCGGGGTTCCGATTGCTACCCTCCGCACCTGGCTGGCGCGATTGCGTCACCGCTATCGTGAAATCCTGCGGGCAGAGGTGGCCAGCACCGTTGCGGATCAGGCCAGCGTCGACCAGGAATTGCAGTATCTTCATCGGATACTGATGGCCTGACCTGTTTTCCGGTCGCACCAACGTATGGCCGACGAAAGCGTTCATTCTGAATCAGGAGCAAAGGCGCAGACAAACGCGTTTGGGATTTGTCCAACCTGCCAACATCCGTTGACGCAACTCGGCCCGGAGGGCGAGTGCCTGCGGTGCGTCCTGAGCTGGGCGTTTGCGCCGGATCAGGATGTCGCCACTTCTCTGCGTTACGGACATTTTGAAGTGGAACTGGATGACGATGGTCCAGTCGCTCTCGGCGCCGGCGCGATGGCCGTAACGTATCGCGCTCGAGATACGGTCCTGGACTCGGTGGTCGCACTAAAGGTGATCGGCCGGAAGCTAGCCGACAATCCCATGGCCCGAACGCGGTTTCTGCGCGAAGCCCGCGCCGCCGCCCAGATTCATCATCCGAACGTTGCGCGGGTGATTCATTACGGCGAACAGGACGGCGAATGTTTTTACGCAATGGAGCTGGTGAAAGGGGAAACGCTGGAAGCGCGAGTCCAGCGAACTGGACCTCTGCCGGTCTCGCAGGCGCTTGAAGTTATCGAACAGGCCACTCGCGCACTCGCGGCTGCGGAAGTCTGTGGTGTCGTCCACCGCGACCTCAAACCGTCGAACGTGATGAT